>CAZUZY010000043.1:0-35338 GCA_964624885.1 uncultured Polyangiales bacterium | reverse complement strand
CCAGGGGTCCGAGCACGCGCGCGGGGTCGCGCTGCTCCTTCGCGCGGGAATCGCCGCCCGTCGGGGGCGGTCCGACGAAGCAGCGCGTCACCTGGCCGGGGCCTCGCGGACGCTCCTCGCGGGAGACCTGCGCCTCTTCCTGTGGGCCGCCGAGCGGAGGCTCGCGCAACAGGCCGGAGACGAGGCGCAGGTCGCGCGGGTCGACGCGCTCTTCCACCCCGACGGCATCGCCGATCCCACTCGCTTCGGCGCGATGCTGGTGCCGGGCTTCGACGAGGGGTGAGCCTACAGGCGGAAGACGCGCTGCGCGTTGCCGCCGAGGAAGAGTGCCTGCGCCTCCGCGTCGAGCTCCAGCGTGGGCACCTCACTGAGGCACGCTGCGGGGTCGATCATCGGGAAATTGCTGCCGAACAGCACCTTCTTGCGGCCGTGGCCGCGCAGGTACTCGACGAGCTCACGGGGGTAGCGCTTGGGCTTGTACGCCGACGTGTCGATGTAGACGTTGGGGTACTTGGTCGCGAGGGCGATCATCTCCACGGTCCACGGGTAGCCGATGTGCCCGCCGACGATGACGAGCTCGGGGAAGTCGAGCGCCACCTCGTCCAGGTAGGGGATCGGTCGCCCCGGCTCCGAAGGCATCATCGGGCCGGTGTGCCCGACCTGCAGGCAGAACGGCACGCCGAGCTCGCAGCACTCGGCGTACAGCGGGTAGTACCGGCGATCGTTCGGCGGGAGGTTCCAGAGCCAGGGCAGCATGCGCAGCGCCTTGAGCCCGAGGGTCTTCACGCAGCGTCGCAGCTCGCGGACCGCCTCCATCGGCCGGTGCAGGTCGACCGATGCCGCCCCGAAGAGCCGCTCCGGGTGGGCGGCGACGAGGGCCGCGACCTGGTCGTTCTCGAGCATCGGGCCGCGCGGGCCCCACCACGCCGAGACCATGCCCTTGTCGACCTTGGCGGCGTCGAGCGCGGCGAGCGTGAACTCGTCGGGGATGGTCTCGGGGAGCATGCTCGGATCGATCCCGCGCCAGCGGCTGAGCGAGGCGAACATGGGCTGCCGCAGGAACGCGCCCGTCGGGTGCTGCATCCAGGCGTCGACGATCACGCGGGATCCCGGTGCACGGTGGCGGGCGAGAACGCGGGCAGGCAGACGGCGACGTACTCCGCGCCTTCGTCTCCGGGGGTCGAGTAGCGCACCCACTCGCCACCACGGGTGATCACCGTCTGGCCGGCGCGCACGTCGAGCGCGCCACCCTCGTACTCGACGCGGAGCGTGCCGCGGATCACCAGCGTGTACTCGTCGAACTCCGGGCGCTGACCGGGCTCGACCCAGCCTCCGGGCGAGCGCATGTGGGCGATGGAGAGCGCCTCGGTGGCGGTGTTCACCCGCCCGACGTGCTCGTCGATGATCTTCGGCTTGTTGCCGGCGGCCTCGATGCGGGTGGGGCGTTCGACGAGCGTGGGCATGGCGCGGAGTGTACGATGTCGGCCATGCGCAGCGCACTCCTCTTGCTCTTCACCTTGCTCACGGCGTGCGGCGGACAGACCACCGCCGAGCAGACCGACGCGTCGACCGACGGCACCTCCGACACGGGCGTCGCCGTGGACACGGGGGCCGACACGGGCGTCGACTACTTCTCCTGCGCCGCGCCCGGCGACTGCGTCCTCGGCTTCAACACCTGCTGCGGGCCGTGCGGGATCCCGAAGCTCACCGACTACACGGCGGTGAACAAGGCCAAGGCCGAGGCGTGGGCGAAGAAGGCGTGCGCCACGCCGGTCCCCTGCCCCGACTGCGTGGTGTGGGACGAGCGCTCGCTGATGGCCCTCTGCACCGCGGGCAAGTGCGCCGCGGTGGACATCCGCACCGACCCGGTCTCCGAGTGCGCGACCGACGCCGACTGCGTGCTGCGCACCGCCGAGTGCTGCGAGTGCGGGGGCGACGTCGCGCACCCCATCGCCATCGCCCGCAAGAATCTCTCCGCCTACGCGGGCAAGGTCTGCCCGCCGGACACGGGTTGCATCGAGTGCGCCCCCGTCTACCCGTCCACGTTCCGACCGGCGTGCGACGCCACCAAGCACTGCGTCGCGCAGGCGGTGAAGTGACGCTCTCCTGGTGTCTGTCACGAATCGCCGCCTGACGGCCACGAGGAGACATGGGCCGCCCGCGCTTCCGTCTCGTCGTCGCCACCCTCGCCCTCGGGTGTCGACGCGACGAGCCCGCCCCTCCGACGACCGCCCCTCCGGCCCCGTCGTCCGTCGCCGCCGCGTCGTCGTCTCCTTCGTCGAGCGCGGCGAGCGCGGCGAGCTCGGCGAGCGCAGCGAGCACGCCCAGCACGGCGCCGTCCGTGCTCGCTGGCGCGTGTCGCTCGTTCGAAGGCCCCACCACGCCGTGTCCCGCGGGCTCCGCCTGCTTGCGTGGTCCGGACGGTGTGACCGCCTCGTGCGTCGGTTCCTCTCAGGCCTACTGGAACGTGCCCTGCGGCGTCCTCACCTGCGTCGGGACGGTCTGCGTCGACCCGACCCGATCGATCTGCGAGGCCAAGCGCCTGCAGGCCGTCAAGGGTCCGTTGCCTCCGCCCGACCTCGCTTGCGCCTAGATCTGCGGCGCCGGCGCCCGTGGTTCGGTAGGCTGCGCCACGATGCCCCCAGCGAAATCCGCCGCACCGCTCCGTGACGACCCCCGCTGGCAGGCGCTCCGCAAGGTGGTCGACGCGCGCGAGGCGGAGTCCAAGGTCTTCGCGCCGAACTACCAGCTGATCGCGCGCTGGCTCGACGCCCTCTCGCCCGACGATCGCGCCGAGCTCGCCTTGCTCGAGACGGTGGTGGCGGAGGGAGGGCCCACCGAGGCGGCAGGCTTCGCCGCGGTCGCCCACTTCCTGAAGGGTCCGATCACGGGCTACCCACTCTCGGCGCGCCTCGAGCAGCTGCGTCGCGTCCTCGCGTGTCACGACACCCACGACACCCTGCGCGCCCGGTTCGCGACCCCGTGCGACGACACCACGCGCGCGGCCGCCCTCGCCGCCCTCGCGGAGCCTCTCGGGCGTCCCACGCTGAACCACGTGCACAGCCACCTGCTCCCGGCCATGCAGGCCCTGCCGGTGGAGGCGCTGCACGCGGCCCCGTTCCATCGCGGCGAGCCAACGCCGTTCATCGGCGCGCGGGGCCACGTCCGCTTCGCGATCTTCCTCGCGCGGGCGGTCGCGCACACCGCGGCGCCCGGAGACCGCGCCGCCTTCGAGGCCGCGCTCGAGGCCGCCTCGGCGCACACGAGCAAGGCCCGTCCGCCGCCGTCTCCGGCCCTGAAGGCCGCCACCAAGCTGAAACCGACGTCCCTCGCCTCGATGGCCGCGCGCACCGCGGCCGTGGAGGCCAACACCAGCGTGCGGAGCCCGGACGGCACGGGGCGCTCGGCGGCCACCACGACGACGAAGGTGCTGCTCGAGACCTGCGCGACCGAAGGCCCGGCCGCGACCCGCGCGCTCCTCGCCGCGCTCGACGACGAGCTGCGTCGACTCGACGCGCTCTACGCGTTCGAGGAGCGCGACAAGGTCCCGGAGAGACCGGTGATCCGCGCGGTGTTCCGCGACGGTCCAGCCCCGCCGGGCAAGGGCCGGGTGACCGACACCTGGCTCGTGGAGTGCGAGGGCGGCACCTTCGCGCTGCTGAACAAACCGAAGACCCGGTGGCAGCTGACGGTCGGGCCGCGCGACGAGGTGCTGGCGGTGGTTCCGGATGCATACTTCGCCGCCGCGACGCGCGCCGCGCAGTGACGGCGCCGCGCGAGAAGAACTGGGTCAGCGGCGGCCGACGAGCACGCGCGAGTAGCTCGCGACCTCTTCCGGCTTGCCGGGCAGGAACCGCCGGTGCACGACGTCGAGGCCGAGCTCGAGGACCTCGGGCCATCCGGTGCGCCGCAGTGCCTCGCCGCTGCCCTCCGGGTCGAACGAGCCGTGGCCGGCGGTGAAGGCGACGCACGAGCCCGCCCCTGACACGGCCGCCATGCAGCGGAGGCTCGCGTCGATGGCGGCGCGGTCGATGTAGCCGATGACCCCTTCCCAGACGAACACGGTGCGGGCACCGAGCACGAATCCTGCGGCGACGAGCGCGCCCGGTAGCTCGCGCTCGAGGTCCTGCGCGTCGAAGGCGAACGGCACGGAGCGCACGTGGGGCGGCACGACGACCGCGGCCGCCGTGAGCGCCTCCCGCTTGCGGGCGAGCTGCTCGCCCGTGTCGACCTCGAAGACCTGCGTGTGCGTGGCCGCGATCTCCGGCAGGCGCAGACCACGGGCGTCGAAGCCCGCGCCGAGCAGCACGAGCTGGCGGCAGCCCTCTCCCAGCGCCGCGCGCACCTCGTCGTCGAGGAAGCGGGTGCGCAGCCGGATCCCCACCGCGAA
This sequence comes from uncultured Polyangiales bacterium, assembly GCA_964624885.1. Lineage (GTDB taxonomy): Bacteria > Myxococcota_A > Polyangia > Polyangiales > JADJMO01 > JADJMO01. Next base: position 30,948 of record CAZUZY010000043.1, on the reverse strand, counting down.
GAAGGGGAGCTCGAGGTAGCGCGCGGTGGCCTCGATCGCGTGGCGCCCGAACGGCTCGAAGCACGCGGCGTACGGGTCCTCGAAGAGTCGCTCGCCCGGGGGGAGCGCACCCTCGGCGGCCCGCACCGCGGCGATCGAGAAGGCGGTGTCGGCGACGGTGACCATGCGGCTCACGGCGGCGTGAGGACCAGCGTCACGTGATCGACGCCGACGCGACGTCCCGCGGCCGCGGTGGAGACGAAGCTGATCCAGAGCGCGTCGGTTTCCTCCGTCAGGTCCCACGTGTACACGATCTGCTTCCAGGTGCCGTCGGCCGGGAGGGTCACGTCCTTTCGACCGTAGTCCCCGTACAGGATCCCGACGGCGAGCCGGCCGTCGAGGTCGGCGTCGAGCGTGCGCGCGTACATCGTGGCGACCACGTGCGACCCCTTGGGAGCCTTCGCATCGAGGCGGATCACCTGCCCGAAGTCCGCGACGGGCTCCGTGCCGACCGGGTCGAAGGTGACCTCGGCCCACGCATCGCAGTGCGCCGCGCCGCCCTTCTTCTGCGCCACCGTGCCGCGCACCTCCCAGCCGGTGACCACGCCCGAGGACGCGAGCTCGAACGAGGGGTTCTGCACGAGGTTGCCAGGGACGCTGCTGCACCCGGCGTCGGTCACGCCCGCTTCGCCGGTGTCTCCAGCGTCCGCAGCCCCGACGTCCCCCGCCCCAGCGTCCCCGGCGTCGACGGCCGATTCCACGCGCTCGCCCGTGCAACCGGCAACGACCAGGAGACCGACGAGGAGCTTCTTCACGACGCGGTCAGCATAGCGGAGGTCCGCGTCACAGGGTGAGACGAGGGTCGTGATCGAGATCAAGCTCAGCCCCGAGATCCGCCGTGCGTTCAGGCGCGAGGACCCGGCACCCCGAAGCCGGGCCACAGCACGCGGTCGCGCGCGATCTCGTCCTCGAACCACCGATGGAAGCCGTTGGCGAGCACCCACTCGATGCGGTCGCCACGCCAGAAGATCTTCTTGCGCTCGTGCGCATCGCCCGCCACGAACTCGGCCAGGAACCCCTTCACGCGTTCGAGGTCGCGCGCGAACACCGGGTGCGCGCGCAGGCGCTTGAGCCACGCGTGGAGCCGCGGGAAGCGGGCCGCGTCGTGGCCGACGCCGAAGGCCTTGGTCGCCGTCAGGTGGGGGAACAACGCCACGTCGGCGACGGAGATCGCGTCGCCGGACACGAAGTCGCGCCCCGCGAGGTCGCGCTCGAGGGCGGCGTACACCGTGTCGAGGTCACGCTGCGCCGCGGCCTGCATCCCCTCGGGCATGCGGTCGTCGCGCTCGGCCCAGGTCCAGTAGGAGAGGTTGATGAGGACGGGGTCGATCGCGGTGTCGGCGCAGCGCTCCCACGCGCGTGCGTGCACCCAGGCCCTCGTGTCCGCCGGGTGCAGCGCCGGCGTGGGCGCCACGCGCTCGAGGTAGGCCACGATGTCGGCCGAGCCCACCACGACGAGGCCTTCGTGGACGACCGCCGGGACCTCGACCCGCCCGTTGACGGCCGCGAGCGCCTCGCGGTTGGCGCGCAGGAGGCCGTCGACGGCGGTGTACGGCAGGCCCTTGAGCTCGAGCGCGAGCCACACCTTGCGCGCGAACGGGCTGAACGCGTTGTCGTAGAAGGTGATCATCGCCGGACGATAGGGGCCCCTGGTCGAGGAGACGAGGGGCTCACTCGTCCGAGAGCACTCCGAGCTCGACCAGCTTCTCCCGGGCGTCGTCGTTCAGCGCCTCGACGCCGGCGATGGCCGTGGCGAGGAGCACGTCTGCCCGCTGCTGGTCGTCCATCTCCTCGAGGTCGTCGGGCTCCAGGTTCTCGAGAGCGCTCCACAGCGCCCCCTCGAGGAATTCGTCGACCGAGTCGTGGCGACGGCGCGTGACCCAGCCCTCGTCGTGGACGAGGAACCGCACGGAGCCGTCGTCGGCGTTCCACACGTAGAGATCGCCGGCGCCGTTCTTGGCGATGGCGAGGTCACGCGGGCCGATGATCTTGCCGCCCGGGTTCCAGCCCTCTTCGCGCTTTCCGCGGAGGAGCGACCCGGAAGTGACCTCGACGTCCGACAGCGCGAAGTAGCTGTTGCGATCGACCAGCACCTCGACCAGCGCGCGCACGACGGGGTCGGCGGCGGCCAGCGCGAGGGCGGCCTCGACCTTGGCGTCGGCACGCTTCAGGGCACCCGTGCTCAGGCGCGCGCCGGTCCCGCGCAGATGGTCGACGAGACGCTGCGCGTGGCTCGCCTTCGCCTTCTTCGCGGCCGGCTTCTTGGCTGCCTTTGCGGCCGGCTTCTTCACTGCCGGCTTCTTCGCGGCCGGCTTCTTCGCTGGCGCAGCCTTCTTCTTCGCGGAAGGTCGCTTGGCCGCCTTCGCCGTCTTCTTCGTCGCCATGGGCGGCAGGATAGAACCGTCCGCCTCGATCGCGCAGCCCCTGCCCGCCCGGGCACGACGGCGTGTGGCGACGGACCCACGCCACGTGGTCTGCCTCCCGCGCCAGCCGTCGGATCTGCGCCGGATCCGCGCCAGCGCCGCGCGCACGGGCCTTGCTGCACCTCGCACCATGAGAGCCCTCCTCCTGCTCGCGTGGTCGGCGCTCGCGGCGTGTCGGAGCGAGCCGCCGATCCAAGGGGACCCGGCCCTGCGTCCCCTCGCCCGTGAAGGGGTGGAGGAGGTCTCGGTGGTCCGCGAGCCGCCGTCCGACTTCCGGCGATTCCAGTGGATGCCGACCGTGCCGACCCAGGATGGGCTGGCGGGCACCCTCGAGCTGTGGCGCGACGCGCGTCTCGACGGCGAATTCCTGGCCCAGCACTGGATGACCGGCGTCTTCGGACCCGGTCATGCGCTGCCCGAGGGCTTCTCCGAGCGTCCCCCCAACGCGCGCTTGGTCCTGCGGGACGAGGCCGGGCAGATCCTGGACAGCGTGGAGCTCGACGAACCGCTCGCCACCGTCTCGGAGGGCGCGCCGTGGCACGAGGTCGCGACCGACACGTTTCGCGATCTCGCCGACCCCTGGGCCGCGACGACCCACCGCTTCACGAGGGTCGCCGGCGGCAAGCTGCACACCTCGCCGTGCGCCACGGTCTACCAGTGCAAGCAGCGCTGCGGCTTCCGGGTCGACGGCCTCTCCACCATGCGGGTGTTCCGCGCCTTCTACGACGCCGATGGAAAGCCCGTCACGCACCTGGACCACATCCGCGTCGGCGAGACCTGCAAGACCACGAGCAAGCTGCTGCGCGGTTGGGCAGCCCCTGGGTGGCTCCTCTACGGAGAGGAGTGGCCTGCCCTCTGACCGCCTGCGTGGGGAGCCCCTCACGACCCCGCGCGCGTGATGTCCGCGCTGCGGGCGATGAGCGCGCGCTGCTCGGACGTCGGCGAGACCCCGCTGCGCACGCGCTGGAAGGCGCGGATGGCAGCGTCACCGTCGGCGAACAGGCCGCGATCGAGGGCGATGAGCACGGCGATGGTGGCCGAGCGACCGTGCCCGGCGGCGCAGTGCACCAGCACCACGCTGTGCTGGCGGGCCAGCTCCACGGCCGCCTGCGCGTCGGCGTCGTGCGGCGCGCAGCCGTCCAAGGTCGGGATGGCGAGGTATGCCGTCGCCGCCGACGCGAGCCGCGCCGCAGCGAACTCGGCACACAGATCGATCACCAGCGTGACGCCGGGAGGGACGGCGCCGTCCTCCGGGATTCGGCCCACGTAGATCCCTGTCGCCACTTCGTCGGCGGCGGCCTCGCGACTGTTGGCGACGATGACGTCGCGGACGACCTTCGCGATCGCGAGATACGGGGACCACACGACATACGCCCACGCGGGGAACGTCCCCGTCGCGCGGCGCTTCCCGAGGACCTGCGGCGCGCGCGCGAGGTAGGCCAGCGCGACCAACACGCCGCTCACACCGACCCACGCCAGCAAGCCGGCCCCGACCCAGCCCGCGACGGCCGCGCTCCCTGCTCCGTTCGCGGCCCGCGCCGCCAGCACGGCCAGGACGAGGAACCCACCGCCGACGGTCGCGATGAGGCCACCGTACACGTGACGAACGTGCCGGATCTTCACCAGACCGACCGCGAGCGGCGGACGTCGAGAGTTCCGTGGGCGGTCAGGGCAGGCATGCTCGGGGTCGCGGATGCTCGTACCGACGGGCCGACGTCGTCAAGGAGACGCGAGAGCCGCCTGCGCCGCGTCATGCAGACGCTACGCCGACTCCACGATCACCCGCTCGTCCTTCGCGTGCCCCACCGCGAACTGCACCAGCGGCCCGAGCAGTCGCGCCCCGACGCGCCGGTCGTTCTCGCAGACCAGGAACCCATCGGCCTCCACGCTGATCACCACCGCCGGCCAAGGGTCGGTCGCGTGCACCCGGTACTCGAAGACCAGCCCCTCCCCCGTGCACACGAGCGAAGGCTCGAGCGCGCGCAAGAACTCCCCCGGCGCGTACGGCCGGGGGTCGAGCGGGTTCTTCTCGAAGCGGACGAACGTCTCGAAGCCCACGGCTACTTCGCCGTGATCCACCCGTCGGCCGTGAGCAGCTCCGCCGACAGCACCGCGCCGCCCGCCGCGCCGCGCACCGTGTTGTGCGACAGGCACACGAACCGCACGTCGAAGATCGCGTCCGTGCGCAGCCGCCCGATCGCGACGCCCATGCCGCCCGCGAGGTCGCGGTCGAGCCGCGTCTGCGGGCGCGCGTCGTCCTCGAAATAGGTGAGGAACGGCTTCGGCGCGCTCGGCAGCCCGAGCTCCTGCGGCCGGCCCACGAAGCTGCGCCAGCGGTCGAGGATCTCCTCGCGCGCCGGCTTCTTGCCGAACGAGGCGAACACCGTGGCGAGGTGGCCGTCCGAAGCGGGCACCCGCACGCACTGGGCGGAGATCAGAGGCGTGCCCGTGGGGACGATGCGCCCGTCGGAGATCGCGCCCCAGATCTTCAGCGGCTCCTTCTCGCTCTTCTCTTCCTCGCCCTTGATGAACGGGATGACGTTGTCGACCATCTCGGGCCACGTGTCGAACGTCTTGCCGGCGCCGGAGATCGCCTGGTAGGTGCTCACGGCGAGCTTCTCGAGGCCGAACTCGCGCAGCGGGTGCAGCGCGGGCACGTAGCTCTGGAGCGAGCAGTTGGGCTTCACCGCGACGAACCCGCGCTGGGTGCCGAGGCGGCGCCGCTGGGCCTCGATGATCTGCGCGTGCTCCGGGTTCACCTCGGGGAGGATCATCGGCACGTCGGGCGTGAAGCGGTGCGCGGAGTTGTTGGAGACGAGCGGGGTCTCGCGGCGGGCGTAGGCCTCCTCGAGCTTGGCGGTGGCCTCCTTGTCGAGGTCGACCGCGCAGAACACGAAGTCGACCTGGTCGGCGATGGCGTCGACCGCCGCGGCGTCGAGCACCGTGCGCTCGGCGACGGCGGCCGGGATGGCGGTGCCGAGGCTCCAGCGCTTGCCGACGGCCTCGCGGTAGGTGCGCCCCGCCGAGCTCGCGCTCGCGGCCACCGTGGTGACCTCGTACCAGGGGTGGTGCTCGAGCAGCGCGAGGAACCGCTGACCGACCATGCCTGTGGCGCCGACCACGCCGACCTTGAGCTTCTTCTCCATCTTCGTGGGGAACAGGCTAGCGGCGCAGCGCGGCGGATGCGAACCGACTTCCCCCCCGTCTGCCAGGGGAGTAAGCCCGCGCCTCGATGGACAAGGTCTTCCCCGACGCCAAGGCCGCCCTCGCCGACGTGCCCGACGGCTCCACGATCCTCGCCGGCGGCTTCGGTCTGTGCGGCATCCCCGAGAACTGCATCGCCGCCCTGCGGGCCCTCGAGAAGAAGCGCCTGGTGTTCGTCTCGAACAACTGCGGCGTCGACGACTTCGGGCTCGGCATCCTGCTCGGCAACAAGCAGATCGCCAAGATGATCTCCTCGTACGTGGGCGAGAACAAGGAGTTCGAGCGGCAGTACCTCTCGGGCGAGCTCGAGGTGGAGCTCACCCCCCAGGGCACGCTGGCCGAGCGCCTCCGCGCCGGCGGCGCGGGCATCCCAGCGTTCTACACCCCGACCGGCGTGGGCACGGTCATCAGCGAGGGTGGCCTGCCCCTGCGCTACGGCGAGGGTGGCAAGGTGGTCAAGGAGAGCGAGAAGAAGGAGACCCGCACCTTCGACGGGCGCGAGTACGTCCTCGAGCGCGCCATCACCGGCGACTACGCGATCGTCAAGGCGTGGAAGGCCGACCGCTTCGGCAACCTCGTCTACCGGAAGACCGCCGCCAACTTCAACCCGATGATGGCCACCGCTGCCAGGATCACCATCGCCGAGGTGGAGGAGATCGTCGAGGTCGGCTCCCTCGACCCCGACCACGTGCACACCCCCGGCATCTACGTGCACCGCGTGGTGCTCGGCAAGCACGAGAAGCGCGTCGAGCGCCGCATGACCCGGAAGGCGAACTGAGATGGCCCCCCTCTCCCGCGAACAGGTCGCCCAGCGCGCCGCCCAGGAGCTCCGCGACGGCTACTACGTCAACCTCGGCATCGGCATGCCGACCCTCGTCGCCAACTACATCCCGAAGGGGGTCGAGGTCGTGCTGCAGAGCGAGAACGGGCTGCTCGGCATCGGCCCCTACCCGACCGAGGCCGAGGTCGACGCCGACCTCATCAACGCCGGCAAGGAGACGGTCACCATGCTGCCCGGCTCCGCCACCTTCTCGAGCGCCGAGTCGTTCGCCATGATCCGCGGCGGTCACATCGACCTCGCGATCCTCGGCGCGATGCAGGTGAGCGAGCACGGCGACCTCGCCAACTGGATGATCCCCGGCAAGATGGTCAAGGGCATGGGCGGCGCGATGGACCTCGTGGCCCGCGCGCGCCGCGTGGTCGTGATCATGGAGCATTCTGCGAAGAGCAAGGACGGCAAGGGCAACGCCCCCAAGATCCTGCGCACCTGCAACCTGCCGCTGACCGGCAAGCGCGTGGTGCACCGGATCATCACCGAGCTCGCCGTCATCGACGTGACCGAGGCCGGCCTCTACCTGCGCGAGACCGCCCCCGGCGTCTCGGCCCGCGAGATCCAGGAGAAGACCGAGCCCACCCTCAAGGTCGACGCCGAGCTCCGCGAGATCGCCGTCTAGCAATGGCCTGGAAAGAGCGCGTCACCCCGGACACCGATGCGAGCGAGAAGCGCTCGGCCGGCAAGGGCGTCTTCCGCAAGTGCGACGGCTGCGGCGAGACCCTCCTCGCCGAGCAGATCCAGAAGAGCTTCGAGGTGTGCCCACACTGCCAGCACCACCACCGGCTGAGCCGGGAGGGCTGGCGGCGGCTCCTGCTCGACGAGCACTCGTTCGTCGAGTGGGACGCTCACCTCGAGCCCGCCGATCCGCTCGGCTTCACCGACGGCCGCACCTACGGCGAGCGCGTCGCCGGTTCGCAGAAGAACACGGGCTCCAAGGAGGCGATGGAGATCGGCCGCGGCGCGATCGAGGGCCTGCCCGTCGCCTACGGCGCGTTCGTCTTCGCCTTCATGGGCGGGTCGATGGGCTCGGTGGTCGGCGAGAAGATCGCGCGTCTGTTCGAGCGCGCGACCCACGACCGCCTGCCGGTCGTCATGCTCCAGGCCTCGGGCGGCGCGCGCATGCAGGAGGGCATCCTCTCGCTGATGCAGATGGCCAAGACCGTCGCCGCCCTCGGGCGCCTGCGCGACGCTGGGCTGCCGTTCGTCTCGGTCTGCCTCAACCCCACCACCGGCGGCGTGGCGGCGAGCTTCGCCCTCCTCGGTGACGTGAACATCGGCGAGCCCAAGGCGCTCATCGGGTTCGCCGGGCCGCGGGTCATCGAGTCCACCATCCGCCAGAAGCTCCCCGAGGGCTTCCAGCGCGCCGAGTTCCTGCTCGAGCACGGCATGATCGACCGGGTCACGCCGCGCCTCGAGATGCGCGCCGAGCTCGGCCGCCTGCTCCGCCACTTCGCACCGTAGGGTCTCGTGCGCTCGAACGGCCTCGCGCCCGCGCTCGGTCGGCTCTACGCGCTCTCCAAGCGGGGGGCGCGGCGGGGCCTCGACGAGCTCGCCGCGGCCTGCGCCGCCGTGGGCGCGCCCGTCGAGCGGTTCCCCGTGCTCCACGTGGCGGGGACCAACGGCAAGGGCAGCACCTCGGCCATGCTCGCCGCCATGGGCCGGGCCGCCGGGCTCCGCACCGGGCTCTACACGAGCCCCCACCTGCTGCGCTTCGCCGAGCGCATCCAGATCGACGGCACGCCGATCGACGACGGGGTGCTGGCGGAGCACCTCACCACTGCGCTCGACCGGTTCCCCGAGCTCACGTTCTTCGAGGTCGCCACCCTCGCCGCGTTCACGATCTTCGCGGAGGCCGGGGTCGAGCTCGCGGTGCTCGAGGTCGGGCTCGGGGGGCGCCTCGACGCGACCAACGTGGTCGAGCGCCCGCTCGTGACCGCCGTCACCTCGATCGGGCTCGACCACCAGGAGTGGCTCGGCGACACGATCCCCCAGATCGCCGCGGAGAAGGCGGCCATCGCCAAGCGCGGCGTGCCCATGGTGCTGGGCCCCCTCGACGACGAGGCCCGCGCCGTCGTGGTGGCGACCGCCGAGGCGCGCGGCGCGACGCCGATCGTGCACGCGCGACGCGGGGTGATCGAGGGAGAAGCGGCGGTGTTCGCGCACGAGGGCCGCTCCGTCCGCGCGCGCCTCGGGCTCCGCGGGCGGCATCAGATCGACAACGCCGCCGTGGCCTGCCACGTGGCCTGGGCCTCGGGGCTGCTCGACGACGAGGCCATCGCGCTCGGCCTCGCGAACGCGCGCTGGCCCGGCCGCCTCGAGACGATCGAGACGCCCGACGGCCGCGTGCTCCTCGACGGCGCCCACAACCCCGATGGCGTGCGCGTGCTCGCCGACCACCTGGACGAGCACGCGGGACCGGCCCGCGCGCTCGTGTTCGGGGCGATGGGCGACAAGGATTTTCGCGCGATGGTCCCGGACCTCGCGCGGCGGTGTGGCACCCGCGTCTACGTGACGCCGACGCTCACGGGCTCCACGCGCACCGCGACGCCCCCCGACACGCTGCGCGCGCTCGATCCGGGGGGCCTCGCGGCGGGCGACCTCGCCGAGGCGCTGGCCCGCGCGCGCGAGGCCGTGGGCCCCGACGGCGAGGTGGTCGTCGCCGGGAGCCTGTACCTCGTGGCGGAGGCGCGGGCGTTGCTGCTCGGGCTGCCGCGCGACCCTCAGGTGGGCCTCTGAGCGGTCACTTGCGTGCGCAGGCGTTGCCGCCCGCCGCCATGGGCGTGCACCGATAGCCGTTGGGGCAGCGGGGCGCCGTGCCCCCGCAGCGACGCGAGCAGTAACTCGTGGGCTCGGCGGTGACGCACACGCCGCCGCTGCACGTGCTGCCCTCGCTGCAGGCCTCTCCGACGTCGGTGGCCGTGGTGGCGCCCTTCGGCGGAGCGGCCGCGGCGGACGGCGCCGGCACGCCGAGCGACACGAGCCAGTCCGTCCACGGGCCGACCCGCGTGTAGACGTTGCGGTTGCCCTTGCCGTCGCAGGTGGGCCCCCCGCGCGACAGCACGCCGACGATGGCGCCGCTGCCCTCCTCGATCGCCGGGCTGCCGCTGTCGCCCGAGCAAGTGGACTCGCCGACCACGAACTCCATGTTGAGGAGCGAGACCACCGGTACGTGCGCACGGTAGCGCCGCACCCCGGCGCGCCCGCGATCGGAGATCTGACCGTAGCCCACGGCCGTGATGGTGCTGAACGAGCTCTGCGCCGAGAGCGCGAGCGGCTTGATCCCCACGAGCGGGCGATCGAGCTCGAGCACGGCCACATCGGCCTCGCAGAGCACGTCGCCGCGTGGGACGTGGACCTTGGCGCCGCGCGCCGCCGCGGGCCCCTTGGCCGCCTCGTCGCCCGGATAGACGAAGAACGACTCCGCGGTGAGCGTGCGACCGACCTGCGGCCCGCTCGCGGGGCACTCCACGTAGGGGCTCGCGAGCTCGGACACGCAGTGCCGCGCGGTGAGCACGAGGTTCGGTGCGACGACCGCGCCCGTGCACAGCCCACCCTCGAGCGACACCAGCGCGACGACCGACGGGTGGCGCCCGCCATCGGCCGCGCCGTGGATGATCGGCGCGTCGGCGCTGACCGGCGGGCCCGAGGGTTCGTCGTCGGCGAGGTCGTCGCGCCGCGCCGCGCAGCCGAGCAGGGTGGTGGAGAGGCAGACGAGGCGGAAGCCGATGCCGAGCTTGAGCGAGAGGGGACGATGGGAAGCCATGGGCGGATCTCCTTGATCGGGGACCACCTCGGTCCCCGCCGCCGCCGCTCATCAATGTGTGTGCCGCTGCCTGCGAGGCGCGTTCGCCTCGAGAACAAGGGGTTTCACGTTCTCGTGCCGCCACCTCCGCCGGCGGCCGCCGGCGGCCGCCGCCCTCAGGTCGAGGAGAGCACATGCCGCGAGACGACCATGCGCTGCACCTCGCTCGTGCCCTCGCCGATCTCGCAGAGCTTGGCGTCGCGCAGGTGGCGCTCGACGACGTACTCGCGGGTGTAGCCGTAGCCGCCGTGGATCTGGACCGCGCGGTTGCAGGCCCGCGTCGCCGCCTCGGAGGCGAACAGCTTGGCCATCGAGGCCTCCTTGCTGAACGGCCGGCCCTGATCGGCGAGCCACGCGGCACGGTAGGTCAAGAGCGCGGCGGCCTCGAGCTCGGTCGTGCTGTCGGCGATCATCCACTGGATGGCCTGGAAATCGGCGATCGGCTTGCCGAACTGCTGACGGTCCTTGGAATAGGCCACCGCGCGGGCGAGCGCCCCGCGCCCGAGCCCGAGGGCGAGCGCGGCGATCGAGATGCGGCCCTTGTCGAGGATCTGCAGGGTGTCGATGAACCCGCGGTCGACCTCGCCGAGCACCTGGTCGTCGCCGACGCGGACGCCCTCGAACGAGAGCTCGCAGGTGTCGCTCGAGCGCATGCCGAGCTTCTCGAGGTGCTTGCTCGCGCGGAACCCCGGGGTGCCGGCGTCGACGATGAACGCCGTGACGCCGCGCTGCTTCTTCTCGGGCGAGGTGCGCGCGAGGACCACGCAGAACCCGCCCACCGAGCCCTGGGTGATGAACATCTTGGTGCCGTCGATGACCCACTCGGAGCCCTCGCGGCGCGCGACGGTGCGCATGCCGGCGGCGTCGCTGCCGCTGCCCGGCTCGGTCAGGCCCCACGCAGCGAGCCACTCGCCGCTCGCGGCCTTGGGCAGGTAGCGCTGCTTCTGGGCCTCGTTGCCGAACGCGAGGATGTGCCCGGTACCGAGGCCGTTGTGCGAGGCCACGGTGAGGGCGAGCGAGCCGTCGACCCGGGCCACCTCCTCGACGCAGATCGCGTACGCCATCGTGTCCATCCCGGCGCCGCCGTAGGCCTCCGGGATGCGGATCCCGAGCAGCCCGAGCTCGGCGAGCTGCGGGACGATCTCCTTCGGGAAGCGCTCCTCTTTGTCCCACTCGGTGGCGCGGGGCTCGACCTCGCGGGTGCAGAAATCACGGACCATCGTCCGCAGCTGCTGGTGGGTCTCGGAGAGCTCGAAGTCCATGGGTGAGCGGCACATAAGGCCACCCCCACGCGGCGTCGAGCCCCCCGGCGTCGGTCTCTTGGACGGTGTCGCTCAGAAGGTGGAGCCGTCGTCCGGCTTCTTCTCCACCCCACCCCCACCCTCCTCGAGGATGCGCTTGTGGAGCTGCTCGCAGGCGGTCTTGCTCATGGAGAAGCACCCGAGCCCGAACCAGTGGGCCCCGTTGCTGGTCTTGATGAGTGCCCCCGCCCGACCTTCCGTGCAGTCGAAGATGGCGATGTCGGGCTTGGTGACCGTGGGCTTGCACCCCGCGGCCTCGGCCGCCTTGGCCCACCGCCCGACGAGCTGGCCCCCCACGCCCACGTTGGGGATCTGCTTGGTCATGACGATGACCACGTCGTCGGCGCTGGGGTTCGTCTTGGTGGCACCGGCGACCTCGCGCGCGAGCTGCTTGCACTCGGGCAGCGTGATCGACTTGCACCCGATGGTCACGTCGAGCCCTTGCTTGACCAGCACGATGGGCACCCCGGCGCACTTGGCGACGACGATGTCGGCGGTCTTGCGCTGGATGTTGGTGCACCCGACCTTGTTGACGCGGTCTTCCCAGTAGTCGACGAGCTGGGGCGCGTCCTTGTCGAGGCGATCGGAGAAGGTGACGACGTCGGCCCCCTCCATGCCCATGTTGGCGTTCGGCTTCTGACAACCTGCAGCTCCCAGCAGGGAGAGCGACGACGCGGCGAGGACCACGAAGAGGCGCATTGTGGTCAGGTTAACACACGACCACGCTTGTCCAATCCGGGCGCGACCGATACCTTCGACCCACATGGGAAGCCTCTACCCCCCGCCGCCGCCCGGCTGGGACAACCGAGCACTCCAGGTCCCCGCCCCCGCGGCCGGCATCGAGGGCCAGCGGCTGTCGTCCTGGGCCCAGGAGCGCGGCTACGAGCTCAACGCGAAGCCCGATTTGCAGTGGTATCACGGCTGGTCGCCGTTCGTGTTCCTCAACGCCCCCGAGCGTCTCGGCCGCGAGGTGTCGGCCCGCATGGGCGAGGCCCAGCTGTGGATCGTCGAGGGCTTCTCCCACGTCGAGGGCCACGAAATCTCGCAGATCGTGGCCTTCGTGCTGTCGCCACGGCTCGCCTACCGGGCCGCCGTGCGCTCGCGCATGCAAAAAGAGGCCGTGGAAGAGCTCCGCGAGTCCTTGAGCCCCCGCAAGACCCCGCGGGCCCTCGGGCGCTGGCGCTGGCGGGAGCGCGAGCAGTTCCTCCGCCGCACGTACGGCCGAGGCGTCCGGGGCGTCATCGGAGACGCCATCTTCGAGGCGCACTGCGAGATCCAGTCGCCCTCGCGCGAGGAGGGCCTCGCCGCCCTGCCGGTGGCGCTCCGCCACTGGCTCATCCAGACCCAGTGGCGCGGGATCCTCGAGCTGCGCCCGGGCGGGATGATCGTCACGAGCTACGGCCCGCCGCTGTTCGACCCGGCCGCGCTCGACGCGACCGTGCACCACGTGAGCAACATCTACCACGCGGCCATCCGCGCCGCGGCGCCCCCGGGCCCGCCGAGCAGCGGCCCGCTCAGCGTCCCGCGCTAGCGCCTTGCGCCTGCCGTTCGAGATCACCGCGACCGACTCCGGCTCGCGGGCGCGGAGGGGCTCGTTCGTCACGGCCCACGGTCGCATCGAGACCCCGACCTTCATGACCGTCGGCACCCGCGCGACGGTCACCGGGCTCGACCCCTCCGATCTGCGCGAGGTCGGCGCCCAGGTGCTGCTCGGCAACACCTACCACCTGATGCTGCGGCCGGGGATCGAGCTGTTCCGCCGGGTCGGCGGCATCCACCGGTTCATGAACTGGTCGGGCCCGGTGCTCACCGACTCGGGCGGCTACCAGATCTTCTCGATGACCGGCGACCGCACGATCCACGAGCGCGGCGCGCGGTTCCGCAGCTACGTCGACCAGCGCATGCACCTGCTCTCGCCCGAGCTCTCCATCGAGATGCAGACGGCCATCGGGTCGGACATCATGATGGTGCTCGACGAGTGCATCGACTCCACCTCCGACGAGGCCACGACCCGCGCGGCGATGGAGCGCACCCACCGCTGGGCGCTGCGGAGCCTCGCGGCGCGCAAGGACCCGACGCAGGCGCTGTTCGCCATCGTGCAGGGCGGGGTCGTGCCGGCGCTCCGCGAGCAGTCGGCCGCGTTCTTGACGCAGCACCCGTTCGACGGCTTCGCGATCGGAGGCCTCGCGGTCGGCGACGCACGGGCGCAGCGCGAGGACGTCACGGCGCTCTCCGCGGAGCTCCTGCCGCGCGACCGACCACGCTACCTGATGGGGGTCGGCACCCCGCCGGATCTGGTGCACGCCATCGGGTGCGGGGTCGACATGTTCGACTGCGTGCTCCCCACGCTGCTCGCCTGGCAGGGCACGGCGTTCACCTCCACCGGGCGGGTGAAGGTCACCCGCGCCGAGTGCGGTCGGTCGGACACGCCGCTCGACGCCGCGTGCGCGTGCGCCACCTGCCGGCAGTTCTCGCGCAGCTACCTGCACCACCTGTTCAAGTGCGGCGAGCCGCTCGGCTCGCGGCTCCTCTCCAAGCACAACCTCCACCACTATCTCGTGCTGATGGCGGAGGCGCGCGCGGCCATCGAGGCGGGGGGCTACGCCGGCTGGGCGAAGGAGAAGCTCGCGGCCATCGACCGGCACGAGCACGCGGCGCGCTAGAGATCGTAGCCGCCCGGCGCGTCGTCGAACGGCGCGGTGCAGTGGACCTGTTCGCCACGCACGGCGCACACCTGGTGGTCGTGCCGCCGCGACTCGTTCACCGCGCTGCCGGTCACGCCCCACGCGGAGTGCACCGCGAAGGTGGCGAGCAGCCAGGTCTCGGTCCCGGCCGCGGGCACGACCTGGGCGCTCGTGAGATCGACCTCGCGCAGCGAGCTGCTGTCGGCAGACGCGGTGTCGTAGGCGGGCTCGCTGTCCACGGCCGCGACCGGTGCGCACGGCGAGGTGCACCCCGACGTGGCCCGTCAGGTCGGCGTCGAGGGTCACCGTCGACGCCGCGACGAACGGTTCTGCGACGGACGACGTGTGCTCGCCGACCCGGCAGCCACAGGCCCCGGTCGAGCAGGACGCCGCGACCTGCCCGCAGAACGCCGCGAGGCTCGGGAAGGGGCCGGTGGCCTCGCGACCGGCGAGCACGGGCCGGCCTGGCTCGAGGGGCAGCCCGCCGGCGACCGACTTCTGCGGCGACGCTGGCGGTGTCGCCCGCGGCGGCCTCACGACCGGGGTGGGTGGGTGACACCCGAGGCCGAGGACGACCACGATCCACGCTCGGGTCATGCCTCCACAACGTACCACCGGTCGCGGCGAGCTCGTGCCGCGACGCGAGGTGTACAGTCGGCGCATGAGGCCCTTCGTCACGTGCGTGGTCGCGCTGCTCGGGTGCGGCGGCAAGGTCGACTTCGATGCGGACGCGGGAAGCGACGCCTCCACCGACGCGGACGTCGCGGTGCTCGATGCGGCCGACACCGCGGTCCTCGACGCGGGTCGGCCCCCCTGCCCCGCGCTCTTGCCCGCCCGGGGCGACGTCTGCGCGGCGGTCGGGCAGGAGTGCGCCTACGCCACTTCGTGCGGAGGCCTCGTCCGCGCCTTCTGCGGCGGGAGCGGCGCCGCGTTCGTCTGGGAGCACGAGGTGGTGAAGGAGTGCCCGCCGAAGTGCCCGCCCACGCCGCGCGCGTTCACGCCCTGCGAGGCCCCGCTCACCTGCGACTACGACGGCCCGTGCGGGAAGATCACGGCGACCTGCAAGGGGCCGGGCTCCTCCTGGTTCACGACGATCGGCAGCTGCCCGGGCACCCTGTCGTGCCCGCCGGCGGAGCCCGCGGTGGGTGAGCCCTGCTTCGGCGGCGGCAAGTGCGGCTACGACACCCCGTGCGGTCCGGAGACGGTGTACTGCAACGACACCGGCTACTCGCTCGGCATCGACTACGCCCTCTGCGCCGGCTGCCCGAAGTCGCAGCCCTCGGACGGGAGCCCTTGCACGGGCACGTCGCCGTGCTGGTACCAGAGCAAGTGCGGCAAGCGCAACGAGTCCCGCTGCGTCGGCGGCGCGTGGAGGACGACGATCCCGGACTGCAGCACGTGAGTGCCGTCCAGGCTCACGCCACCGTCTCGATCGCGCCGCCGGGCGCGAGCAGCGTCTCGATCGCTGCCCGCTCGGCCTTGGTCGCGCGGTCGTGGAGGCGCACGGTCGCGAGCGTCCCGGCGAGCGGCCTCGCCGCGGCGACGAGATCCGTGAACGACACCACCTTGCGCCCCCAGGCGCTGCGCGCGCGCAGGTCGACCACGCGCCGCGCCCCGTCGAGGCGGAACAGGTATCCGAAGTGGTGGTACTCGGAGAGCTCGAGCGCAGCCCCGGTGGGCGCGTGCTCGAGCAGCGCCTCGACCCAGCGCGCGAGCGCCGACCGCGTGGCCGCGACGAAGCCGAGCGACCGCAGCGCGGCCCACGCAGGCGTGAAGAGCCAGGCGTAGGCGGAGGGCTCGACCTCGTAGGCATCGAGCCACACCCGCTCGACCGCGGGGAACGACGACAGCGCCGGCTCGACCCGATCCACCGCCACCCGGCCCAGCACGGGGTCGCGGACGAGCAGGCCGACCTCGGTCCACGGATACGGGCCGCGCAGGACGTTGCCCGCGGTGCGGATGCCCGTGACCCCCGTGAGCGACTTCATGGCGGGGTCGGTGAGGAGCGCCTCGGGGAACGCCTGGCCGGCCAGGAAGATGCGCCGCACCGTGGACCAGAGGGGGTGTCCCGTCAGCTGACCGACCGCGCCGTGGCGATCGGACTCGATGCCGCACGCGGACAGGAACCCCCCCTCGAACTCCATCGTCGCGGGCTGCACGAGCGCGGCGAGGTCACCGATCCAGCGCAGACCGTGGGCCTCGACGAGGGCTCGCTCTTCTCGGCGCAGCCCCTCCGTGAGCGCGCCTTCGCTGCGCGCCCGCTGGAGCGCGACGAACCGACCGCGTACGTCGTTCTGCTCGAGCAGGTGGTCGCCGAGCACCGCCCGCGTCGCATCGTCGTCGGGCGCATCGAGGACCTGCGCCACGAGCGCGGTCTGGGCCGCCGGGCGGGCGAGCTCGAGCAGCAGCGCGAGCGTGGACTCCTCGGCGGCGGGCACTCGGACACGCTTCTTCTTGCGCAGGGCCGCGCAGGTGGCTGCCGAGCGCTCGCGGAAGAACTCGGCGGCCGCGTCGCGGTTCTCGAAGCCACCGTCCCGCGCGAGGATCTGGTCGAAGTCGAGCGCAGGCAGCCACTCCTCGAGGCGCACGTCCCCGTAGGTCTGCAGCACCTTGAAGAGGCGCCGCCAGGCCGACTGGGTGGCCGAACCGACGAACGGCGGCCGGCGCAAGAGCGCGAGGAACGGCGCGGAGAACCGGGGGTCGGCCGGCCAGCGCGCGAGGAGGAGGTCGAGCTGCTCCACCATCGGCTGCGAGCGCGTGCCGCCGATCGCGGCGGCGAGCCGCGGTTGGTCGAGGGGATCGCCGGCGGCGACCAGCGCACCGAAGGCCTCGACGAGCTTCTTCTGCGTGGGGGCGACGAGCGCCGGCCGGTCGATGCGCGCGGAGACGGCGTCGAGCACGTCGGCGAGGCGCGGGTCCGGCACCGCCCGCCAGGCATCGAGCAACAGGGGGATCGCGGTCGACAGATCGTGTCGCCGCAGCGCAGCCAAGGCCTCCGAGAGCACCTGCCGAGGCTACCCGAGCCGATCGCTCGGCTGCGATCTTCGTGTGCGGCGGAGGCACGGCACACGCCGCAGGGGAGGACATACTGTGGCGAGACGGCACAAGGGTGGCACCGATCGACGTCGGAACGTCGATCGTCCGCTGGCACGAGAGCTGCTGCATCTCGGGCATGCGCCACCTCCTGCACACCCTCGGACTGGTCGTGATCACCGCGTGGGCCGGCGTGGCGTCGGCCGGGGAGCCCTCGGAGGCCCCTTCGCCCGTCGTTGCGACGGCGAAGGTCGCGTTGCTCGGAGGCGGTGGCGCGGTCGACGTGCGGCTCTTCGACCGTCTCTATGTCGGCGTGGACGTCTACCGCTACTGGAACAGGGAGGCGCACTGGTGGACCGCCGCGAACGCGCGGGTCTCGTATCGCCTGACCTACGGGCACCTCGTCATGGCGGCGTATGCGGGCGGTGGGTACCTGCGCCCGCGCACCTACGACACCCTGGAGGGCTACCAGATCGTCGACGCCACCGTGATCAGCCCGACGGCGGGGCTCGTGGCCGGACTCCAGTTCGGCCACGTCCTGGTCGGGCTCGAGGGCCAGTTCACGAGCTACGGGCACACCGACAAAGCCCACGCCGACATCGTCTACAACTCGGGCGGGCCGACCTACACCCAGCGTGAGAACACGGTCCTCCCGTGGTTCTTCGTGGGCGGGCAGCTGTGAGCGTGGTCAGCGCTTGACGTAGCGGGCGACCTTCAGCGAGTAGCTCGCCTCGCCGCCGACGCTGTAGACGAAGATCGCCTCCTTCGACCCGAGCCGACGCCACCGTCGCCCGAGTGAGAACGGATCCTCGACGACCACGGTCTCGAGAGGGGCGCCCCCGAGCTGGGTCTCGAGGACGGCGGGATACGTCACGCTCACCCGCGCGTAGGACATCGGCGGCAGCGCCACGGTACGCCCCTGCACCTCGATCGTCGCTGGCTCGGGAGAGGCATTGTCCACGATCAAGAGAGGCGACGCTGTCAGCCCTCCGACGAGCATCGCTGCACCACCGAGCACCAGCGTGCCCCCGGCGAGCCCGCGGCCGACGCCGCGCAGCCTCGGCGTGCGAGAGCGGGACAGCAGCAGCCCCGCGATCAGCGCGAGTGGGACCACGCCGACCACGGCGAGGAACAAGGGCGATCCGCGGCCCTCGGCGGGCAGCCGGACCCACGTGGTCGGGGCCGAGCGGCCGACGTAGGTGACCTCGGCCTCCGTCGCCTTGGACTGCATCGTCGCGCTCGGGGCTTCCCCGAACCCGAGATCGGCGCGCACCTCGTAGAGGTGGGGTCGCTCGATGGCGCACGGGCGCTCCTTCGCGCACGTGAGCGAGCGCGTCGGGGTCGGCGCCACTGCCGGGGCGCAGCCCGTCAGCGCGAGCGACACGACCGCGAGAAACGGTGGCCGAGCTAGCCAAGCTGGAGTGGTGCGCCGCATGGGCTCCTCCTCTCGACGAGGAGTTCGTACCACCGTGGAGCGAGCCCGTCTCGCGACGAGGGAGGGACGACGACGAAACGACTAGAGGGCGTCGCCCGCCCAGGAGAACACCTCCCAGTCGACGCCGTCGCGGGTGTACGGGCGCGGCGCGCTTCCCGCAAGCCGTGCCCAGAACGCCCGCGCGTTCGGGTTCGACCGCCGGACCCGCGCCTCCCACGGTCCCGGGAATCGCGCGAAGAGCGCGCGCACCGCGGCCGACCCGGTGCCTCGGCGGCGCGCGCCGCGCACCACGAAGAACTCGCCCATGTCCATCGCGTCGGCGCTGCCGCCCGCGCGCGAGCCCCGCGAGACGAGGGCGAACCCGACGAGCGCGCCAGCGTCGCGCAGGAAGAAGGGCCAGTGCCCCTCCCGCGCCCACCAGTCGGGCGAGGGCGTGGCCCCGAACCGGCCCCGTTCGTCCAAGGCGAGCGGCAGCCACTCGCTCCAGTCGTGCGCGTAGAGCTGGAACAGACGATCCAGCGTCTCCACCGAGCTCGCGGGGATGGGCTCGAGCTCGATCATGGTGGCTGCGAGGTTACTCGATCCGCGGTCACCCACGGGTGTCGGGGTGCGCGTCCTCGAAGCGCGGCCACGCGTCGAGCGCGCGACCGTCGAGCTCCCATCGTCGGGCGCGCGTCCAGCGGAGGAGCGCGCCGCCCTCGAGCTCGAAGCGCATCTCGAGATCCCCGTCGTGGGCGCCGAAGGTCTGCCGCGTGAGGCGGTGACGCTGCCCTCCGACCAAGGTCGCCCGGTACACCAGAGGCAGCTCGGTCACGGCCATCTCCACCGCGAAGGGCGCGCCGGTCTCCTCCATCTCCACGTGGGCCACCACGCAGTCCTTCAGCCAGGTGGTGTGGAAGAACCCGGCGGGATCCCCGCGCGATCCGGCCTGGATCACGTACAGATGGATCATCCACCCGAGCCCCAGCTGGAACAGGAAGCGGAGCGCCGCGGTCGGGTCCTCGCTCATTCCGTCGTCCATGCCGAAGCGGTCCACGTCGTAGGCGTCGCCGTCGAGGCACAGCGTCGGGCGCGAGGGCGGCAGCGAACGCTCCCGGTAGGTCATCGAGGCTGGATCTGTCGTCCGACACCGGGCGGGTCAAGGCCGTCCAGCCCGGCCGCGCCTTCCAGCGCCAGCGACAGATCCCTCACGAATCGGGCGAGCGGCGCGCCGTCCACGATCTCGTGGTTCGCGCTCACCGTGAGGCACAGCACCTCGCGCGGCCCCGCCGTCGGCGTGAGCGGCGGGCGGGGAGCGATGCCGCCGACGAGGATCGAGAGGTCGTGGATCCCCGGCGCGCTCAGACCCCACCCGACCCCGGTGCCGAACATGCCGACCGCGCTCACGAGCATCGTCCCCGTGTGTCGCTTGGCGAAGGCCGGCGCGCCGAGGACCGCGCGGTAGCCGAGCCGACGCACCGCCGCGGGCGTGTGCAGCACGAGCCAGCTCCCGAGCCGGAGCGCCGGCGGCAGGGTGCGGAGTCCGCCCGTCTTCACCGCGCGCAGCTCGTCGTGGAGGTCCTGCACGGAGCGACGATGGAGGTCACGCACCACATGCGCCAGCGCGAACCGTCGATCCTCGACCATGACCTCCACGATCACCGTGGCGTCGACGTCCTCGAACTCGACCAGCCGACCGAACCAGTCCCGGCGGGCGTGCACCGCGGGGTGCAGGGCCGCGGCCCTGCCGAGGCAGTGCAGCACGAACGCCGTGAACGAGAGCGAAACCCCCGTGCGCGCGCGATGGGCCGCGAGCCGAGCCCGCGCCTCGGTGACGTCGACCTCGAGGAGGCCGTGCATCATCGGCTTGTCGTGACCCAGGTGGAGCGTGTCGAGCACGAGCCGGCGCTCGGTCGGGAAGCGCACACGGCGGGATCCGGATGGGCTCATCGAGACCTCCGTGCACTACGATGAACACGCAGCGGGAGAAGTCGACCCCTGCACGCGCACCCCCGAGGCTGGATCCAGCCTTCCCGGCTGCACTATCGTCGACCCGCATGGGTCCAGCATCACCCTCCGAGCCGCGCGAGCTCGACTGCGAGGTGGTGCAGACGAGCCTCGGCGCGCCCGCCATCCGCGACCGCGCGACCGGCGAGGTGATGCACCCCGTGGTCGGCCCGGCGGTCGAGGCCGAGGCTCTCTACGTGGAGCCGAGCCGACTCGCCGCGCGCCTCGCCGCGCCGAGCTCGTCCCCGCTGGTCGTGCTCGACGTGGGCCTCGGCGCCGGGTCCAACGCGATCGCTGCGTGGCGCATCTCGGCGTCGCTGCCCCCCACCGCGCGACACCTCACGCTCGT
The DNA here is from genome assembly GCA_964624885.1 of uncultured Polyangiales bacterium. GTDB lineage: Bacteria > Myxococcota_A > Polyangia > Polyangiales > JADJMO01 > JADJMO01. The sequence goes on along the minus strand of CAZUZY010000043.1, from coordinate 9,857 downwards.
CAGCTTCGACCACAGCCTCGGGGCCCTCGCGCTGGCCCTCGAGCACGCCGCGCAGTTCGGCTTCGAGGGCGACGCCGGCGTGGCCGCCCGCGCGCTGCTCGCCGAGGGCCGCCACGAGACACCACGCACCACCTGGTCGTTCGTCGCCGGCGAGCTCCCCGGAACGCTCGGAGGAGCGCCGCTTGCCGACGTGGTGTTCTGGGACCCGTTCTCGCCGAAGGCCAACCCGTCCCTCTGGAGCGTGGCCGCGTTCTCCGCGCTCCGTCGGGCGTGCCGGGCGGGCGCGACCGTGCACACGTACAGCGGCGCGACCGCGACGCGCTCGGCGCTCCTCCTCGCCGGGTTCGCGGTGGGCATCGGCCCTTCGACGAACGCCGGAAAGTTCGGGACCCTCGCGGCGACCGATCTCGGTTCCCTCGCCGAGCCGCTCGACCGCCGCTGGCTCGAGCGGCTCAGCCGTTCCTCGGCGGCGTTCCCCTCCGACGCCCCCAGCGACGCGCTAGCGCGCATCGCTGTGCTCCCGCAGTTCCATCCTGCCTGATCGGGCAGGTCCCGCAACGAGTGCGCGTTCGGCGAATCCACTCGATCGCTGCGGCATCCATTGCGCGTGCGCTCCTTCCTCCGCGTGTTCCTCCCCTTGCTCGGCGTGCTCGCGGTGGTGGCGGGCCTGGCCGCCGTCAAGGCGAAGCAGATCGGCATGCTCATCAAGGCGGGCAAGGCCGCCGAGGCCGCCGGCCCACCCCCCGAGGTCGTCAACACCGGCGTCGCCAAGCAGGACACCTGGGCCCTGACGCTGTCCGCCGTCGGCAGCGTCGAGGCGGTCAAGGGCGTGACCCTGAGCAACGACGCGCCGGGCGTCATCACCGCCATCCGCTTCGAGTCAGGCGCCGAGGTGAAGGCGGGCGAGATCCTGGTCGAGCTCGATTCGAGCGTCGAGCGCGCGCAGCTCGGCTCGGTGCTCGCTCGCCGCGAGCTCGCCAAGACGAGCCTCGAGCGCAACAAGGCGCTGGTCGACAAGGGCGCCCTCCCCGCGGCGCAGCTCGACACCGACGAGGCCACCCTGAAATCGGCCAACGCCGACGCGGCCGCCCTGCAGGCGCAGATCTCCCGCAAGACCGTGCGCGCGCCGTTCGCCGGCAAGCTCGGCATCCGCGCCGTCAACCTCGGGCAGTACCTCAACCCCGGCACGCCGATCACGATGCTCGAGAGCAAGGACGCGCTCTACGTCGACTTCACCCTCCCCCAGCAGAAGCTCGAGCTTCTCGCGCTCGGCACCAAGGTCGAGTTCCGCGCGGTCGGCCTCTCGGGCGTGCTCTCGGGCGCGGTCGCCGCCATCGACACCAACGTCGACCCGGTGTCGCGCTCGGTCCGCCTCCGCGCGACCGTCGACGACAAGGCGCAGAAGCTCCGCCCCGGCATGTTCCTCGAGGTGCTCGTGATCCTCGACAAGCAGCAGCAGGTCGTCGCGGTGCCGGCCACCGCCGTCGTGCACGCCACCTACGGCAACTCGGTCTTCGTGGTCGAGGACAAGGGGCCGGGCGCCGACGGCAAACCCCAGAAGGTGGCGCGCCAGCAGTTCGTGCGCACGGGCGTCGCCCGCGGCGACTTCGTCGCCATCGAGGACGGCCTGAAGGCTGGCGAGACCGTCGTCGTCGCGGGCGCTTTCAAGCTGCGCAACGGGGCCTCGATCGTGGTGAACGACTCGGTGAAGTTCGACCCGCAGCTCGCCCCCCAGCCCGAGAACCACTGAGCCGTGAAGTTCACCGATCTGTTCATCAAGAGGCCGGTCCTCGCGATCGTCGTCAACCTCGTCATCATCATCGCGGGGCTGCAGGCGATCCGCACGCTCAACGTGCGGCAGTACCCGAAGCTCGAGAGCGCCACGGTCACCGTGCGCACGCCGTACGTCGGCGCCAACGCCGACCTCGTGCGCGGCTTCATCACGACGCCGCTCGAGCGGGGGATCGCCGCGGCCGACGGCATCGACTACATCGAGTCGCAGAGCGTCCAGGGCCTCTCCACGATCAACGTGCGGCTCAAGCTCAACTACCCGGCGTCGGCCGCGCTCGCCGACATCAGCGCCCGCGTGAACCAGGTGCGCGCCGACCTCCCCCCCGAGGCCGAGGTGCCGGCCATCGCCATCGAGCCGTCCGACGCCCAGGTCGCCGCGATGTACCTGAGCTTCGGCTCGACCATCCTCGCGGAGAACCAGGTCACCGACTACCTCATCCGCGTCGTCCAGCCGCGCCTGTCCGCGCTCGAGGGCGTGCAGCGCGCCGACATCCTCGGGGGTCGCACGTTCGCCATCCGGGCCTGGCTCAAGCCGGAGCGCATGGCCTCGCTCGGCGTCAGCCCGGCCCAGCTGCGGCAGGCGCTCGGCGCCAACAACTACCTCTCCGCCGTCGGTCAGACCAAGGGCGCGTACGTCCAGATGAACCTCACCGCCTCGACCGACCTCAAGTCGGTGGAGGAGTTCAAGAAGCTCGTCGTGCGCAAGGAGGGCCCCACCCTCGTGCGTCTGGAGGACGTCGCCGACGTCGTGCTCGGCGCCGACACCTACGACCAGGAGGTGCGCTTCTCGGGCAAGAAGGCCGTGTTCATGGGGGTGTGGGTGCTCCCCAACGCCAACTCGGTCGACGTCATCGCCCGCGTGCGCAAGGAGGTCGAGAGCATCAAGAAGGAGCTCCCGAGCGGCATGGAGGCCAACGTGGCCTTCGACTCCACCAAGTACATCAACAGCGCCATCGACGAGGTCACGCGCACCCTCCTCGAGACGGTGTTCATCGTCGTGGTGGTCATCTTCCTGTTCCTCGGGTCGCTGCGCACGGTCCTCATCCCGCTGGTCGCCATCCCGGTGTCGCTCATCGGCGCCGTGTTCTTGATGCAGCTGCTCGGCTTCACCGTGAACCTGCTCACGCTGCTCGCGGTGGTGCTCGCCGTCGGCCTCGTGGTCGACGACGCGATCGTCGTGGTGGAGAACGTCGAGCGCAACATGCGCGAGGGCAAGACCCGCATGGAGGCCGCGCTGGTCGGCGCGCGCGAGCTCGTCGGGCCCATCGTGGCCATGACCATCACCCTCGCCGCCGTCTACGCGCCGATCGGGTTCCAGGGCGGGCTCACCGGCGCGCTGTTCCGCGAGTTCGCCTTCACCCTCGCGGGCGCGGTGTTCATCTCGGGCATCGTCGCCCTCACGCTCTCGCCCATGATGTCGTCGCAGCTGCTCGCCGCGCACGACCGACAGGGCTTCCTGAGCAAGCAGATCGACAAGGGCTTCTCGGCGATCCGGCGCCTCTACGGCCGCCTCCTCGCGGGCACGCTGGCCGCCCGCCGCAGCGTCTACGTGGTGTGGGTGCTGCTCACCCTGCTGGTCGTCCCGCTCTACCTGTTCTCGCCGGCCGAGCTCGCGCCGAACGAGGACCAGGGCGTGGTGTTCGGCGCCATCGACGTGCCGCCCAACGCGAGCCTCGAGCAGATCGTCCCCTACACCGAGCAGATCGAGAAGACGTTCGAGTCGGTCCCCGAGTTCGACCACAGCTTCCAGATCACCTTCCCGACCGGCGGCTTCGGCGGCGCCATCATGAAGCCGTGGGAGGAGCGCAAGCGCCCGATCTTCCCGATCCAGGAGGAGCTGTTCGGCAAGCTGTCCGGCATCGCCGGCGTACGCGCCCCGGCGTTCTTGCCCTCGGCGCTCCCGAGCCCCGGCACGTTCCCCATCGAGTTCGTCATCTCGTCCACGGCGAGCCACGAGGAGCTCGTCGGCTTCGCGCAGAAGCTCGTCCAGGCCGCGACCAAGAGCGGGCAGTTCGCCTTCCCGCCGCTGATGGACGTGCGGATCGACCAGGCCAAGTCGGAGGTGGTGCTCGACCGCGACAAGATCTCCACCATGGGCCTGAGCATGCAGCAGATCGGCGGCGACCTCGCCTCGATGCTCGGCGGCAACTTCGTCAACCGCTTCAACATCGACGGCCGCAGCTACAAGGTCATCGCGCAGATCGAGCGCGCCGCGCGGCTCACCCCCGACCAGCTGGGCGCCATCCACGTGGCCGGCCCCCAGGGCAAGCTCATCCCCCTGAGCTCCATCGCCACGCTCAAGGAGGGCGTCGAACCCCGCTCGCTCAACCGCTTCCAGCAGCTCAACGCGGTGAAGATCTCGGGCCTCGCGCCGCGGTCGCTCGCCGCGGGTCTCGAGGTGCTCGAGGCCGAGGCCAAGAAGATCCTGCCGCCCGGCTACCGCGTCGACTACACCGGCGAGTCGCGGCAGCTGCGGCAAGAGGGCGGCAAGTTCCTGCCGGCGATGGGCCTCGCGCTCTTGCTCATCTTCCTCGTGCTCGCGGCCCAGTTCAACTCGTTCCGCGATCCGTTCGTCGTGCTCGCGGGGTCGGTGCCGCTCGCCATGTTCGGCGCGCTGATCTTCACCTTCCTCAAGTTCGCGGGCCCGCCCGGCATGCACTTCAAGCCCACGGAGGGGTGGACGACGACGCTCAACATCTACTCGCAGGTGGGCCTGGTCACGCTGGTGGGCCTCGTCTCCAAGAACGCGATCCTCATCGTCGAGTTCGCCAACGCCCAGCAGGAGGCGGGTCTCTCCAAGCTCGAGGCGGTGCAGGCCGCGGCCGAGACGCGCCTGCGACCCATCCTCATGACCACCGTGGCCACCGTGGTCGGGCACTTCCCGCTCACGCTGGTGACCGGCGCCGGCGCGGCCGCGCGCAACTCCATCGGCATCGTGCTGGTCGGCGGCATGAGCATCGGCACGCTGTTCACGCTGTTCATCGTGCCGTCGGTCTATGTGCTCGTCGCCAAGGACCACCGGAAGGCCCGCGCGAGCGAGCCTTCGCCCTCGCCCGCCGAGCTCTCCCCGGCGCCCGCGGAGTGACCTCGATCCGTCCGCCCACCTCGCTCGTATCGCGGGCATGGCGACCGATCCCGTCCTCCAGGGCGACCTCACCGAGATGGCCGCCTGGGCCGACCTGATCGCTGCGGCGCCACCGACGGTCGTCGAGCGGCTCGGACTCGCGCACGCCGTAGAGGCCGGCGTGCACCGCGTGTCGGCGCCCCCGGTGCCGCAGGGCCTCTTCAACCGCGTCGTCGGCCTCGATCACGCACCGCGCACCGACGACGATCTCGACCACCTGCTCGCGTGGGCGCGCGCTGCGAGTCCCGACCCGTGGATCCAGGTCGCCGAACGCGACGAACGGCTCCGGGCCCGCCTCGCCGCGCGAGGACTCGTGCCGACCACCCGTCCGACCTGGGCCAAGGTCGTCCGCGACACCTCACCGTGCGAGGCGCAGACCACGCTCGAGGTCCTCGAGGTGGAGCCCGAGCAGGCCCCAGCCCTCGCGACGGTGCTGGCCGCTGCCCACGGGCTGCCACCGTTCGTGGCGGGGTGGGTGGCCGGCCTCGTCGGTCGACCGCGGTGGCACGCATTCGCCACGCGAGACGCGGGCACCATCGTCGGGGGAGGCTTCCTCTACTGCGACGGCGCCACGGCCTGGCTCGGGCTCGGCGGCACGGCCCCCACGCACCGCCGCCGCGGGGGTCAACGCGCGGTCTTCGCGGCGCGAATCGCGCGCGCTGCGGCGCTGGGCGCCCACACCTGCGTGACGGAGACCGGCGAGGCAGTGGACGGCGAGCCCAACCCCTCGCTCGCCAACATGCTGCGCGTCGGCTTCCGCAAGGTCTCGGCGCGGCACAACCTGCACTGGCCGCGCTGAGGTTCCGTTCACTTCATCTGGGCCTGCAGCGCCGCCGCGTCGGGGCTCTTCGGGTCCAGCTTGAACGCTGTGGCGAGCTCCTCCTTGGCCTTGGCGAGCTGCTTGTCCTTCCACAACGCGCGCGCCTTCTCCACGCGCACCATCGCCTCGAGCGGCGGCTTCGGCTTGGTGGCGAGGCCGGCGTCGGCCTCGTCGATCGCGTCCTTCGCGCGACCCTTGTTGGTCAACGCGCGCGCGTAGAAGGCGTGGATCTCGGGCGAGTACACGTCGACGTAGACGGCCCCCTCGCCCACCTTGATCGCCTCGTCCCACAGCGACCTCTGCACGAGGGTCTCGAGGAGCTTCTTCCACGGCAGCCGCTCGTGCGGGTCCATCAGGACCATCTTGCGCAGGAGGGCGAGCGCGTCGTCGGCGCGCTTGTCCGACTCGGCGAGCTGCCAGAGGTCGACCAGCGGCTCGATCTGCGTCGGGTCGAAGGTGGCCGCCTTCTCGAGCGCCGCCCGGAACGCCTTCTTGTCCTTCTGGGCCTCGGCGAGGTCGGCCAGCATGTTCTGGAGCGTGTAGCCGTCGCCCCCCGCCGCCTGGATCGCCGCGATGTGCGCCTTGGTCTCGGCGACGTCCTTCTTGAGGCCGAAGGCGAGCTTGGCCGCGATGAAGTGGGCGAGCTGGTTCTTGGCGTCGAGGCTGATGGCCTTCTGCGCCACCGCGTCGGCCTCCTTGTACTTGTGGTCGAGGAACAGCGCCGCGGCGAGGGTGGCCGCCTTGTCCGCGCTCTTGGGGTCCGCGACGAACGCCTCGTTGGCGAGCTTGGTCTCGGGCACGCCGGCCCCGTCGAACATGAACTGCCCGTCGTAGCGCGCGAGGCGCTTCTTGAGCCACGCCTTGAAAGACTCGTCGAGCTGGTCGGCGGTGACCCCGAGGCCTTGCTTGATGACGTCGTTGCCCTTCTTGCCCTGCCCGAACAGCTCGAGCATCTTCACGATCTTCGGGAAGCCGTAGCTCTCGGCGATGTGGACGATGATCTGCGAGCTCGCGTAGTAGGCGACGATGACGTCCTGCTGGGTGCGCGCGTGGGTGAACGCGCGGTTGAGGCTCTCGACCTTGGGGATGCGCCCCGCCTTCATGGCCTGGTAGAGCTGCGGGTCGAGCGCGCGGTGCCACTCGGGGCGCGTGACGATGGTCTCGTACTCGCTGAGCCCCTCGGTGAACCAGCGCGGCACGCGGTTCTTGGAGAGCTGGATGGCGAACACGTGTCCGAGCTCGTGCCACAGCACGAGGCCCCAGTTGGACGCCTCGTTCTTCGGCGAGACGGCGGTGATCACGCGCCCGAAGCACACGCCGGTCGGGCCGATGTTGGGCACGCCGTCGGTGCGCACCGAGAAGTGCTGCCGCTCGGGGAAGATCTCGATCTGGACCGGGTTCTTGGGGGTGAAGCCGTACTTCTTCACCATCGTGCCCCAGGCCTTGCCCATCATGTCGGGCACGTACCGCGCGAGCAGATCCGTCTCCTCCTTGTGGAAGCGGAACTTGAACACCTTGGCCGGTCCGGTGCCGTCGACGAGCTCGTACTTGCTGGTCAGCGTCTTCTCGAACAGGTTGAGGACGTTGACCAGCCGGACGTTGTACTTGTCGAGCTTGTAGGCCTTGTCGAGCGCTTCGAGGCCGAGCTTCTCGTCGCCGCGGCGCAGGAGGTTCACGCCGAGCTCGGCCCAGGCCTTGCCGTCCTTCGGGTCGACCTTGGTGGCCTCGGTCATCATGTCGACGATGTCGTCGTACCGGTGCTCCCAGTCCATGAACTCGGCGATGTCGACGAAGAACCGGGCGTAGAGCGGGTTCTTCTTGAGGACGTCCGCCTTGATCTTGTCGTACCCGGGCTTGTCCTCGTCCACGAGCTTCACCGCGGCGCGCAGCGAGAGCAGGTCGAGCGCGTTGGGGTCCACCGCGAGGCCCTTGCCCACCTCGGCGTCGGCGCCCTTGGTGTCCTGGTCGTGGAGCAGCATCGACCCGCGCACGAAGAACGCCCGGGTGAGCTTGGGGTTCACCTTGAGCGCCGTGTCGAGCTCGCGGTTGGCGGCGTCCCAGTCCATCGTCTGGGCGAGCTTCACCTCGGCGGCGAGCAGGTGCCCGAGCGGGTGGTCGGGCGCGGTCGCGAGCACGTCGCGCACGCTCTCCTCGGCGTGCCCGATGTCGTACCAGTCGAGGAACAGCCGCGCCCAGGCGACGTTGGTCTCCACGTGCTTCGGCTTGAGGCGCTGTGCCTCCTTGAACGTGGAGTTCGCGTACTTCACGTCGCGCATGGCGTGGGCCGCGCGCCCCACGCAGGCGAGCGAAGCCGGGTCCTTCCAGATCGGGTCGTCGCCCTCGCTGTCGGACTCGAGCGCGTCGGCCACCTTGCGCGCCTCGTCGCGGTCGCCCTTGCGCGCGAGCGCCTCGACCAGGATCCCACGGGCGCGCGGCGCCTTCACCTCGTCGCGCAGCGCGTCGGCGATCTTGATCGCGTCCTCCACGCGCCCGACCGCGAGCGCCGCGGTGGCCTGCCAGCCGATCGCGTCGTGCTTCGCGTCCTCGTCCTTGCCGGCCTGCCCCACGGCCTTCTTGGCGAGCGACTCGGCGTCCGCGTAGCGTCCACCGTCGAAGGCGATGCGCGCGAGCCCGATGGTGGCGCGCGCGAGGTCCTTGCCGGTGACCGCCTCGAGGTCCTTCTTGGCCGTCGCGTAGTCGCTCTTCTCGAGGGCCTCGAGGCCCGTCGCGAGCTTGCCCGTGGCCTGGAACCCGACGACCGAGCTCACGGGCTTGGCGACGCTGGCCTTGCCCGTCGGCGCCGGGGCCGAACCGGCGGGCTTGGCGATGCCCGCCTTCTCGGCGAGGCCGCTCCCCGAGAACGAGGACACCCCCACCAGCAGGGACAGCGCGACGAAGAGCGGCGGGGCGAGCGGGCGGCGGCGCATGGGGTCGGTAGCTTAGACGTCCGAGCCGGCCATACCATTGCCCGCCGCGCGGTCTTCGGCGGGCGACTGCGCCCCCGTGCAGTCCCCCCTTGACCAGGCCCGCGGGCCCGGTATGCTTCGCCCCCCTTTTCCGTCGATCGAGGAGTCCCCGTGGCCAATCACGCGTCCGCCGAGAAGCGCAACCGTCAGCGCATCAACCGTACCACTCGCAACAAGGCTCGGAAGAGCGCTGTCCGCTCCTTCGTGAAGAAGGTCCGCGCGGCCCTCGAGACCAAGGACGCGAAGGGCGCTGCCGAGCTCCTCAAGACCGCGACCAGCGAGCTCGATCGCGCGGCCACCCGTGGCGCCATCCACGTCAAGGCGGCCTCCCGCACCGTGGCCCGCCTCGCGGCGCAGGTCCACCAGCTCACGACCGCCAAGTAGTCCCGTTCCAGCGGGCTCGCCGGCCGGTCGGTTCGCCGCAGGTCGGCGCTCCTGGATCGCATCGTGAAGTGTGAAGCGCCCGCCCTCCGAGGTGGGCGCTGCTGCATCCGCGGTGGGCGTGTCCGCGGTGGCAGGGCGCGCCGGTTCGCGGATTCGGGTGAATAGAACCCTCTCGACCGCGCGTTGCCCGCGGATTATGTGTGCGGACCGCGTGAGCCTTCCTTCCCAAAGCCCTCGAGGGGGTCGCCACCTGGCGATCGCCCTCGCCACCGTGGCCGTCCTGGCCGGTTTCCTGCTGCTGCGCGACCTCGCGAGCCTGGGAATCTGGGACCCGCACGAGCTCGGTCTCGCCGACCACGGGTGTCGTCGCGCGGCCGCCAGCGGCAAGGTGGATCTCGCCGCCTGCGGCATCGAGGCGGGCAGCAAGGCCACCGACGTGCGCCCCATCGTGATGGTGCAGACCGTCGCCTTCGGCTTCAAGATGTTCGGCGTCTCGGAGTGGGCTGCTCGCCTCCCCCTCGCGCTGTGGCTGGTCGTCGGCGCGCTGGCCATCACGCTCGCGGTGAGCCGCCTGGTCGACGCGCGCGCCGGCCTGTTCTCGGGCGCGGCGTTCCTCACCATGCCCACGGTCCTCGTCCAGGGTCGGCTGATCCTCGGTGACGCGGCCACCATGGGCGCCTTCGCCCTCGCGCTGTCCGGCCTCGCCGTCGCCGCGTTCGACACCGAGGACGACGGCACGCCGAGCCCCCTCGGCGCGCGCGTCCCCTGGCTG
>CAZUZY010000042.1:0-35382 GCA_964624885.1 uncultured Polyangiales bacterium | reverse complement strand
GCCTGCGTGGTGCGGCCGTGCGCCACCAGCGGGCTCTGGCCGAACAGGCCGGCGGTGGAGGCCACGCACAGCTCGCCCGACGTCACCCGGTACAGCTCCAGCGAGCGACCGCCCTGCGAGCCGCGCGCCACCCGCACGCTCGCCGCGCCCGCGGCGCCGGCGGTCTCGTCGCTGGTGGCCAAGGTGTACGGCGCCGCGCGGGACCCGAAGGTCGTGAACTTCGGCACCGCGGTGCCGGCCGCGGCGCTCCTCCCGGTGGAGCGGCTCGGGCGGATCGTCGCGCGGCTCGCGCGGACCGAGCTCGCGCAGCACATCCACTACGACGTCCCGCCGGGCAACGTGCACCTGCGCCGGCAGATCGCGCGACGCTCGGTGGAGTGGGGGTGTGCGCTCGGGGAGGACGACTTCGTCACCACGGTGGGCGCGATGGAGGCGCTGCACCTGGCGCTGCGCGCGGTCACCCAGCCCGGCGACGTCATCGCGGTGGAGTCGCCCACCTACTACGGCCTCCTGCAGCTCATCGAGTCGCTCGGACTGCGGGTGGTCGAGATCCCCGCGCACCCCTCGGTGGGGCTCGACCTCACCGCCCTCGAGGAGGCGCTGGCGCAGCACCGGGTGCGCGCCGTGCTCGCGATGCCGAACTTCAACAACCCCCTCGGCAGCCTCATGCCGGAGGCCAACAAGAAGGAGCTCGTCGAGATGCTGGCGCGGCGGGAGATCCCGCTGATCGAGGACGACCTGTACGGCGATCTCCACCACCAGGGGGAGCGCCCGCGTTCGGCCAAGGCCTTCGATCGCGACGGCAACGTGTTGCTCTGCGGGTCGGTGTCCAAGACCATCGCGCCCGGGTTCCGCGTCGGCTGGATCGCCCCCGGCCGCCACCGGGACCGCGTCGAGGCCCTCAAGTTCGCCCAGAGCGTCGGCACCCCGCAGCTGCTCCAGGTGGCGGTGGCAGAGTTGATGGAGGCCGGGGGCTACGACCGGCACCTGCGAGGGATGCGGGCCGCCCTCGCGGCGCAGGTGCAGCACACCCGCGACGCCATCGCGGCCCTGTTCCCGCCGGGCACCCGCGTCTCGCGCCCGCAAGGGGGCTTCGTGCTGTGGGTGGAGCTGCCCCACGGGGTGCGCGCGCTCGACGTGCACCAGCGCGCCCTGGCCGCCCGCATCAGCGTCGCCCCCGGGCCTATCTTCTCCGCGCGAGGGAAATTCTCCGGGTATCTGCGCCTCTCCTGCGGTCACCCGTGGACCCCCGAGCTCGAGGCCGCCGTCCGCACGCTCGGACAGATCGTCGAGGGGCTCGGCGCGCGGCCGCTCGCCCGGACGGCGTGAATGCCGGGGAATTGCCCCGCGCCGGTCCACTCGGGCTACCCTCACTGGACCATGGACGAGCGTCTCAAGCAGATCCTCCGCATCGCCCGCGAGCACTACGAGCGCCGCGAGTTCGACAAGGCGGAGCCCCTCTTGCGCGGTGTCCTCGACGAGCTCGACAAGTTCGCCGACGTCTACAACATGCTCGGTGTGATGGCGCACGAGCGGCGCGACTTCCTCGAGGCCGAGCGCTGCTTCGAGCGCGCCCTCGAGCTCAACCCCGGCTACACCGAGGCCGCCCTCAGCCTCACGGTCACCTACAACGACCTCGGCAAGTTCGACCTGGCCCGCGCCGTCCACGAGCGCGCCACCGGTGGGCCCCGCCCGGAGGGTGGCATGGACCCCTTCGTGCGCGGAAAGATCGCCAACATGCACGCCGAGGTCGGGCAGGCGTACGTCGACACCGGGCTCCTGCGCGACGCGATCCCGGAGTACGAGAAGGCGGTCGGGCTCTGCCCCCAGTTCGCCGACCTGCGCACCAAGCTCGGCAACCTCTACAAGGAGATCGGCGACGCTGCCCGCGCGCGCGCGCAGTACGAGGCCGCCCGCGACGCGAACCCCAAGTACGCGCCGGCCCGCGTCGCCCTGGCGGTGCTCATGATCGCCGCCAACGAGCGGGTCAAGGCGGAGGACGAGCTGCAGGAGGTCCTCGCGATCGACCCCGACCACAAGACCGCGCAGATGTACATGCGCATGCTCAAGGGCATCCGCCCCCCGGGCGCGTCGAGGCCGCCGCCCGCGTGAAGCCCGCTAGGTGAACGGCGGCTCGACCACGACCTCCCTCGCGTGCTCCGCGAGGGTGGGCCGCAGCTCCGTGAGGTCGACGAGCTCCGGTCCGGTCAGCGGCCAGTCGGGGTGGGATCGCAAGGTGACCCGGGCGAGCCCCTTCGGCAGGGCGCGCACGAGGTCGGGCACCCCCCGCTGCCACGAGCTCTCGACGAGCGCCTCGTCCCCCGTCACCGACACGCGCACCCCGTAGCTGGAGAGGGCGACGGTCGGCACCGGAAGACCGGTCGCGAGGAACGCCGCGTGGGCGGGGCGGGGGCGCAGCGAGTCCTGTGGCGACAGCGCCACCTCGATCGATCGGAGCTGCGCCGGGAGTGGACCCTGGCGCAGCACGGCGACGGTGCGCTCGAGGTCGGCCGCGACCGAGAGCTCCGTGACCCGGGCGAGGGGGCTGTCCTCGCGGGCGAAGCGCGCGAGCTGCTGCCTGGTGGGCTGGATGCCGAGCTCGAGCCGCTGCAGCGCGCTCGCGACGTCGAGGGCGAGCAGAGCGTCGAGCACCCGCCGGGTCGGCACCTCGGCGCGGAGCAGCGCGGGGTGGCGCGCGCAGGCCAGCAGGAACGCAGTGAGGTGCTGCTCGTTGCCGCGACCCTTGCGCAGGACCCGCAGCGTGCGTAGGCGGGGGTCGCTCGGGGTGGCCTCCCACGTGCTCTCGTCGGCGGCGCTGTTGGCCGAGATCTGCGCGGCGTCGAGGAAGCCGCGGCGCCACACGCGCGTCGAGAGCACGAGCGAGAGGGGACCGAGCCACTCCCCCTCGTGTCGGCGCAGCAGCGAACCGATGCGCGAGAGGCCCTTGGCGGTGCCCGCGCCGCGGGCCGTCGCGAGCTGCAGCGAGAGGAGCTCGCCGCGAGGGTCCTGCCGCTCGAGCAGGAAGTCCGCGAGCACCTCGCGCGGGCCGTCGTCGTGCGGCGCCGCGAGCACCTCGGCCAGCAGCGCCGCCTCGTCCGCGGTCGAGGTGGGGGTCGGGGTCGGCCCAGAGCTCGCGGTGACGTGCGTGACCCGCTCCGGTGTGGTGGCTCGCAGGGCGGCGATCGCGGGTGGGACCGCCTGCGCGAGCCACCTCCGCACCGAGCTCTTGCGGGTGGTGGGCCCTTCGAGCAGTCGCTCGAGCGCGGCGACGGCGCGCGGGTCGCCGGCCTCCACCACGAGGTCGAGCAGGGGCGCGTAGACATCATCGCCCGACCACGGCGCGCGCCGCAGCAGGTCGAGCATCGCGGTGGCGATCCGCGGGTCGGGCGCGAAGGCGCGCAGCGCCGCCGTCCGCTCACGCAGCACCCGCAGGCGCTCCACCGCGAAGCGCTCTTCGGCCTCCCGCATCCGGCGCTCGGGCGAGTACTCGCTCGGCAGGGCCTGCACGAGCTCGATGCGGGCGTGGAACGTGAGCGGCGCGGCGTCGCGCGCGAGGCCCTCTAGGAGCGGGTCGAGGTCGGCGGCGCGTCGGTGCGCGGCGAGCGTGAGCCACGCCGCGTGGAACGCGTCCTTCGCGGCCCGTGGGAGCGTCGTGGAGGCCGCGCGCGGCCCCACCCGCTCGAGGGTGGCGGCGAGCTCGGGCGTACGCGTGTCTCGCCACGCAGCGAGCGCGAGGTCGAGGGCCTCGACCCACGCGCCACGCGCCATCGCCGCCTCGAGCGACGCCATCACTCGGCGTGGGCGTCCTCGCTGCGCTCGACCACCGCGGACACCTCTACGGTGACCCCGCTGAAGGCGGCGTTGCCGCTCAGTCGATCGAGGAGCGCGTCGTCGGTGAGGTCGTTCGCGCTGACGCCCGCGTGGGCCTCGGCGACCGAGAGGCGCGTGCCCGTGCGGTGGTGGCCGAACCCGTGGGGCATGCTGACCACGCCGAGCATCATCTCGTCGCTGACCTCGGCCCGCAGGCGCACCTCGCCGCGCGCCGTCTTCACCGCCACGAGCGCGCCGTCGACGAGGCCTCGGGCCCGCGCGTCGGCGGGGTTCACGAGGAGCGTGCAGCGGTCGCGGCCCTTCACCAGGCGTGCGCTGTTGTGCAGCCAGGAGTTGTTGCTCCGCAGGTGGCGGCGACCGACCATGGTGAGGGCCTCGCCGCGGGGCGCGAGGAGTGCGCGCACGGCCGGGACCTCGGCCACCAGCGCCTTCGGCGCGAGTTGCACCTTGCGGTCCGGCGTGCGGAGGAGATCAGGGAGGCGGCTCCGCAGCGGGCCGAGGTCGAGGCCGTGAGGGTGCTTGCGCAGCTCGGAGAGCGAGAGGCCACCGCGGAACGTGCCGTAGGGGCCCGCGCGGAGGGCGAGATCGACGACCGCCTGCGGGCCGAGCTCGCGCAGCAGCGCGGACACCGGTCGCTGGAGCGGCCCCGCCGCCGAGAGGCCGGGAAGGATGCGCGCGCCGAGCTTGACGAAGATCTCGAAGTCGTCGAGCTCGTCGGGCCCCTTGGGGAGCGGCGCGTCGACCCACTTGGCGTGGTTGCGCACGCCGAAGGCGTAGAGCGCGAGGTCGTAGTGAGGCCGCTGCAGCGGCGAGACGGGCGGCAGGATCACGTGGGCGTTGCGCGTGGTCTCGTTGAGGAACGAGTCGACCGCCACCATGTGCTCGAGCTCGGCCAGCGCGGCCTCGATCCGCCGCCCGTTGGGCGCCGACAGCACCGGGTTGCCGGCGCTCGTGATCAGCGCGCGGATCTGCCCCTGGCCCGGGGTCTCGATCTCCTCGGCGAGGACGGCCACCGGCAGCTCGCCGCCCACCGCGGGCAGCCCACGCACGCGCGAGTGCGCGCCGCCGACCGAGGCCAGCCCGAACAGATCGGCGATGACCATGAGCTCGGCCGCCGGCGTCGTCCACATCGCGCCGCCCGCGCGGTCGAGGTTGCCCGTGACCGCGTTCAGCGCGTACGCGAGCCAGGACACCACCGTGCCGTGCTCCTGGTGGCAGGTGCCGACCCGCACGTAGCACGCGGCGCGCTCGGCCCGCGCGAACTCGCGCGCCATCGCCGCGATGCGGTCGGAGGGGATGCCCGTCGCGGCCGAGACCTGGTCGGGGGCGAACTCACGCGCGAGACCGCGCAGCTCCTCGAGCCCGGCGAGGTGGGGGCCTGGACGCTCGAGGCCCTCGGCGAAGACCACGTAGAGCAGCGCGAACAGGAGCAGCGCGTCGGTGCTCGGGCGGATGAACACGTGGGCGTCGGCGAGCTCCGCGGTCTCGGTGCGCCGAGGATCGACCACCACCAGCTTGCCGCCGCGGGCCTGCAGCTCCTTGATCCGCCGCCGCTGATCGGGCGCGGTCATGATGCTGCCATTGCTGACGACCGGGTTGGCCCCGAGCACGAGCCAGTGGTCGGTGCGATCGACGTCGGGCACGGGCATCAGCAGCACGTGCCCGAACATCTCGTGGGCGGCCCGCATGTGGGGCACCTGGTCGGTCGACGAGGCAGAGAACAGGTTGCGCGTGCCGAGCTTGCGCAGGACCGCCTGCCCTGCCGTGAGCAGGCCGAGATTGTGGGCCGTGGGGTTGCCCTGGTAGACGGCCACCGCGTCGACCCCGTGGGCGCGGCGCACGCGGAGGATGCCCTCGGCGGCGAAGTCGAGGGCCTCCGACCAGGTCGTCTCGACGAACGCGTTGCCGCGGCGCAGGAGTGGACGGCGCAGGCGGTCCGGATCCTCGTGGAGGTCCTGCATCCCGACCACCTTGGGGCACACGTATCCCCGGCTCTGCGGGTCGTCCGGGTCGCCACGCACGCCGAGGACGCGGTCGCCCTCGGTGTCGACCAGGATGCCACACGCAGCTTCGCACAGGGTGCAGGTCGCCGGCTTGCGCATCGGCCTAGGGTACCCCGATCTCCGGCCACTCCGCAGGCTCAGCCCTGCCGCGCACTTGGGCGTGCGACGGCCGATGATTCCGTGTAGCCTCTGCGGTTGGCGCGTCCATGGCTCGCATCATCCTCGCCACCGCCGAAGGCACCCAGTCGGTCGATCTGCGACCGCACAACACGCTCGGGCGCCACCCGAACAACACGATCCAGCTCCTCGACAAGATCGTCAGCAAGGAGCACTGCATCATCCTGCTGGCCGACGGCAAGTGGATCCTGCGGGACCTCGGGTCGCTGAACGGCACCTACATCAACGGCGAGCGCGTGCAGGGCGAGCGCCCGCTGCGCCACGGCGACGAGATCGCGCTCGGCTCCACGCGCGCGCGGTTCGACGACGGCTCGGGCTCGTTTCCCCAGCACGCACAGCCGCTTGCCGTCTCGCCCGGCGCGTTCGTGCCCAATCCGTCGCCGCCGATGGCCCCGCAACCGATGCCGGCCGTGCCGATCGCCGGCTACCAGCCGGGTGGGTCGCCGACCGGTCAGGGTGTCCCGGGTGTCTACCCGGTGCCCTCGGGGCCGCGACCGCCGCCGCAGCAGATGGGTGCGCAGCCGATGGGCGCGCCGATGTCGATGCCACAGGCCGGTCCCGCCACGGCGGTCTCCGGTCGACCGTATCAGCCCGCGCCGGCGCCGCCGGGGGGCACGCTCGGTCAGGGTCAGGTGCTGCCGGTCCCGGGCACGCCGATGCCGATGCACCAGGGCGCCGGCGGCCCGCCGCCGTTCGGCGGCACGCGCCTCGTCGAGGTCCAGGACCAGAACCGCCAGATCGGCACCCAGATCGCCGCGGTGCAGAAGGGCTTCCAGCCCTTCGATCAGGTCGCGCACGACCCGCAGATGGTCCGCGACGACTACGAGCGCCTGCGCATCGCCTACGAGGTCACCCGGGAGCTCGTCGGCGAGCGCGACGTCGAGCAGGTGATCACCAAGGTGCTCACCGCGTGCTTCAAGTTCGTGCGCGCCGACCGCGGCGTCATCTTCCTCGTGGAGGACGGCCAGCTCGTTCCGCGCGCCAACCGGCGCCGCAGCGGCGGCGAGGCCCCCGTCGTGGTGAGCTCCACCATCCTCGACCACGTCAAGACCACCCGCTCCGCGGTGCTCACCAACGACGCGGCGATGGACTTCGCCAACAGCAAGGGCAAGAGCATGATCCTGAACCGGATCAGCTCGGCCATGGTCGTGCCGTTCGTGCACAACGACAAGCTGCTCGGCGTGCTGTGGCTCGACAGCGAGCAGCTCGCGGTCTTCAACCAGAAGGAGCTCGAGCTCGCCACCTCGATGGCCCACCAGGCCGCGATGTTCGTGGAGAACGCCCTCCTCGCGAAGAAGGTCGAGGCCGAGATCATCACGCGGGACCGGTTCTCGCGCCTGCTCTCGCCGAACCTCGCCGCGCAGGTCATCAGCGGCAAGCTCGACGTGAAGCTCGGCGGCGATCAGCTCCCCGAGTGCACGGTGTTCAACAGCGACATCCGTGGCTTCACCCGCATGTCCGACGGCGCGGCGCCGCAGTCGATCGTCGACATGCTCAACGAGTACTTCGAGGCGATGGTCGAGGTGCTGTTCAAGTACGAAGGCACGCTCGACAAGTTCATGGGCGACGGCATCATGGCGCTGTTCGGCGCGCCGGTGTCGCACCCCGACGACCCGATCCGCTCGGTGCGCAGCGCGCTCGAGATGATGGACGTGCTCGGCGTGCTCAACCGCAACCGCGTCGCGCGCAACGCGGTGCCGCTCGCCATCGGCATCGGCATCCACACCGGACCGCTCGTCGCCGGCTACATCGGCAGCACGAAGGCGCTCAGCTACACCGTCATCGGCGACACCGCCAACACCTCGGCGCGCCTCTGCGGCATCGCCGAGGCCGGTCAGATCATCGTGAGCGAGACCACCGCGGCCAAGCTCGGCAACCGCTTCGATCTGCACGAGCTGCCGCCCGCCAAGCTCAAGGGCAAGGAGCGGCCGCTGCGGGTGTTCGACGTCAAGGGCGAGCGGGGGGTCACCCGGGCCAGCGTCGTCGGCACGACGGGCCCCGCTGCGCCCGAGGCGGCGGCGCGGTAACGCCTGACGATGGAGTGTCGACGGTCATGGCGATAGGCGAGTCGGGACCGGGCGCGGCGCTGCGCGCGCTCGCCACGTTGCCGATGACGGAGCCTCCGGAGGTGCCCGTCCCCCGGCTCGAGGTCGTCGTCGAGCGGGAGGCCGGCGCGTCGGCCGATCAACCGAAGCTGGTCGTCGAGGGCGAGCTCCTCCGCGTCGGCTCGAACCCGGCCAACGAGGTGGTGCTCGACGACCCCCGCGTGAGCCGCTTCCACTGCCGCTTCGTGCGCGAGCGGGAGGGCTACCGGCTCGAAGACGTCGGCTCCACCAACGGCACCTTCCTGTTCGTCGGGCCCGAGTCGCAGGTGCGCGTGCGCGACCTCGACCTCTGGCCGGCCGTGCAGAGGAGCGGCCTCCGCCTCCAGGTCGGCGACTCGATCCTCGTGGTGAGCGCGCTCGACCCGGTCGATCGGGCCCCGGTCTCCACGGGGGGCGTGAGCGGGGCGCTGGTGGGGCAGTCGGTCGTGATGCGTCGCCTCCATGCGCTCGTCGACCGCGTGGCCAAGGCCACCTGCACCGTGCTGGTGCGGGGCGAGAGCGGCTCGGGCAAGGAGCTCGTGGTGCACGAGATCGTCCAGCGCGGCGCGCGCAAGGATCAGCCCTTCGTCGTCGTCGACTGCGGCGCGATGGCGAGCAACCTCGTCGAGTCCGAGCTGTTCGGTCACGTGAAGGGCGCGTTCACCGGCGCCGATCGCGACCGCGTCGGCGCGTTCGAGGCCGCCGACGGCGGCACGGTGTTCCTCGACGAGATCGGCGAGCTCGCGCTCGAGCTGCAGCCCAAGCTGCTGCGGGTCCTCGAGAACGGCGAGATCCGTCGCGTCGGGGACCGCAAGGTGCGCAAGGTGGACGTGCGCGTGGTCGCGGCGACCCACCGCGATCTCGAGCGCGAGGTGAACCAGGGCCGCTTCCGCGAAGACCTGTATTTCCGGCTCTCGGTGGTGACCGTGCCGGTGCCGCCCCTGCGCGAGCGACGCGCCGACGTGCCGGCCCTGGTGCAGCACTTCCTCGAGCAGCTCGGGCAGGCCGGCAACGGCCTGTTCGGCGCCGCGGCGCTGGCCGAGCTCGCGCAGCACGACTGGCCCGGCAACGTGCGCGAGCTGCGCAACCACGTGGAGCGCTCGATCGTCCTCGAGTCCACCAGCCTCCGGGCGTCCGAGCGGCCCAAGGAGGCCACCCCGGTGGTGGATCCGCACGTGCCGTTCAAGCTCGCGAAGGAGGCGCTCGTCGACGCCTTCGAGCGCGAGTACCTCGTGCAGCTGCTGGCCGCGGTGGGCGGCAACCTCAGCGCCGCCGCGCGCCAGGCCGGGATCGACCGCATGTACATGCACCGCCTCGTGCAGAAGCACGGGCTCCGCCGCGACTGAGGCGCCGCAGGCCTCAGGGAGACACTGGCGGGGGACGAGAGCTGAGCGTCTGGCGCTCCCCCTCGGCGGCGAGCTGCACGAACTGCCCCGACACGGGGTCGTAGTCGTAGACCTCCCCCGTCGCGATCTTGAACACCCACCCGCTGATCTCGAGCGTGCCGGCGTCGAGGCGGCGCGCGACGAAGTCGAACGAGCGCAGGTTCTCGAGCTGGATGAGGACGTTCTCCTCGATGGCCGCGGTCATCCGCGCCTCGCCGTCGAGGTGGCCGTAGCGCTCCTCGATGAGCTTGGGGATGCGCGACGACTCGCCGAGCCACCGCGACACGAGGGGCAGGTGCCCGACCCGCTCGGGGTGCAGGATGGCGTCGATGGCGCCGCAGTTGGTGTGGCCGCAGACGACGATGTCGCTGACCTGGAGGACCTCGACCGCGTACTCGATGGCCGCCGAGACACCGCCGAGGATGCCGTGGTCGACCGCGGGCACGATGTTGCCGACGTTGCGGATGATGAAGAGCTCGCCCGGCGCCGCGGTGGTGATGAGGTGCGGCACCACCCGTGAGTCGCAGCAGGTGATGAACAGCGTCTCGGGGCGCTGGCCCTTCTCCGCGAGCTGCTCGAACAGCCGGCGGTTGGACGCGAAGTAGGTGGCCTGGAAGGTGTGGATCCCCGCTTCGAGCTTCTGCACGGGGCGACCCTACCGAGGAAGGGCAGGCGAGGGAACAGCCCTCGGAGCTCGACCTTGGCTCAGGCGGGGGGTTTCACGCAGCAGCCCGTCAGGCAGTACTGTCCCGCTGGGCACGGCGTCGACACGCTGCAGGTCAGGAGACCCGCGGGGCAGGCGGTGGGCGGGGGCGGGGGTGGCGCGTCGCTCGGCGACCTGGTGTCGGTCCCGGCGTCACCGGGCGGGTAGCACTCGGGCGGCAGCGTCAGCTTGCCGAGGCAGGTGTCGCACTTGCCGCAGGGGGTGGAGCAATCGGCGATCTTGGTGCAGACGGGGCACTTGGCCGGATCGGAGAGGCTCCCGCTCGTGCAGGTCGAGACCAGCTTGACGGTGTGCACGACGCCCGCGGCGTCGTAGACGTCACAGCAGCCCGCGCAGTCGCAGCCCTTCGGCGTGAGCGGCTTGCACTTCTCGATGCACTTGGCCGTGGGCGCCGGGCACTTCTTCGGGTCCGCCGCCATCTTCTCGTCGTACGGGCACTTCGGGTCCTTGTAGCCGGGGTAGCAGCGCAGATCGAAGAGGCAGCCGTCGTCGCCCGAGCCGCTGTTGCCGTCGAACCAGCAGTCCTGCTTGCAGGGGTCGATGTTGTCGCCGGGGATGCCGGTCGCGAACGAGGACTCGTCGTTGTCGAGCGGGCCCGTGCAGTCCGGGTCCATCCAGTCGACGAGGCCGTCGCCGTCGTCGTCCTTGCAGTTGGTGCACTGGGTCGTGCCCGGCACGCAGCCCACGATCGCGTCCGGCCCCACGATCGCGCCGTCGGGGAGGACGATGGCGCCGTCGGGCAGCACCGTCGAGCCAGGCGGCAGCGACCCCGGCGTGCCGACCTCCACCGTGGCGTCGACGACGAAGCCGTCCGAGGTCCCCCCGTCGTCGATCGTGCCGCCGGTGTCGTCGCACGCGGCGACGGACGGGTCGCAGGGGACGCCTTCGCTCGAGCTCCCACCGCACGAGGCGAACGCGAACACGACGGAGACCACGCCGATACCGAGCAGGAGGACGGAACGCATGTCGGCAGGCACAGCAACATCGGCGCCACCAGGGACCCCGGGAAACCGCCGGAGAATCACCGATCGGGGGTGAGGACCCGAGTCCTCACCCCGATGCCTGCCGTCCTCGGCCCGGGTTCTCTCCCTGACACGCCGTCAGCGACAGGCCTTCGTGCACTCGACGAAGCCGGCCAGTGTCGGCTCGGTGGCTTGCACCGTGGCGAGCTCGCTGGCGCAGGTGGGGGTGAGCGCCCCGGCCATGCACTTCGCGCAGGCCTCGCCGAGCGGGGTCGTGCTGCCACGGCACGTCTGCTTGTTGCACGGCGTCGCGCAGACCTCGTCGCGACACGTGCATTCGTGGAGCTTCGAGCTCACCTCCACCATGGTGACGGCCTTCGGGTAGAGCCCTCCGCAGCAGGTCCAGCACTCGACCGCGCCCTTGCCGAGGCAAGCGGCCGCGTCCACGACCACGACCGTGTCCGGTGGTGACGTGTCGGCCGGACTGGTCTCGGCGCTGGTCTCGACGCTGGTCGAGGTGTCCGCGCCGCCGTCGCCGGCAGGCTGGAACCGGTCGAGATCGTAGGCGCAGCCTGCGCACGCCAGCATCCCCGCGAAGATCCCTGCGCCCCCTCGAACCCGTTGGTGCACGAGACCTCGGCAGCAAGAGCCGTGCTCGACGGAAGTGCGCGGCGGCAGGCTCCGAGGTGAGGTGTCGGGTCCTCACCCTGGTCGTCTTCGTTGGAATCGGCGGAGGGAACGCGGCTTGCGTCGTCGTCGGCATGCAGCACGTCCTTCGTCTCACCGTCCTCGGTCTCACCTTGTCCTGGCTCACGGTCGGCTGCGGGTCCGACGATCCTCCGCCCGCCAGCGCCACTTGCGACGTCGACGCGCAGTCCGGGTGCGCCGCGGGGCTCGCGTGCGAGAAGGTCGAGGGCGGTACGACGGCGTGCTTCGCGCCCGTGTTCGTCGAGGGTCGCGTCCTCGTCGCGTCCGACGGCAAGACCGGCATCGCCAGCGCCCGGGTGGCCGGTCGCGACGAGAGCGGTGGGCTCGCCTCGCGCGACGTCGCGATCAGCGGCGCCGACGGCGGGTTTCGCCTCGCGATCCCCGCGCAGCGCAAGGCGGACGGCACGCCCGTGCTCGGCAAGGTCGCCCTGCGCGCCGACGCCGCGGGCTACGCCACGTTCCCGAGCGGTCTGCGCGTCGCGCTGCCGATCGACGTGACCGCCCCCACCAAGGCGTCCGACGGAAGCTACGTGATCAAGAACGCTTCGACCGACGTCGCGCTCGACGCGATCACCGCGACGGGGCTCGGTACCGTGAGTGGCGTCGTCAAGGCCCCGCTCTCCGCGGGCACCCTCGTGGTGACCGGTGGCGCGAGCGGGATCGCCGGTCGTGACGGCACCTTCACCGTCTTCAACGTCCCTTCGGGCTCACAGGAGGTCCGCGGCTACCAGAAGGGGTTGCAGCTCAAGCCGGCCACCGCCGCGGTCACGGCCGGCGCCGAGACCAAGGGCGTCGAGCTGCTCGCCTCTTCGGACGCGCTCGCCGTCGTCAGCGGTGACGTGAGCTTCGTCAACGCGGGCTCGTCGACCACGACGGTCGTGCTCGTCGTGAAGTCGACGTTCAACGTCGCGCTCGCCCGGGGCGAGGTGCCGAAGGGGCTGCGCACGACCGTCAGCGGCGGCAAGTACTCGCTCACCGACGTACCGGTCGGCTCCTACGTGGTCCTCGCGGCCTTCGAGAACGACGATCTCGTGCGCGACCCGGACACCACCATCGGCGGCACGGTGATCCAGTCCATCGACGTGGCCAGCGCGGCGGTCTCCGTGCCCGGCTTCAAGATCACCGGCGCGCTCGCGGTCGTGCGGCCGGGCGCTGTCGGGCCCGAGCCCGTGACCGGGACGCCGACCTTCGAGTGGGCCGACGACTCCTCGGAGGACGGCTACGAGGTGGTGGTCTACGACACCTTCGGCAAGGAGATCTGGCGCAAGACCGACGTCCCGGGCGTCTCGGGCGCGAAGACGGTCACCACGACCTACGCCGGCCCCGCGCTGACGCCGGGCAGCTACTACCAGTTCCGCGCGCTGTCGTTCCGCGACAAGGGCAAGGGCGGCGGCAGGACCTTCATCTCGATGACGGAGGACCTGAAGGGCGTCTTCGTCGCGCGGTGACTTCCGCTTACGCTCGCCGCGCACTGTGATTGTCGGCCGCCCATGGAGGCGGCCGATGCCTTCGTTCCGCTCAGCCCCGGTTGAGGTGCTTCATGCCGCCGCGCACCGAGACGACGATCTCGTGCCGCTCCTTCTCACCGATCTCGAGCACGTCGGCGAGGTGCGCGAGCAGCGTGCGCTCCGAGGCGGTCTCCTCGCCGTCGGCGCACACGAGCAGCGCCGCGTTGCGCATGAGGGTCTCCTTGTCGTCGGCCGAGAGCCCCGCCACGGGGACGTCACGGAGCCCCCGCGGCGTCTCGGCGTAGGTGAGCAGCTCGGCCTCTTCCTCCGCCGAGGCGTCGAACCCCGAGAGGAGCCCCTCGATGACGCCGGCCTCGGGGGCCTGCATCTCGCCGTCCGCCCAGGCCACGGCGACGAGCACCCGCACGATCGTCTTCTCTTCCGGCGTCATGCAGAGAGCGTAATGCATTACGCAGCCTCTCGTCCCGGATTCCGTGCTATTTCCGCCCGATCGTGACGACGCTGCCCTTCGAGCAACCGATCGCCGAGCTCACCGCCCGGGTCCGGGATCTGCGCGCGCTGGTCGCCGAGGGACACGACGCCTCCACCGGCGCCCGCTACGCGACCGAGCTGCGTCGTCTGGAGGAGAAGATCGGTCGCCTCGCGCGCGAGCTCTACTCCGAGCTGTCTCCCTGGCAGCGGGTCCAGCTCTGCCGCCACCCGAACCGCCCCTACTTCCTCGACTTCCTCGACCGCATGTTCGACGACTTCGTCGAGCTGCACGGCGACCGGTGCTTCGGCGACGACGCCAGCATCGTCGGCGGGTTCGCGCGCTATCCCAAGAACAGCCCCCGCTCCCGCACCGTGATGGTCATCGGCCAGCAGAAGGGCCGTGGCACCAAGGAGGCCGTCCGGCGCAACTTCGGGATGCCCAACCCCGAGGGGTACCGCAAGGCGCGTCGCCTCATGGAGCTCGCCGATCGCTTCCGCAAGCCGGTGCTCACGTTCATCGACACCAAGGGCGCGTTCCCGGGCATCGGCGCCGAGGAGCGCGGCCAGTCCGAGGCCATCGGTCAGTGCCTGCTCACGCTCTCGCGCCTGCGGGTGCCGGTCATCGCGTGCGTGGTCGGCGAGGGCGGTTCCGGCGGCGCGCTGGCGCTCGGGGTGGCCAACCGCGTGCTCGCGCTCGAGCACGTCTGGTACAGCGTCATCTCGCCGGAGGCCTGCGCCTCGATCCTCTGGAAAGACGGCTCGCAGGGCGAGCGCGCGGCGTCGATGCTCAAGCCCACCGCGCAGATGGCCCTCGAGCTCGGCGTCGTCGACCAGATCGTCGACGAGCCCCCCGGCGGCGCGCACCACGACTGGGACGGCGCGGTTCGCCGCCTCGACGCCGCGATCCGCGAGGCCCTCGCGGGCATGCAGGGCCTCACCGAGGACGAGCTCGTCGAGGACCGCTACCGGCGCTTCCGCAGCCTCGGCGCGATCCACGCGTGAGCCTCCCCGATCCGCGGCTCCTGCGCCTGCCGCTGATCGTGCTGCTCGCCTTCGTGGTGGAGTCGACCGCGGGGTTCGGCGCGACCATCGTCACCGTCACGCTCGGGGCGCTGTTCCTGCCCATCGAGGCCGTGCTCGCGCAGTTCCTCCCCGTGAACGTGCTCCTGTCGGCGTACCTCGTGGGCTCGGCCCTGCGCGCGATCGACCGCCGGCTCCTGTTCCGCTCCATGCTGCCGTGGATCGGCGTCGGCGTCGCGGTGGGGCTCGTGGTCGCGCGGCTGCGCTTCGACCGCTCGCTCTTGCCGGCGTATTTCGGGGTCTTCGTGGTGGTGCTCTCGGTCGCCGAGCTCGCGCGCCGCGCGGAGGCGACGCCGCCCAAGCTCGGGCCGATGGTACGGGCCATCGCGCTCCTCGGCGCCGGGGTGGTGCACGGCCTCTTCGCCTCGGCGGGCCCGCTCGTGGTGTGGGTCGCCGCGCGCGAGGTCGAGGACAAGACCGCGTTCCGCGCCACGCTGGCGGCGCTGTGGCTCGTGCTGAACGTGGTGGTGCTGGCCGGCTTCGTCTACGACGGCGCGATCGGCCGAGACAGCCTCCGCGCGAGCGCGACGCTGCTCCTGCCCCTCGTGCTCGGGACGGCCATCGGCCACGTCCTGCACCGACGGGCGTCGCCGCAGGCGTTTCGCCTCGCGGTCTACCTGCTCCTGCTCTCCGCCGGGCTCACGCTGGTCGGCCGCCCGCTCCTCGCGCGGCTCACTTCACGGTGACCGGCCTCTTCAGGGGATCTCGAACGCGCCGATGCTCGGGGGCGCCTTCCAGCATCGGCCGTCGAAATCGGCCGGCAGCGCGGTGGGCGCGAGGCCCTTGCCGATCGCCGGGCTCGCGACACCGAGGTGGGCGTCGGGCTTGATCGCATCCACGAGGAGCGGATCCTTGCCGCGGATCCCGCCCGTCTCGGCGACGGGCAACGTCGGCGCGAACGACGGGTTGCCGGTGTGGAACCAGAGGTTGTTCGCGAACGCGAAGCTCGTCGCCTCCGTGTCGGGGCCGACGTTGACCGTCTCGCCCGAGATCCCCGGCCCGACGACGACGACGTTGTTGGCGAAGCGGCCCTTGCGGCAGGGCACGAAGCGCGCGGCGACGGTCTCTTGCAGGATGCGCGCGGCCCACTTGGTCGGCCGCAGGAGCGTGTTGTTCGAGACCGTGCACCCGTCGCACCCGACGAAGGCCACGGGCGCGTCCCCGCCGACCACGACGTTGGCGGTGACGACGATGCGCGCGGCCTCGTGCGGCGCGTCGAGGGGCCGGAAATACGGCAGGTCCGTGGAGCCCCCGAGGTTGATGCCCCGCGGACCGGCGTCGACGAACAGGCTCTGGGTCACCACGTCGTCGGCGGAGCCGCCCTTCATCTGCACGCCGACCGACTGGCCGTCACGGAACGTGGAGCGAGCGACGGTGACGCGGTGGCAGCCCACCATGTCGATCATCTGCCCGCCGATCTTCTGGAAGGTGCTGTCGACGACGAGCGCATCGTCGACGCCGGACAGCTTGAGGCCGTCGTGGTTGCCGCTGGCCACGTCGTGCAGGAACAGGCGGCGGAACACGACGTGGTGGGCCGGCGTCGCGTAGGACCCGCCGTCGTCCACGTTCATCGCGTTGCCGGTCTGGCCGTGGATCTCGAGGTCCTGCACGAGCACCCAGGTGGGGTCTTCGAGGTGGAGCCCCTCGTCGGCGCCGACGATTGTCGGGCGGGGCTCGCCCGTCGCGCCCACGAGGGCGATCGGCTTGCTGGCCGTGCCCTGCAGCTTGTCCGAGTAGATCCCGCCGGGGTAGGACCCGGCGTGGACCACCACGCGGTCACCCGGCCTGGCCGCGGAGAGTCCGGCCGCGATGGTCGCGAACGGCTTGCCGACGCTGCCGTCTCCCCCCGTCGCCGCCCCGGTCTTCACGTGCAGGTCGCGCTCGAAGACCGCGGTGTCGGCCCAGGAGGTGATCGCGCCGCAGGCGCCCGGCGCGTCGCCGGTCGTGTCGCCGGTCCCGGTGTCGGGGCCTCCGTCGGCGGCTGCCTCGCTCGCCGCGTCGACCACGCCGTCGTCGCCCGCGTCGAGGTCGACCGAGGCCGGGGAGTCGGCGCCCGAGCACGCGTGACAGCCGACGGTCGAGACGAGGAGCAGCCACTTCCCGCGCATCGTCGCCTCCCACGCAGAACGGTTACTTCTTCACGCAGCGCAGCGGGAACGCGCCGCTCCCGATGTTGCGGGGCCGGCAGACCGTGCCGTTGAGGCAGTCGCTGTCACGACAGCAGCTGTCGTAGCACTGGGAGTCCACGCAGCGCCCAGAGCGGCAGTCGGTGTCCGCGCCGCAGGTCTCGCCGGCGCGCTTGCTGCCGAGGCCGTCCGAGAGCGCGCACGCGTGCACGATGTTGCCGCCCACCGTGTAGGGCTGGCACTTGCTGTTGCTCGGGCAGTCGTCCGAAGAGCAGCACTTCTTGGTGCAGAGCCCACCGAGGAGGATGATCTTGTCGTTGCACCAGCCGGACTGGCAGTCGCTGTCGCTCGTGCAGCCCTGGCCGACGGCCTTGGTACCGACCGGCGTGCGACAGCTGAACGTGTTGTCGCCTTTGATCGAGCAGGTCCCGCCGCTCCCGCAGCCGATCGACCCGCAACACCCGTCCTGACAGAACCCGCCGGTGCACACGCCGCTCCGGCACTCCACGCCGGTGCCGCACTTGGAGTTGCCGAGGCCGGCGCCGATCGCCACGCCGTCCGCGACGCGCAGGCACAGGGACGCGCCGACGCGCCCGGACTTGCAGGTGAACCCCGGATCGCAGTCGCTCGACTGGCAGCAGGTCTTGGCACACACGCTGCCCGACTTGCCGAGCTCGAGGGCGGTGAGATCGATGCAGCCGTAGCCCGGCTTGCAGAGGGTGCTGGCGTCACACGAGTCGCCCGGCGCGACGGTCTGGATGCACACGCCCGAGACGGGATCGCAGGTCTGGCCGCTCGGGCAGCTCTTGGTCACGCGACAGTCGGGGTTGGTGCACTTGCCCGTGGCCGGGTCGCAGCCACCAGTGTCGCAGCCGTGCAGGCGGCAATCGCCCTTGATGACGCACTTGCCCTTGTCCGACCAGCACTCCTCGCCCTTGGCGCTGCAGTCGTTGGGCTCCTCGTCGGTCTTGCCGTTGCAGTTGTCGTCGAAGCCGTTGCAGATCTCGGGCACGCCGGGGTGGACGTCCTTGCCGGTGTCCGGGTCGTCGTTGCAGTCGATCTCGCCGGCCTCGCCGCAGGTCTTGTAGCCGTCGCCGTCCTTGTCGAACCCGTCGTCGATCTCACCGTTGCAGTCGTCGTCCTTGCCGTTGCACTTCTCGGGGCCGGTGTAGACGCAGACCGGCGCGGGCCGACACACCCCTTGCTGGCAGGTGAGCCCGTCGCCGCAGTCGAGGCCCTCGACGGTGCACTTCGGGTCGTCACCCTCCGCGCGCAGCGCGACCTGGCAGCCCACGACGGGGCTCACCACGAACGCGCCCAGGAGCAACGCGGCGCTCAGCCATCGCAGGGCTCTCATCAGAAGTTCACCTGGACGCTCATCGCGCCGCCAGAGGGCAAGGGCAGGACCGAGACGCGCAGATCGGCGCGCGTGGCCTTGGGCTTCTGCACGTCGTTCGGATCGTCGGCCTTCTGGAACTCGGAGGTGAAATAGAGGGTCAGGCCGGCGCCGACCGAAGCCACACCGAGGGCCGCGAGCACGTTGGCGATGATGGCCTCGCCCTTGGAGCGGTCGACCAGCTTCTGGCGCGCCTTGAGCCCGCCCGGTCCGTCGACGAGGTAGTCGCGGGCCTCGTGGTCGTGGGCCAGCGCGAGCCCGCCGAACACAGCGGTGCCCACGAGGAACACGCCGCCCCCGACGAGCAGCCCCCCGGAGAGCGGGGTGAGGCGGTGCTCGACCTTCTTGGCCTCGCGGGCTTTGATCTCGGCCTTCGCACCCTCGAGGCGCTTGATGATGCCCTTGATGCGCGCGACCTCCTCGGGCTCGGCGTCGGGCCCGAGGACCTTGAGGTACTTGTGGTACGCGTCCACGGCCTCGTCGACCTCGCCCAGCTTCTCGTGGACGAGCCCGAGGTTGTAATAGAGCTCGGCGCCCGAGGGATCGAGCTTGATGGCCAGCTGCAGGTGGGTGATGGCCTCGCGGTAGCGCCCGAGCTGGTAGAGCTCGCGCGCGCGCTTGTAGTGCTGCTCGGCCTTCTCCTGGTTCGGGGTCTTCTTGGGGTGCGGCTTCTCCGCGCCGTCGTCGGCGCGGGCCGTGACGCCGACGGTCGTGCCCCCGAGCACGACCGAGAGCACGACCGACAGCCAGCCGGCGATCGCCTTGTTCCCGCGCGCGAGGCCCATCATGATCCCCGCGGAGGCTAGCAGACTTTCCCGGTCAGTCTGCGAACAGGTCGTCGATGTCCGCCTTGGTCAATTTCTTCGACCCACCGGCGTCTTCGGCCAGGACTGCCTCGACGAGCCCCCGCTTCTTGGCCGCGAGCTGCTGGATCTTCTCCTCGATCGTGCCCTTGGCCACCAGCCGGTAGACCGTGACCACCCGGGTCTGGCCGATCCGGTGGGCCCGGTCGGTCGCCTGGTCTTCCACGGCGGGGTTCCACCAGGGGTCGAAGTGCACCACGGTGTCAGCCCCGGTCAGGTTCAGGCCCATGCCACCCGCCTTGAGCGAGATGAGGAAGCAAGTGACGGTCGGGTCTGTCTGGAACCGCTCCACGCGCTCCTGCCGGTCCTTGGTGCTGCCGTCCAGGTACTCGTACTTGATCCCGTCCTCCTCGAGGGCGCGCCGGATCAGGGTGAGCATGCTGACGAACTGCGAGAACACGAGCACGCGGTGACCGCCCTCGTAGGCCTCGCTGAGGAGCTCTCGCAGCGCCTGCAGCTTGCCGCTGTCCTCGTCGCCGAACGACCGCGGCAGGTTGAGCAGCCGCGGGTCGCAGGCCACCTGCCGCAGGCGGGTGAGGGCCGCGAGGATCTGGATGTGCGCCTTGGCGACGCCGACCTTCTCGACCTCGCCGAGGATGGTGGCGCGCACCTCCTGCAGCACCTGGCCGTAGAGCTTGCCTTGCTCCGGCGCCAGATCGACCGGCTGGTCGATCTCCATCTTCTCGGGGAGATCCTTGGCGACCTCCTCCTTGGTGCGGCGCAGGACGAACGGGTGGATCGCCGCGCGGAGCTTGGCCGCGGCCTTGCTGTCGCCGCGGTCGATGGGCCCCGAGTAGCGCTGCTCGAAGCGGGCGAGCTCGCCGAGCATGCCGGGCGACACGAAGTCGAAGATGCTCCAGATCTCGCTGAGGCGGTTCTCGATGGGCGTGCCGGTCAGCGCGAGGCGGCGGTGCGCGTCGAGCTTCTTGGCCGACCGCGCCGTGGCCGACATCGGGTTCTTGATCTGCTGCGCCTCGTCGAGGATCGCGTAGGCGAGCTTGATCTTGCCGAGCTGCTCCTCGTCGCGGCGCAGGAGGGCATAGCTCGTGATGACGATGTCGTGCGACTCGAGCTCCTCCTTGCGGTCGTGGCGGTCGGCGCCGTGCCACGCCATGGCCTTGAGCGAGGGCGCGAACTTGGCGATCTCGCGCAGCCAGTTGGGCACCACGCTGGTCGGCGCGACGATCAGGTTCACGGTGCGGTCGTCGACCGCCTCGCCGGCCTTCTCGCGCTTCTTGCGCTCGTTCTTGAGGTGCAGCAGCAGCGCGATGGTCTCGAGGGTCTTGCCGAGGCCCATGTCGTCGGCGAGCACGCCGCCCGACCCGAGCTCGTGCAGGAACGCGAGCCACGCGATGCCGCTCTCCTGGTAGGGGCGCAGGGTGGCCTCGAGGCCGCGCGGCTTCTTGATCTGCTGGATCTCCTCGACGCCCGCGAGCTTGTCGAAGATGTGCCGCGTGCCCTCGGCGACCTGGGCGTGGGCGACGTGCGAGAGCAGCTCCTGCACGCGACCCGCCTGGGCCAGCGAGATCTTGCCGTTCTTGCTGCCGGCGAGGATCTCGGCCTGGCGCGCGAGCACGTCGCGCACCTTGGTGGCGTCGAACCGCGCGTAGCTGCCGTCCTCGAGCTTCACGTAGCGCCGACCTTCGCTCAGGCACCGCGCGAGCTCGTCGGCCGGCACGGCGATGCCGCCGGCGTCGAAGGTGATCTTGAGCCCGAGCCAGTCGACGCCGCTGGAGACCCGCGCGCGCGCGCCCAGGTCGTCCTTGCGGACTTCGACGTCGACGAGATCGTCGGGGACGAAGTACTCCCACTCCTCGGGCAGCTCGCCGAGGCCCTCGGTCCAGAAATGAATCGCGTCGTCGCCGCCGCAGACGAGGCCCTTGCCGTCCTCGTCGGGCAGGAACCCGAGCTCGCGCACCTTCTCGACGGCCTGCTGCTGAGCGAGCACGTCGGCGCGCACGCAGCGGGCCTTCTTGCCCGGCGCCTCCGCGGGGAGCACCACGATCGGCGGGGACATGCCGTCCGCGCGCACCTCGAGCTCGGTGTCGCCGTAGGCCACCGACAGCTGCACGTGGGCCTCGATGAGCTCGCCGAACGCGCGCAGCCGGAACTCCGCGGGGAGATCGACCTCCTCGGCCACGTCGCTGATCGGCGGGAGCTCGGCGCCGAGCTCGCCCGCGATGCGCGGGATGACGTCGGAGAGGAGCTGCGGGAGCTCGACCAGCGGGTGCTGGATGACCGGGTTGCGCCACAGGCGCTGGAGCCAGGCCGGAGTGACCGAGCGGTCGAGCGGCCGCGCGGTGCCGACGCTCGTGTCGAGGTGCCAGCCGGGGCTGCCCTCGAACCACGCGCCGTTGTTGAAGACGAAGCGGCGACCGTCGCTCTTGCGCTCGAAGCTCGCCTTGACCGCGACCGCCTCGAGCTCGGTGGGGGGCGGGGGCGACGCGCCCTGCGGTCCGCTCGGCGCGTGCTGCACGCGGCCGCGGGAGAGCTCGAGGTCGAAGCGCAGGCGCAGCGGCTCGGTCTCCCAGCGCAGCGGCATGAGCGACGGCTCGAGGAGCACACGGCGGTTGACCAGGGCGGCGATCAGCTCGGCGGCGTCCTCGCCCCGCAGCTCGACGCCGCGCCGCACGTCTCCGCGCTCGTGGCGCGCCAGGATCCGCAGCGCCGGGCGGTCGTCGTTGGGGTGCAGCGCCATGGCCTCGATGGCCTCGGCGGGGCTGATGGGCGCGCGGAGGACCGGGTCCATCGTGACGACCGACAGCGCGCTCGGCCGGACGGTGACGCGGAACTCGAGGTCGTGGAACTTGGCGGGCGGCATGCCCTCGGGCAGCCAGTTGTCGAGTCCGTTGAGCAGCCCCCCGGCCGCGCCCGGGAGCCCCTGCGGACGCACCGCGGCGCTCGGACCCGGTGTGTAGCCCGAACCACCTCGGCGACCGCGTCGAACGCGTCGCCCTCCGCCACCATCGTCGTGTCGCACGCGGAACCCCCTTTGCCGGGGCTCATCGGCCCCGGACCCCTCTGCGGGGTGGGATGGACTGCTCGGAAAGCGGGGCCTGGAGGCCCTGCGCCAGCCCGGTTCCTAACACCGGCGCCAGGGTCGAGCAACGAGAAACGTGGATACTCTGCAACGCAGGGTTTGGCCGAGATTCCGGCTCGCCGCCCCCGGACGGGCGCGAAGAGCGCCCTTTCGCTACATTGCCCCCGGTCGGGTCTCCTCGGACGTGGGTCCGAGCGCGAGCCCCTCGGAGGACTGCCATGTTCGGGCTCTTCGTACGGTTGTGGATGCGCCTCAGCAGCAGCATCGGTCGGCTCCCCGTCGCGCTCTTCGTCGTCGCGACGATGGCGTTCGGCGCGGGGTGCGGCCGCTCGGACTTCGAGGACGAGCCCACCGAGATCACCGACTCGGGGCGCGACGCGGACGCCGACGTGCTCCCCGACGGCGTGGTGCTCGAGCGCGTCGTGGTCGAGCCCAACGCGATCACCCTCCCGGTCGGCATCGGCGCCAAGCTGCAGGCGTTCGCGATCTACAGCGACGGTCGGACCGACGACGTCACCGCGTTCGCCACCTGGAGCAGCGACGCCCCCGGCCGCGTCTCCGTCTCGGCGGGCACGGTGGTCGGCGTGTCGCCGGGCAGCGCGCGGATCACCGCGTCCTACTCGGGTCGCACCGGCTTCGCCACCGTGTTCGTGAACACGCTCACCATCGTCGATCTGCGGGTCGATCCGCCGACCGCCGACCTGCCCGTGGGTGGTACGGCGAAGTTCACGGCGACGGCGATCTTCTCCGACGGCTCGTCGGCCGACGTCACCTCGACGGCCGCCTGGTCGGTGTTCGATCCGACGGTGCTCAAGGTCACGACCGGTCTCGTGACCGCGCTCAAGCCGGGCGACTCCACCGTGCAGGCGATCCTCGACGCGCGGTCCGCCAACGCCCACGTGAACGTCGTCGGTGGCAAGGTGGTCACCGCGGTCGAGATCTCGCCGACCGATCCGCTGCTGGGGATCGGCGGGGAGCAGCCGCTCGTGGCCACGGCCATCTACTCGGACGGCAGCAAGGCCGACGTCACCACCACCGCGACCTGGGCCGTCGGCGACGGAGCGGTGGGCAAGCTCGCCGTCACCTCCACCACGGTCTCGGTGTTCGGCGTCGGGCCCGGCTCGACCAGCATCACGGCCACGTTCTCCGGCGTCACGGGCAAGACGTCGCTCAAGGTCACCTCGGCGACGCTCACGGGCGTCACCGTGAGCCCCTCGGCCGCCACGATCTTCGTGGGCGGCTCGGTCGGCCTCACCGCCACGGCGAACTACAGCGACGGCACCGCCGTCGACGTCACGGCCACCGCGCTCTGGTCCACGAGCGATGGCGCCCTGGCCACGGTCGCGGGCGGCCTCGTGAAGGGCCTCGGCGCCGGCACCGCGACGATCACCGCGTCCTACTCGACGGCCAAGGGCACCGCCACGATCACGGTGTCCCCCGCCAAGCTGCTCGCCATCACGATCAGCCCGGCCGATTCGAGCGCTCCCCTCGGCAGCAAGCCCACGCTCAAGGCCACGGGCACCTACGAGGGCGGCGTCGTCAAGGACGTGACCAACGACGTGGCGTGGTCGACCGACGACGGCACCATCGCCACCGTGAGCAACGCGACCGGTAGCAAGGGCCAGGTGAGCCCGCTCGCGGTCGGCAAGACCACGGTGCGCGCCAAGCTCGACGGGGTCGAGGGCTCGACCTCGATCACCGTCACCAAGGCCACGCTGTCGGCGATCACCATCACCCCGAACCCCGTGGCGGCGACCGCGGGGACCAAGCAGTTCCTGAAGGCGACGGCGAGCTACTCCGACGGCAGCAGCGTCGACGTCACGACCACCTGCACGTGGGCCACGGGCTCGGCCGCCATCGCGACCGTGTCGAACGCCACGGGCGCCCAGGGGCTCCTCACCGCGGTCGCGACCGGCACCACGACCGTCACCTGCCAGCAGTCCGGCGTCACCGGCACGGCGACGGTCAACGTCACCGGCGCCACGCTCGACCAGGTGGTGGTCGCGCCGACCAATCCGACCTGCCACGTGGGCGAGACCATCGCCTTCAACGCGACCGCGATCAGCACCGCGGGCACGAGCACCAACGTGACCGGCGCGGCCACGTGGAAGTCCAGCAACTTGGCCGTGCTCTCGACGACCCCCGGGCCGGCGAACCGGTTCCGCTGCGCCGCCAAGGGCACGTCGACGGTCAGCGCGACCTACCTCGGCAAGACCGGCACGACGCTGGTCACGGTGACCGACGCGGTCGTGGTCTCGATCACGGTCGACCCGGCGGCCCTCACCCTCGGGGTGGGCGCCATCCAGCAGTACCAGGCGACCGCGATCTACAGCGACGGCACCAGCACCAACGTGACCGGCGCCGCGACCTGGGTCTCGAGCGCGCCGGCCGTCGCCGCGATCGGCGACGCGGGCCCGAACAAGGGGCGCCTGCAGACCCTCTCCGCAGGCACCACCACCATCAAGGCCACCTACGCGGGCGTCTCGGGGACCACCCCGCTGACCGTCTCGAGCGCGGTCATCACGTCGATCCAGCTCACCCCCGCGGCGGGCAGCGTGCCGGCCGGGATCTCGTTCGGCTTCCAGGCGACGGCGATCTACAGCGACGGCACGAGCAAGCCGGTGACCGGGCTCGCCACCTGGGTGTCGACCAACTCGAGCGTGCTCGCGGTCTCCAACGCCGGGGCGACCAAGGGCAACGCGACCAGCATCGCCGCCGGCACCGCGACGGTGAGCGCGACCTACGGGGGCTTCACCGGCAAGGCCACCATCGTGGTCACCAAGGCCAAGCTCGTGACCGTGCAGATCACGCCGTTCAAGCCCTCGCTGCCGGTCGGCTACGGCGTGCGCATGGTGGCGACCGCGGTGTGGGACGACGGCTTCACGCTCAACGTGACCGGCCAGGCCACCTGGACCACCTCCAACGGCGCGATCGCGGCGGTCTCCGACGCGATCGGCAACAAGGGGCGGGTGACGCCGATCGCCGCGGGCGCGGCGACCATCTCGGCGCAGTACGCCGGCGTGGTCGGCACCAACGCGGTCACGGTCACCTCGGCGACGCTGGTCTCCATCGCCGTCGGGCCCAGCGCCCCGACCGTCGCCGTGGGCGGCAGCCTGCAGCTCGTCGCCACGGGCACCTTCAGCGACGGCAGCACGCTCGACATCGCCGACTTCGTGGGCTGGTCGTCGAGCAACACCGCGCTCGCCGACGTGAGCAACGCCGCCGACACCAAGGGCGTGGCCTACGGCTTCGCGGTCGGCAGCGTCACCGTCACGGCCACCCGCGGCGCCATCACCGGCACCGCGACGCTCACCGTGAAGTGAGCCGGTGGTGCCCGGGGCTCCTCAGGCGAGGAGCTTCGGGTAGCGGCGGCGAAGGATGCTGAGGGCACCGAAGCCCACCAGCACCGCGAACCACAGGGTCGCGAACCGGACCAGCAGCATCGCCCCGGTGGCGCCCGCCTTGTCGACGTCGCCGAGCTGGCGCATCAGGGTCTGCATCACGGTCTCGGTGACGCCGAGCCCGCCCGGCACGGGGATGAGCGCGCCGGCGAGGGTCGACGTGGCGTAGAAGAACGACGCGGCGAGCGGTGAGGTGCCCTTGCCGAAGCCGTGCAGGATCACCCACAGCGCGAGGCACTCGAGGAACCACGCCGCCACCGAGAGGAACGTGGGAAGCACGAGGTGGGAGGGGCGCGTGAGCGCGTGCAGGCTCTCGTAGGCCTCGCGGAGCTTGGGCCCGAGCTTCTTGCCGGGCCCGGGCAGGAGCTCGACGAGGCCGATGGCCCACGTGGACAGCGTGCGGGAGGCGACGAACACGAGGATGCTGGCGACGAGCGCGCTGCCCGCGCCGGCCCACACGAGGCCGCCCTGGAAGCGGCTGCTGCCGACCGCGATGAGCACGATGACGCCGATGAGATCGGTGAGGCGCTCGGCGATGACGATCGGCGCCGAGCGGGCGGCCGGTACGCCGTAGGTCTCGAAGAGCACCAGCGACTTGAACACCTCGCCGACCTTGCCCGGGGTGACCGACAGCACGAAGCCGGAGAGGAACGTGAGGAACGAGTCCGAGGTCTTGACCCCGCGGATGTCGAGGATGCGCAGGTAGTACTGCCACTTGAAGAAGCGGAGCACGTAGTTGCCGAAGGCGAGCGCGAGGGCGGCGCCGAAGGTCCACCAGGCGAACCCCGCGAGGCGCCCACCGAGCTCGCGGAGACCGGAGACGAGGGCGAACGCGAAGTAGACGGCGACCGCCACCAGCATGACGACGATCACGCGCCGCAGGTTGCGCTGCACGTTGCTGCCCGGACGCGGGGCCTCGGGCGGGTTGGTCGTCGACGGGTCGCTCATGCGCCGCGGCGCGTTAGCACGTCTAGGCGCGCGCGGTCGGGGCGCGCTTGACGGCCTCGGTCAGGGCCGCGAGGCGGCGCTCCTTGGCGCGCCGCGCCGAGCGGATGCGCCCGAGCACGAACAGGAGCGCGAACACCACCCCCAGGGCGACCACGATCCAGAT
Source organism: uncultured Polyangiales bacterium (assembly GCA_964624885.1). Lineage (GTDB taxonomy): Bacteria > Myxococcota_A > Polyangia > Polyangiales > JADJMO01 > JADJMO01. The sequence continues at coordinate 8,551 of CAZUZY010000042.1, read as the reverse complement.
CGTGGCGGGCTTGGCCTCCCAGCGGCCGCGCGCGAGGGTGCGTGGCATCGGTCGCTCGACGGTCTCGGTGGGCGGGGTGACGACGGTCGCCGAAGGGGCGGGCAGCGCGATCGACGCCTTGGGTTGCGGCTGCAGCACCGAAGGCGGCGCCATCACGAACGACGGCTCCTTGGGCTGGGCGGTGACCGAGACGGAGGCGGAGGTCTTGGCCTGGGGCGTGTTGGCGTCGGGCATGGTCACCTTCCGGTGAAGCGGGCGGGGCGCTTCTCTGTCCAGGCGAGGATTCCCTCCATCGCGTCGGACGATCGTAGACAGCGGAGCTGGGCCTCGCGTTCCCGGCCCAGCACCTCGTCGATGCTGGAGGCCGAGGCGTGGAGGGCGCGCTTGGCCTCGGCGAAGGCGAGCGGCGGCGCCGCGGCCAGTCGACCGGCGAAGGCGAGGGTGGCGGCGTCGAGCTCGGCGGGCTCGACCACGTGGGTCGCGAGCCCGAGCGCGTGCGCGCGGTCGGCGGGGACCTTCTCGGCGAGGTAGATCATCTGGGCAGCGACGCCGAGCCCGACGAGGCGCGCCAGCGTGGCCGTGCCGCCGCCGTCGGGGATCAGGCCGATCTTGGAGAACGACGACTGCAGGTAGCCCTCGGTCGAGAAGATCCGCAGATCGCAGGCGAGCGCGAGGTCGCACCCGAAGCCGACTGCGCCGCCGTCCACGCGGGCGAGCACCGGCTTGGGCGAGTTCCATATCGACCTTATCCATCCGTGGAAGTCGTCGAGGTAGCTCTCGAGCTTCTCGAGCATCTGCGGGTCCTCGAGGATCGCCGAGCGCAGGTCGGCGCCGGCACAGAACGCGGCGAACTTCCCCTCGCCGGCGCCCCGCAGGACGATGCAGCGCACGGCCGAGTCGGCGGTGAGCGTGTCGATCGCGCGTCGGGCGTGCAGCACCATCGAAGGCAGGAGGGCGTTGCGGACCTCGGGCCGGTTCAGGGTCACGGTGGCGATCACCCCGTGATCGGTGTCGACCCGACTCACCCGTACCGTGTCACCCATCACCGATTCCTAGCACGACCCCTCCGCGCGCGGGGTCGCGCACGGGGCCCGGAAAGCCATATAGGATGGCCGACGATGACCGACTTCGACCTCCTCGTGCGCGGTGGGACCCTCGTCGACGGCACGGGCTCCGCCCCACGGCCCGGCGATCTCGCGGTGAAGGACGGCCGCATCGTCGCCGTCGGCGAGGTGCGCGGCACGGCCGCGCGCACGGTGGACGCGACCGGCGCGATCGTCACCCCCGGCTTCACCGACCTGCACACCCACTACGACGGGCAGGTCTCCTGGGATCCCGATCTCATGCCGTCGTCGATCCACGGGGTCACGACGGCGGTCATCGGCAACTGTGGGGTGGGCTTCGCGCCGGTGCGCGCGCAGGACCGCGAGCGGCTGATCGAGCTGATGGAGGGCGTCGAGGACATCCCCGGCTCCGCGCTCGCCGAGGGACTGCAGTGGCGCTGGGAGAGCTTCCCCGAGTACATGGCGGCGATCGACGCGTTCCCGCACGCGATCGACGTGGTCACCCAGGTGACCCACGACCCTCTGCGGGTCTACGTGATGGGTGCGCGTGCGGTGGCCGGCGAGCCCGCGACCGACGCCGACATCGAGGCGATGCGCCGGCTCACGCGCGAGGCCCTCGAGGCCGGCGCGGCGGGCTTCTCGACCGGCCGCAGCGACAACCACCGCAGCAAGCACGGGGAGTGGACGCCGGCGGCCGAGGCCGGGACGCGCGAGCTCGCGGGGATCGCTCGCGCGTTCGACGGGCTCTCGCACGGCGTGCTGCAGGCGGTCTCCGACTTCGACATGGACGCCGGCGAGGACCGCTTCGACCCCGAGTTCGACGTGCTCGAGGCGATGGCCGCCGGGGCGCCCGGGCATGCGCTCTCGATCTCGCTCTCGCAGCGCGACATGGCCCCCCAGCAGTGGAAGCGCATCCTCACCCGCGCCGAGGCGGCGGTCGAGCGGGGCATGAACGTGCGCGTGCAGGTGGGCGCGCGGGGCATCGGCGTGATGCTGGGGCTCGAGGCCACGTTCCACCCGTTCATCGGGTTCCCGAGCTACAAGGCCATCGCGCACCTGCCCCTCGCCGAGCGAGTGGCGCGCATGCGCGACCCGGCGTTCAAGGCGCGCATCCTCGCCGAGAAGACCGACGCGGTGGCGGGGGACGGCTCGCCGATTCCGCCGCTCGCCGACAAGCTGCTCGGCCGCATCGACGTGGTCGCGATGCGCCTGTTCCGGCTCGGCGAGAACCCGCGCTACGAGCCCGCCATCGAGGACTCGATCTACGGCGAGGCCCAGCAGCGGCACGTGCCGGCGCTCGAGGCGGTGTACGACGCGCTGCTCGAGAGCGAAGGGCACGAGCTGCTGTATTTCCCGATCTTCAACTACACCGAGTTCAGCCTCGACAACGTGCACACGATGCTGACCCACCCGCTCGCGCTGCCGGGGCTCTCCGACGGCGGGGCGCACGTGGGCACGGTCTGCGACGCGAGCTTCTCCACCTTCATGATGACCCACTGGGCGCGCGACCGCGCGCGAGGGCGCATCCCGCTCGAGCGGGTGATCCAGATGCTCGCGGCCGACACCAGCGACTTCATCGGCCTCCGCGACCGCGGCCGGCTCGCGGTCGGCCAGCGCGCCGACCTCAACGTGATCGACTTCGACACGCTGCGCCTCACCCGGCCGCGCCTCGTCCACGACCTGCCCGCCGGCGGCAAGCGGCTGATGCAGGACGCGATCGGCTACCGCGCGACGTTCGTGGCGGGGCAGAGCATCTGCGAGGACGGCAAGCTCACCGGGGCGCGGCCCGGCCGGGTCGCGCGGGTGCGCTGAGGCCTCAAGGGCAGCGGACGAGCGGCGTGAGCGGCGCGAACTTGTAGCTCGTGAGGGCGAGCGCGTCGTACGCGGTGAGCGCTCCCTCGAGGGTGGACTTGATCTCGGCGTAGGTCTGGCCGAACTTGTTGGTGCTGGTGCCGCCGGCTTCGGCGACGCACACGAACTTCGAGGCGCAGCACACGTCGATGGTCTCGCAGCCCGGCGTCGCGGGGCCGAGGGCCTTGATCGCCACGTCGCCGTAGAGCGGCACGCCGCCGACCATCACGAGCCGCACCTCGCGCGGGGTGGCGGCCAGCAGCGCGTCGTAGGGCTTGCTGGCGTCGCCGCCGATGACCATGAGGTCGGCCTTCTTGCCGACCGCGATCGAGCCGAGGGTCGCCTCGAGGCCGAGGTTCTTGGCCGCTCTCGTGGTGACCATCTCGACGAGCATCTTGGGGGTGAGCTTGTCGCCCCACACCGTGTTGTCGACCTTGTCGGCGAAGCGCAGCTCGTCGAGCAGGTTCTGGCTGCCACCCATCGACCAGTCGGGCGCGAGCGCGACGTTGATGCCCTTGGAGATGGCGAGCGGCACGTTGGTGGTCTTGGAGAGGTCGGTGCCGGCGCCGTACAGGAACACGTTGGAGCGCGGGGACCAGGTGAGCCGCATGCCGACGCCGGCCATGGTGTCGAACTGGGTGGCGGTCAGCGCCGTGCCGTGGACGATGGTGGTCTTGGGCCCGTAGAGGCAGTTGGCGGTGGTGGTGATCGAGCCGAGCTTGGCGAACTCGCCGAGCGCCGTCGCGTCGACGCCCTCGGCGATGTGGATCAGATAGGCGTCGGTCGAGCCGTCGGTGAAGTTGGCGCACACGCCGTCCGCGGCCGACTTGGTCGGGAACAGCGTGGCCATCTGCACCTTGTCGGCGCCGAGATCGTTGGGCGACTGGTCGATGGTGCGCGCGAGCGAGCCGTAGCACGCGCGGTTGGCCGAGTTGGCCGCGCCGGCGATCGAGGTGGTGCCGGCGACGACCCCCTTGAGCTCGCCGAACTTGTCCATCTCGCAGCCGAAATCGGCCGTGGATCCCTCGCCGTTCAGGTACTGCTTCGCGTCGACCATCGCGGAGTACTTGGGCTCGGCCGTCCACTGATCGTGGTTGCCGTAGGCCTTGGTGGGGGCCCAGTCGGTCTCGTCGAAGATGTCGAACAGGATGTGGTTGTGGGTGTCGATGAGGCCCGGGAAGATGATGCCGTTGGTCTCGACGACGGTGGCCGCGGCGGCGCCCGCGGAGGTGGCGCACGAGGCGGCGGCGCAGGTGATGGTGTCGCCCTCGACGAGCACCTCGCCGACGAAGAAGGTGTCCGGGGTGACCACCGTGCCCTTGAGGAGGATCTTGTTGGCAGCGCCCGTCTTGGTAATCGCCGGCGCGGGCGTGGGCGCGCAGGCCACACCGCCGTCGGTGGCGTCGCCGCCGCCCGTGTCGCCGCCGCCCGTGTCGCCGGCGGAGTCCGTGGCGACCCCGGTGTCGAGCGCGTCGGACGCCGTGTCGTCGCCGCCGTCGCTGGTCGAGGAATCGATCGTCGAGTCGGCGCCGGTCTCGGTCGGCAGGCCGGTGTCGTCGATGCGCGTCGTCCCCTCTTCTCCGGTGCAGCCGCACATGCCGAGGACGAAGGCGACCGAGCACCCGACGAAGGCGTTGCGCATCCGGACAGGGTAGCTCAGGGCAGGGGGCCGGCGATCGGTCCGTGCACGCCCTCGAGCGTGTTCTCGAGGTCGAGGCGCAGATCCGCCGACATGCGCACCACGTGGACGCGATCGCGCGTGGCGACGGCGAGGCGCGGGGGCGCCACGACCAGCGCGCGGCAGCCAGGGTGCTCCTCTCCGCAGGGGCGGCCCGGCAAGCGGAGGGTGTGCGCCACGATGCCGCGCACCACCACCAGCTGGAGCGGCTCGTCCACCAGCGCCGCGAGCCCGCCGTCGTAGGAGGTGAGATCGAGGATCGCACCCGCGGAGATCGTGAGAGCGGTCGCTGGACCCTCGAGTGGGCGGAGGACGAGCGCGCCGTCCTCGAGGTCGAGGGCCGCGAGACCGCTGGCCATGCGGGCGATGCGCGCGGTGCGGTGCGTCAGCAGGAGCGGACGCGGCTCGGTCGCGGCGAAGGGCGAGGTGTCGACCGCCCGCAGCACGCCGTCCTCGGTGAGGCCGAGCACGCGCGTCCCTTCGACGAAGGGGCTGCGCGGGAGAGGGGCCGGTAGCGAGGAGGTGGGCCGGTCGCCGACGAGGCGCCAGCGATCGCCGTACGAACGCTCGAAGACGAGCGTGCCCGCGGGGACCGCCGCGAGGCGCGCCGTGCCGTCGAGGAACCAGCGGTGGGGTGGGGTCGCGGGATCGAGGGGGTGCTGGACGACGTAGCCGCCCTCTTCGCGCGGGACGGTCTCGAACGCGAGGACCTGCTTGCGGAACGGGTCGACGACGAGGTCCTCGAGTGGTCCCGATGCGCGCTGCGCGAGGACGGCGCCGCTGGTCAGGTCGACGAAGGCGAGGCCAGCCTCGGTGGCGGCTGCGATGCGCAGGGGGGCCGCGATGACGGTGGGCTCGGCCTGCGACGCCGGTGTCGGAGAGCAGGCGAGAAGAGCGAAGGTGACGAGGAGCGAGCGCATGCCAGAGGTCGGCACGGGGCCCCGCGGAGTTGCGTGCGACGCTCACCAGGTGGTCGCGGTCACCGCAGGGTCCGGACGAACTGCCCGTTCGACGGCAGGTCCCACCGGAAGGAGTACACATGGTCGCCGAAGACGAGCTGGTCGTAGAGCTCGATACCGACGGTGACGTGGGCCGCGTCCACGCCCGGAACGGTCTTGGACAGATCCATGCGCCAGATCGGCCGGTTCGGGAACGAGAACTCGCTCGCGACGTAGGCGAAGGGGCCGGCCGTGCTGATTCGGTCAGCGGCGACGTTGAGACCGATGCGGGTGAACACGTCGGGTGCTCCATAGCGGCGCTTGCACCAGCGCTCGGCGTTCCGTTGCGCTCCGACCAGGTGGTCGCCGACCACTTCGATCGCCCCGATTTGGTAGACCGGCGGACCGAGCAGCGTGGTGGTGCCATCGGCGGCGATGCGCTCGAGGTGCTCGCTCGTGCTGCTGTCGGCGACGACCGCGTAGGCGTACTCGTCGTCTGCCGTGAAAGACACGACCTCGCGGGGGTGCGCGTGGTCGAGGGGGTCGCCCAGCGCTCCCCACCGCAGCACCCCGCCCACGAGGAGGTAGAGGCGCCCGCCGCCGAGGCGCGCCTGGGTGATCGACCCCTCGAACAAAAGGGTGCTGCTGTCGACGTTCCACGGCCCCATCCAGAGCTTGGCGCTCGGGTCCTGCCAGATCACGTTCTCCTTGGTCCCGAGCAGCACGGTGCCGAGGACCTGGACGAAGCGTGCCCTTGTGATGGCCCTGGTGACCGGGTCGAAGCGGTACAGCTCGCGCGCCGTCGGAACGACGAAGTACACAGCCTTCCCGTCGGTGGCCAGGAGACGTGCTTGGTCGGGTCGCACGCCGTGCGGGGCAGGGGTGGGCTTCTCCATGCCATCGAAGAGCACCTCGTCGGCGCACGGTGGGGTCTTGCAAGGCGGTTCGGCACTCGGGGGCAGGGCGCAGGGCGGACCTTCGAGCGGCGGTGGGGCGGTGGGCACGTCGGGCGTCGTGTCGGACGGGACGTCGGGCAGGTCGGTCGCGACGTCCGCGGGCGCCGATGCGCTGTCCACGACGGCGCCTTCGCCGACGGTGAGGCTCGCGCGACCGCAGCCGAGCGCGGCGAAGAGGCACAGGGCGCGGAGGTGTCGCACGGTCGAGCTCGAGGAAGAGGGTAGCGCAGAGCCCGTGACCCAAGGGTGGGGGAAGCGCGGGAGCTACAGCCACCCGTACGGTGAGTACCCGTCGAGGAAGCGCAGCTTCTTCCCCGCCACGCTCCGGATCACCAACCCCGGCGCGCCGCCTTCCGTGCCGCGGTAGCCGAAGGTGAGCTCGTCCGGCGACAGCGAGCGCACGCCGAACACCGACACGTCCGCGGCCACCGGCTCGCGCGGCAGGTCGGTCTCCTTGCCCACGTAGAGCGCTGCGGTCTGACAAGGCAGCGCGGTGCACGCCGAGCCCTCGAGCGACAGGAACGTCCACACGGCGCCGCTGGGAGAGAACGCGATGCCGTACGCGTTCTTGCGCACGAGGCGCGCTGGCTCCTGGCCGGCGAAGCTGCGCGCGACGAGGTCGTGGCGGCAGTGGTTCACGTCGGTGCACCCCTCCGCCGCCGTCACGGTGCTCTGCAGGTACACCGTCTCGGGGTCCTTCGGGTGGAAGCGCGGCTGGTAGGCGGCGCCGACCTTCGGCGTCTCGAACGGCTCGACCGCTGGTGTTTTCGCGGTGAGATCGATCTTGAACGTGTGGAACGGGCAGTTGCCCACCCACGGCGCCGCGCAGGTGCTCGGCACGCCGCTGAAGAGCGCGCGGGTGCCGTCGGGCGACACCGCGCCACCCGACGACGAACGACCCGTCCAGCGCACCAACGGGCCGCTCACACCCAGCTTGGCGATCCACACCGTCTCCTCGGCGGTCGCGGCCGAGACGCCCTTGCGGCTCCGCGAGAGCAGCACCGTGCGGCCGTCGCGCGCGGTCGCGGTGACGAAGGTGTCCGTCATGTCCTGCTCGACCACCGGGCCGAGGAACAGCGCGTCGCCCTTGATCGCCGAGAGGAACAGCGACGGCGTGGCGGCCCCTTCGGGCTGGAACTTCACGAGCGCGAGGCCCCCACCCAGCGGGAACACGTAGGTCGCGCTCCCTTTCTTGTCGAACGAGAGCGGCGCCGGCTCGCCCTCCACGGGCACGAGGTGCCAGGTGTCGATCTTGTCGCGCTTCGCGACGACGCGCGCCGTGGTCTGCTTGGGCGCTTCGACCGAAGGCGTCGCGGAGGCAGACGTCTTGGGCTTCGGCTTCGGCGTCGTCGACTCTTCGGGCGGTGGCTCCTTGGCCTTGCACGAGGTCACGAGCAGCAACAGCGCGAGCAGCCCACCGTGGCGCATGCGGCGAAGGTAGCAAGCGCGCCTCGGGAGGGCGAACCGCGCGCCATACTCGGTGGCCGTGGTCGGTCGAGCGCCTCCGATCCGTCCGCAGGTCCGCGGTGGCGGCGCGTTCCGCACCTGTCAGTTCTGAGCGAGCAGGTCCGGCGGCGCGAGCGGTCCGAGCGTCGGCGGATCCAGGTAGCCCTCGCCGCCCGGGTAGTGCTGGCCGGGCACGCACGGCACGCCCTCGTAGCTGGGCTCGCCCTTCTTGCAGACCCGCGGCGCGGCCGCCTGGTTGGTGTCCCACGAGCAGCGGCAGGGGCCCGAGCCGGTGGACGGCCCCTCGGTGACCGGTGTCGAGGCGCTGGCGCTGGCGCTCGGCGCGGTGCCTCCGCCGGAATTGGCGAGCGGCGTGGCGGCTCCCCCACAGGCCGCTGCGAGGGGCGAGACCAGGGCGAGCGCGCGGGCGACGTCGAGGAAGCGTTGGCGAGAGACCGTCAGCGACATGCGTGGAGCATAGCGTCACATCATCGAGAGGGGATCCACGTCGAGGATCACGCGCACCGCGCCCTTGCCCTCGGCGGCGAGCGCCGCCCGCACCGCCATCGCGACGTTGCGCACGAGCGGCCGCTGGCCGCGCAGGAGCACGCGGTACCG
>CAZUZY010000041.1:0-35441 GCA_964624885.1 uncultured Polyangiales bacterium | reverse complement strand
GCGACCTCCCGCCGCTCTGGCACCGACCACGGTGGCCGGTGGGCGACGGCCCACGTCGGTCGCGGGCGCGCGCCGGTCGCGACGTCCAGCTGTCGCTCCGCGTGGACGCCGGCGAAGAACGGACGGCAGGCGAGGCCGATCTCCGTCACGTCGCCGGAGAGCCACGCCCAGGTCGCCGGCAAGCCGTGGCGTATCCCTCGCAGCCCTCCATTCCCGAGGACCTTCCTGCCGACGGCCTCCGATGCCGGTCCCACGAAGACGAGGCCCGACGCTGGAAAGAGCAGCGGCATCGAGACGGTCGGCCGGGCGCCGGTGCGCTCGGCGGCCCGCGCACGCAACCAGTCGTGCAGACATGCGCGGTCGATCGCCGAGCCGAGGAGCTGCACCGCCCGCCCTTCGGGCGCGACACCGACGTGGACGCGATCGGCGAAGGCACCGGTCTCGGGATCGACGAGATCGATCTCTCCCTCGGTCTGACCATCCCACCCGGGCGCGAGAGAGCGCACGAACCCCAGCGGATCGTTGTAGGCCACGCGAACCGGAGTGCCTTGCGACAGATCGAAGACCGCGCAGTCGGTACGGGCGCGCACCACCTCGGCCTCGGCTCCGTCGACCTCGAGCGGTCGAGCGAACGTCTCGTCGTCCCCGTAGCGTGCGCCCCTCGCCAGGTGATCTCCTCGGAACGGGTCGGGATAGGTGAATACCTCGACCTCGCGGCCGCCCACCGCGTCCCGCAGCTCGGCCGCGCCTCGACCTGGGTGTGGCTCGTTCATCGACGGCAGCACCACCTGCGCGCTCCCGGCGAGGAAGCTCCGCGCGTCCTCGACGAGGAAGCCGAGGGACTCGCTCGGCACCGTGAGGTCGACCGTCTCGAACACCGGAGAGCGGCCACGCGACAGCGTGAGCAGCCAGCCCTTGGCCGTCGTCACGTCGACGAAGACGACCTCGCCCTGGGCATCGAGCTCCGCGCCGCTGACCGCGAGGGCCGCGAGCACACCGGCGAAGTGGGCGAACCACGCGCCGGTGAGGTAAGCGCGGAAGTTCGCGGAAGAGGACGTCGTGAGCACCGCGACGGTGTCGGCGGCGTGCACATAGCGAGCGAGCGGCTCGGCCCAGTACTTGAGGTTCGCGAGCAGCGTGCTGACCCGCGCGTCGGCGGCGATGGTGGGGCGGAGCCACAATGGGAAGGCTTCCCACGCCGCGGTGTCGACGCGTGCCTTCTTCCACTTCTCGAGGGCGCCGCTCGGGAACGAGAGCTCGCCGCAGATCCAGGTGTCCCAGTGCACCTCGCGAGTCTACGCCGGCTCGCGGAGCTCGCAGAAGACGCCGTCGCGGATCGCGACCAGGCGCCCGGCCGACGCGAAGATGGCCGCGAAGCTCTTGCCCAGGTGCTCCCAGGTCGGATGGCCGTCCGGCGAGACGTGCAGGAGCACGACGCCACCGTCGGCGGTGCGCATCAGGATCTTGCGCGAGGGCGTGATCGCGTGCTCGAGCGGGTACCCCCAGTCCGGCACGGAGACCTTGGAGATCCGCGTACCGTTGTTCGACCAGACCTCGATGTCGTTGGCCATCACCACGACCACCTTGCCCTCGTCGAGGTGGTAGATCGCCTGGTTCATGCTTCGCTCGAACATGGGGAACGGCGCGAGGGTGCACGCCGGCAGCGCCAGCCGGAGGACACAGGCCGTGCCCGCCGACCCGTAGACCAGCACCGAAGCGCCATCGGGACTGGGGTCCAGGTGGGAGGCGCGGCACCCCGCCGGCAGCTCGATCCGCTGGACCTCTTCGCCGCGCGCACCGCGCGTGACGACGAGGAGGTTGGCCTTCGGGCCATCGACGAGGTGCACGCCGAACGCACCCACCTCGAGGGATGCGAGGCGTCGCTCGCCGTCGACGGTCTGGGGAAACTTGGGCCAGACGGGGGCATCGAGCGGCACCAGCGCTGGCTTGCCCGCGCCGAGCCGCGCGGTGGCCAGCTCCCGCAGCTCCGCGCGAACATCAGTGGGATGCGGCGTCGTGCCGACCCTCACCTCGCGAAAGCTACGGCCCTGACGCACCAGGGTCTTCCCTTGGTGCAGCTGGGGATCGCGGAGGGCACCGGCGAGCTCACCGACCACGTGAAGGCTGTCGCCCTCGACCGCCACGAAGAAGAGGGCCGGGTCGGGCGTCGTGCGGCAGCAGACGAGACCGCGACGGTCCGCCGTCGCGCAGCTCTCCTTCAGGCCGTACAGCTCGCGGAAGGCAATCGCGACCGCACGGTCCCCCTCGCGGACGAGCAGGTAGATCCCTCGCGACGTGCTCAATGCGATCCGGTCACCGACGAGATGAACCGCCTCCCACGCCCCGTCGCGTGTGTCGAAGTCGGTCTCCCAGAGCACGCGGCGCGCGCCGGTCTTCGGGTGGAGCTCGTGGATGCGCTTCTCCCGGTAGTCAGCGAAGAGGAACGCTCCGTCGTCCGAGACGTCGAACCACCCTCGATCCTCGGTCGCGAACGTGCGCGGCGGCCCCGGTATGGAGAGGACGGTGTCGCCGTCGAGGAGCATCAGTCGGCTCGACCACAACCCCGCCTCGAAGACCCACATCACGGAGCCGAGGGGTGTTTCGGCGGTGCGGATCACCCAGTCCGAGCGCTTCTGCACCTTGTCCAGGCGCGCGACGTGCTCGACGAATGCAGGGATCGGCTTCGACGCAGGCGCTTGGCCCTTGGGCACGTCCAGCAGCGCGATGGGCCCCTTCGCAGCCGACGGAGCGGATGTCTCGGCGAGTCGCAACCGCTCGACCTCCGCGTCCGCCTTGCCCTTCGTCCACCGCGTGCTCGTCACCTTCGGCACAGGAGACGCCTTGCGCGACCAGGCATCCCAATCGGTCCCCGTGGGCGACGCGAGCTCGGGGGTCACGACGACCGCCACCCTCGCCCGCGCATGCACGGCCCGCAGCGCGGACTCGAGGCTCTCGAGCGCTGCGTGGCGCTCCGGAGAGCCCATGTCGGGCGCCCCCTCGACGTCGACCGCACCGGCGATGAGCCAATCGCCGTCCCACAACCACGGCTCGCGCTCGCTCTGGCGCAGGATTCCCTGGGACAAGCTGGGCACCAGGAGCGCGGCGATCTCGGCGCGCAGCTCCGGAGACGGTGCCTTGGCGAACTGGATGCCCCACACGTGCCCGTCGCTCCCGGGGGCCGGCGGGTAGTGGCCGAAGAAGGGGAAAGGGTACGTGGTGTCTTTCGTGCCGCTCTTGGCGCTCTTGCTCACAGGCCCCTTCGCTCGCGCAGCCATGGAGCCAGCGTAGGGCAACCCTGCGCGCGCGGGCGCCTCAACGCCGCTTCTGCCGGGCATAGACCTCGTGCACGCCGGGCGACGCCGCGATCTCGCGCAGCTCCTCGCGGCCCACCTCGAGCACTTGGTGGGCGCGCACGCGGTAGGCGGTGACGGGCTTCGGGCCCTGCATGACGAACAACACGAGCTCGCCCCCACCGGTGAGCGCGAGGCGCACCAGCGGCGCCGCGAGGTCTTCGAAGGCGCTCTCGTCGAAGAGTGCGTGGATTCGGAGCGCGCTTCCGTCGCGGGCGACGTCGACGAAGTAAGGAGCACCGGCCGCCTCCTGCGCCGCCGAGAAGCGCTCGAACACCGTGAGGCACGCGCGCCCGGTCTGGGCCGCGGTGCGACCGAACACCGCGGAGCCCGCGACGAGCGGACCGTCGAGCGCGGCGTCGGAAAGGGTGAGCGTGCCGACGGCGGCCACGTCGAACCAGTCGACGCGGGGGGCGGACACGACGGCCGTGGCCGGCCCGCTCGGGCGCTTCGGTGGATCGGGCTCGCCCAGCTCGCGCTCGCGGAGGCCGTCGAAGAGTCGGTAGGCGTGCCACTGCATGGACGGCTCGTACGCCTTGGGCACCTGTCCGTAGGTGCCCTGGGTGGGCCACGAACCGAAGGCCAGCGCGAGGTAGCCATCGAACCCGGGTGCGAGCAGCCCCACGGCGGGCACGTCGTCGACGTCGACGTAGAGGACCGGGTACTCGCCGAGCTCGTCGGGCTCGCCGAGGTAGAGGACGCGACAGGACTCGGTGCCGATCGGGAGGAGGAGACCTGGGGCGGGCAGGTGCGGGTCGATTTCGTGGGCGAACGCCTCCCCCCAGCTGCCGAACGCGCGCTGCACCAAGGTGGACAGCGTGCCCACGCGCCAACGCGCACGGAGCCGCCTGTCGAAGAGGCCGATCCACGCCGCGTCGAAGGCCAGCCACCGCGCGAGGCTCGGGGGCAGCGCGCGGCCGTCGGGGAGGCGCAGCGCGGCGATGCGCGCGGGGGGCAACGGGCGCGGGGTGGCGCCGTCGACGAGGCCGCCCTGACGGACGATGCGTGCGATCACGTCGTCCACGAGCGCGACGCCGCGGCGGGGTTTCCTCTGGGCCACCGCCGCTTCCTACTCCCGATTTCGGCGCGCGCGAGGGGCACCGCCGACCTCTCCGTCGAAGAGCCAGTCGGCGTGCCACTGGATGGATGGCTCGTCGGCGCTCTCCCAGACCGATGCTCCTCGTATGCCCTCGACGATCAGGTCAAGGCGACAACCCTGACACGGGGTCGGCCCGTTCACGATGGAACGGTCAGGAGTCCGGCTTGATGGCCCAGGCCTGGACCAACGGAAACGACAAGGACCATCGGTAAGGATCCGCCAGCTCGTGCTCCGCGCGCTGTCGCGTGGCAACTCGAACTCCCTCGGAGACGGTGGCCGAGAGACGTGGACCGATGGCATCCGCCATCATGAGGGGATGCGGGGCGTACGGATCGCCGGACCGGAGGGTGAGGCTCGTGGAACGCAGTCGCGGCTCCAGCCCATGGTGACGCAGGAGCGCCGGGAGTCGCCGACCAACGTCCGGTTCACCACCAAGGGCCACCATCGCTTCGCGGGTCCAGGCCATGAACTGCGACAGGGCCGGAGCTGGTGGGTGGGCGCGGTGCTCGAGGTCGAAGGGCTCCTCGACGAGGAGAAGCCCTCCGGGACGGACCAGTCGAACCAACGCATCGGTGATCGACGGCGCGCTGCCAGCGGACGACAGCAGGAAGCGGGTGTGCACGACATCAAAGCCCTCCGCTGGCAACGACGTGACCCGAACGTCGTCGACCATCGTCTCCGCATCGACGAATCCGTCGGTGGGGAGCAGTAGCCCGTTCAGGTCGGTTCCGACAAGCTTCGCCGACGGACCAGCCCACTCTCGGAGTTCCGGGAGTCCACCGATGGGACCACAGCCGACGTCGACGCAGATTGCTCCAGAACACGGCCTGGGGAGCCCGCGAAGCCATTCGACGAGCGCGGGGCTCCATGCGCGCGCCTGCACCTCCAACCGATGCCGTTCCCGCCGTAGTTCTTCCGTCTGGTCCACGGTCATGCGATCGTCCGAGCATCGCCGATGGATGCCGGGAGTGAAGCTGGAATCACGCTTGCTCAGTTCGCCGCTGTTCGAGCTGGGCTCGACGCAGGGTTCGAGCTCGAGGCGGTTCTCCGCAACGAAGGTGTGCACGTGGACGTCTGGGCCCAGGCCGAAGCAGCGTGGGAAGACGAGCTCGATCGCGACGCCGAGGGCACGTGGACGCTCGACGAGTCCTTCGACGCATTGCTTGCCGCGGCGCGGTACCGCTACGCCCGGCCCATCCCGCCGCTCGACGAGGACCTGGGCGCGTGGCTCGACTTCGTGCGCATCTGGGGTGAGACGGAGGAACCACTGACGATGCTCGCAGACTTGGGACTGCGCGCGAGTGACTTGATGTATCTCCACGCGCACTGGGCCCGCCAGCTCTCCGACCTGCCGCCACTCCAGCAGGCTGCGATGGCACACCTTGCTCGTGCCCCCGTGAAGCTCCCAATCCCCCGACCTGGCGTGGCCACACCACGACCGCCCTCCCCTGACGCGCTCCAGGGTCCCAGGTTGCCCTCGGCCCCTGCACGTCCGACTGCAGCGCCGAGCGAGGTCGACGCAAGCGCGGGCGTTCTCCTCCGTTTCGAACCGCTTCCCGAAGACGACGGGGGCTGTTCCGACGCCGCCGAACCGCAGCGCTCTGCGAGCGAGGAGAGTGCCGCCACGACATCGGTGTCGGACGTCCAGACGTCGGCCTCGGTGGACGAGGCGCCGTTCGGCTTCGTGGAGTATGCCGCTCTGATCGCCCAGCTCGAGGTCGTCCCCGAACGGCGTGAGGATCTCCTTGGAGCCCAAGGCCTACACGATCCAGCAAGGCTCGCTCTCGTCGAGGCCTACTGGCAGAAGCGATTCGAGGAGTCGGAGGCGGACCGAAGCGATTGGGAGCGCGCGAGAGAGCGACTGGTCAAGCACTTCCGGCAGCTGTACCGGCGCTGAGCCGCGACGCGCGATAGAACTCCGCGAAGTAGCGGTCGGCGATGGGGCCACCCCGCGCGATCTGCTGGGTCCAATGCCGATTCAGGCGTGCCATGTCCGCAGCGCTGAGCTGCCGTCGCTCCATCACGGCCTGTCCGTCTCCGCTGCTCACAGCGAGCACGATGCGGGCCCACTCCTCGGGGGTCAGCTCCACCAAGGGACGCAACGCGTCTTGGGCGGCAACGAAAGCAACCTCGAAGGACTCAGCGACCTCGCTCCCTCCCTCCAGGAGCTCTTCCATGAACGCCCGCTGCCACATGGCGTCGGCCACGGTGAAGTCTGCAGGCTCCACATCGAGCTCGGCGAGGATCGAGCTCAGCGCACGGTCGCCCTCCGCGAGGTGCGCGCGAATCGACGCATACAGGGTCAGATCGACGCCCTGGGGGGCGAAGTCGGGGAGCGCGGACATCAGCTCATCATACCCGTCGACGGCCTCGCCAGAATCAGTACGATCGCTCTCGGGTGGGCACCGGCTTCTGCAACAACACGACTCTGCTCGGCCTCGACGTACCGCTCGAGGACCAACATGCTCGTGACGTCGTCGTGGCGATCGTCAAGGCGACCTACGTCATCGGACGGAACAACAAGCTCGAGCCTGCAACTGAACCCTCGCCGATCCGGATGAACGACATCCCATGGGCGCCGGACGACCCGAGGTCGAGCCTCCGGTATCCCTCGGACGTGTGCTTCACCAAGGTGGGCACGGATGTCATCGTCGTCGGAGATGCTGTCTCGGCAAGACCCGTCGAGTTCATCGACGTCGCCCTCCGGGTCGCGGATCGCTCGCTGACCATTCGCGCCCACGGGCCGCGGTACTTCTACCGCTCGCTCTCGGGCGTCTCTGTCGGGCCGGCCTCCGAGACCACTCGCGTGCCGCTCCGGTACGAACTCGCCTACGGTGGCAACCCGGACGACGCGACCGTCGAGGATCGCAACCCGTCCGGGGTGGGACTGGCGAGCCGGAGCGCCGACCTCGTCGATACCCTCGCGCCGCAGCTCGAAGATCCCAGCCGTCCTCATCGGAGTGCCCGGGACAAGCACCCCCCGGTGGGGACCGGAGCCATCATGAGCCACTGGGAGCCGAGGAAGAGTCTGGTCGGAACGTACGACGAGGCGTGGGTGTCCGATCGACTGCCACTACTCCCGAAGGACTTCGACCTCCGATACAACAACGTGGCCCACCCCTCGTTGCGCTTCGAAGAAGG
Organism: uncultured Polyangiales bacterium; assembly: GCA_964624885.1. Lineage (GTDB taxonomy): Bacteria > Myxococcota_A > Polyangia > Polyangiales > JADJMO01 > JADJMO01. The sequence goes on along the minus strand of CAZUZY010000041.1, from coordinate 27,851 downwards.
ACTGGTCCCTGGCACGAACGTCGCCATCGCTGGCATGTCGCTCGACGGTCCGATCGTCCTCACGCTGCCCGATCTCCAGGTGCAGGTCGTCGGCATCTACCACGAAGGAACGCGTCAATCGGCGAGGCCCGCGGTCGACACCGTTCTCGTCGACATGCACACGCGCCAGGTCGAGCTGACCGGGCGACACGCCTTCCTCATGGGGCGCGCCGCCCGGACCCTCCAGGAAATTCGAGTCGACTGGGTGTGATCACCAGGCCGTGCGACAGTCCCAGCTGCCCGGCTGCCATTGACCCTCGACGGGCGAAGCCACCGCGAGTCCCGCGTTGAGGGCCGAGGTGGCTCGCGCGTACCAACCACGCAAGTCCCGATCGCAGGCCGTCTTCGTCCGTATGGCGAGCTCGGCGAGCCGTCCGCCGATCTCGTGGCGTGAGAGTGTGCCTTCGACCACCTCCGCCGCGACGACCGACGGTCGGTAGGGCTGACCACGCCGATGGCGGCGCGCGGGATCGAAGCGTGCCTTGGCCAGGGCCGAGCGCCAGGCCCGCGCCTCCCGGTCATCATCGGTCATGGAGCCGAACAGTGTGATCAATGCCCGCGCAGCATGTCGTCGTAGGTCGTCGTCGCCGAGAGCTTCGACGAGCGTCGCCCAGCAGCCGACGTGGCCGAAGCGGGCGAGCTGGTCCAGACAGGTGGCGTCGACCTTCCCCCGCAGGGTCTGCTCGAGCAGCCCGACGTCTTGGGCGTCTCCGAAGAGGACCACGAGCTCGGCCCCTCGGCGGCCCAGCGTGCGCGTCAGCCGCCCTCCCCGCCGCCACTCGAACCATGCATCGGGACTGCCACCGATCGAGAGTGTCAGGGCTGCGTGCCACGCGACCTCGGCGGACGGGTGGGCGAGGAGGCGGCGAATCCAGCCGTCGATTCCTGCCGTTCGCTCGAGGTGGCGCGCTGCGCGCAGAGCCGCGACCGCGACGCCTGACGCGCCGTCCAGCAACAGCTCCTCCACGCGATCGGCTGGGAGGACGCGACGAAAGCCTGCCACCTCTACTGCAACGGCGCGGATCGTCGGATTCGGGTGATCCAGCCAATCCACCAGATGACGATCGAGATCGGTTCGCTCCGCGGCCACGAGGCCCGAGGCCGCGACGAGACATGCCTCGACGGAGGCAGGCGCTGTCTCCAGGACCTCGAGGAGCGCGGCCAGGGCTGCAGGGCCCGGCAAGCACCCGAGAGCCAGCGCTGGACCGAAGAGACGCCAAGGATTCGGTGACTCGCGCGCGGTGGCCCACCATTCTTTGATCGCTGGAACGGCGTCCCCCCGACACACCGCGATGGCGTCGAGGCGGCGTGCGGCGCGCTCCTCCGAATCTTCGACGGACCTGAACGGCCCATGTTCGCGGTCACACCCCAACATGCTCATGGTGTCGAGAGCGTCTTGGACGATCCCGCGGCGCAGCTCCGAAGGTTCGACAGGGAGCCCCGACTCGGGGATGCGTACGACGAGCTCATGGGACGCCTCTCCCCCGTCTACTGCATCGACGACGAGCGCGGAGCTGCGTTCAGGTCGCGCTGGAACGGTTCGCAGGAGCGGGCCTAGACTCGCGCGAAACGGGGCGGTCGTCGCCGCATCGACCACGACGGTGTTCCGCGTCGACGAGGCTCGCTGGATGGTGAGCCCTTCGGCGATGGCTTGCCCGACGTGCATCGAGAGTCGCTCGTCCAGGTCGACATCGACCATGAGGGAGGCCCCGACGGCCCCGCGAAGGGTCGAGACGATCGCCTCTGCCGACCAAGGTCCTGACGGAGCTTCGGCCATCGCCAATGCCCGCTGGAGCGAGGAGACGAGGTTCCGACACTGCTGGCTATCGGGCAGGGTGGTGGCGACGAGAACCGCCTCACGGATAGCGTCGGCGACGCGCTCGAGTTCGCTCATGCCACAAACCGCAGACGACTGGCGCCCACGACTCCGTCCGGAGAGATCGCCCAAGCCAGCAGGGCCGACTGCTCGAGCCCAGAGCGCTCGAACGTGCCATGGCGCAGCGAAGCAAGGGTCGCGACGATCGACAACGCACCGGCTGCGGCGCCCACACGACCGAGATCGGCCTCGACGGCGACCGGGAGATACCCAGGGTCCAGCAGTGGATGCGCCCGCGCCCCCGCGATCTCCCAGGTCCGACCCCGCAGGGCATCGGTGCGATGTTGGCCGGCGGCGACCCGAAAGGGCTCCGACCCGGCCACGGCGCGCAAGACCGTGACCAGTGCGGTTCCGTCGACGGCCTCGTCGTTGTCGTCGCAGGCAACCGCTCGACCCGTACTTGCTGCAAGAACCACGGCCTCTGTCGCGAGACCATGGTGACGCGCGACCTCGTGCTCCATCAGCAACATCGCGGCACAGGCCTCGGCGAGCGGCAGTGCATGTCGTCTCCAGTGCGGACGCGGTCGGGTCAGGTCGGCCGCGATCGACACGGGATCGACGGCCGTGTCGAGCGCCGTTACCAGGACTGCAACGAACTGTCCCGACTTCAGGAGCTCGTCCGCATCGACGAACGCCTCGAACACACCCGCCTCCCCGAAGCGCTCGCCATGCCGACGGGCACCCACCGCTCCAGCGATGGCGTGATGGATCTCTGCGGCCTGAGCCGCCGAGAATCCCGGGCGCGGCGCAGGACAGACCAGGACCGATGCGATCGGTCGACGTGCGAGGCGCTCCAACGCGGTTCTTGGCAGTGCATCTTCTGCCATGATCCGGCACCGCGTGACGACGGATGCGTGGGCGCCGATCCACGGACAGTAGCGAACGTGGAGATTGTTGCCTTCGAGATCCGTGAAGGCTGCAGGAGGTGGGGCCGGCAGCACCGCCCGGGTGAAGACGACGATCTCTTCGGCGGTGGTCCCCGCCGGCGCAACGGCACCGCTCCCGACCACGGCAAGGTTCATGTGTGCCCCGTCACCCCACTCTGCTTGGTCGTCCCTGAAATCTCGATCTCGGCGGATTCGATCAAGACGCCCGACGAGGAGGCCGCGATTTTCGAGTTCCCCACCTTGAAGGTGACGTGCGCGCCGCGGAGCGTCAGAGCGCCAGAAATGCGGACGTTCAGCGCACCAGGGGTCGAGACGATGTACTTGGCGCCCGACTTCACGTTCATCGCTCCGGCGATTTGCGTCGTCACGGCTCCGCGAACGCTACGCTCGATGTCGGCGCGACTCTGCACCTTGAGACTGCCGAGCGTCTCCATGGAGGCCCCCAGCGTCTTGGTGGTGTAGTGCTTGGAGCGCGTGTTGTGGCTGCCGCCGATGAGGTACGTTGCTGCACCGACGGTCTGCCACGAGACCGAACCAGGCGTGAGCACGTTGTAGTTGCCGCCCACCAGTTCGGTGTAGGTACCGTTGACGAGGTTCGTACGATGCCCGGGCCCAGGCCCCTGTGCAGCAGCGCTGTTCGCTTCCGCGCCACCGGCCCCTCCGCCCGCGGCCGCCGCGCCGGCTGCGGGGGGGGGCGCCCGGAAGGGCTGGAATCCTCCCGGCCCGGTCACGGCGGAGAGCACCGCGTCGCCACCGGGAATCTGTCCAGCCACCTGGCCGAGAACCCCACCTGCGACCGCATTGGCCGCTCCCCGCCAGCCACCCGCCATGAACCCCTGGACGCCACCCCGGGCGAGGCCCAGGCCGAATGCAGCGATGGCGCCGTTTCGCCCTCGGGCGCCGATGCCAGCGAGCGCACGGGAGGCTGCCAGATTCAGGGCTCCGGTGACGGGATTGCCGACCTGCTCCACCAGGGCCGCGCCGACCAGAACCGTCTCGCTGCCCACGCCGACGGACTGGTTTCCCTTCACTGTGATCCGCTGCAGGCCACCGACCGAGGCGGATTGGGAAGAGGCGACGACCAGGTGAGCCTGCTTGACGCTGACGTCTTCGTTGGCACCGACCGTGCTGCCCTTGCTCCCGTCGATCGAGTGCTTCTCGACGCTGGCGACTTGGCTGGTCGCATCGTTGGCCACGGTCACGTTCTTGGCGAATGCGGCGACGAGGCGGATGTTCTGGCGACCGGCGGCGTCGTCCATGTGAATCGCGTTCATCTTGCCGCCACCGGGCGAGCTCCACGTCGCGATGCTCGTGATGGTCTTGTTGGCTGGCAGTGACTGCGGTGGCACCTGGGTACCATTGAAGCTCTTGCCGATGACCACCGGTCGATTCGGATCCCCTTCCTCGAACGCCACGAGGACCTCCCACCCGACGCGCGGGATGATCATCGGTCCGGGTAAGTTGGACTGCGCGACCCGGACGGGAAGACTGCTCTTCTCGTCGTTGGTCCCCTCGCGATCCCAGGGAAAGCGGAGGTGCACGCGCCCCTGTTCGTCCGTGTGGATCTCGGAGCCCGCCGGGCCGGTCACCGTTGCGTGGTGGAGGCCGAAGATCCGCGGCGCTGGCGTCTGCCGAGGGGCCCGATACGGCACGTCGAGGGGGATCGTCTCGACGACGAGGCGGTAGAGGTTCTTCTCGGCGTCGTAGGCATGCTGCAGACCCACGACGAACTTCTTGCCAGATCCGAGCCCGAACCCGTCATAGGTCGGCCCCGGCTCCAGTTCGAGACCAGTGCCCGGACGTAGCGACAGGACGTTCGTCTCGAACTCGGCGACCGTGTGATCGGCGCGAAGCTGCTGGAGCCTCAAGGTGGCTCGCGCGTTCCCTGCGCCACCACGGAAGCCGCCTGGCGCCTCGTAGACCTCCACGTCTGCTTCGACGGCGTTCCCGTCCTTCGCCTTCCCCTCGAGCTTCACGGCGGCGTGCTCGTAGTCGTAGTCCCGAAGGACCACCGAGCCCGGCCTCCGCGCGAATCGTAGCCTGCGGGGCCACGCGGCAGGGCCGGTCGCGGTGGGGCCGCTGGCCACGACGTAGAGGGGTCCCGGCATGGGTAGTTCCGCCGTCGTGGAGTCGTCGTGCAGCGCGATGTGTTCGCCGTCCTCGCTGGCGTCGAAGCTGAACCAAAGACCTTCTTCCTCGCAGAGACGGCGCACGAAGTCGTGGTCGGTCTCGTCGTACTGGACGACGTACTCGCGCTTCTCGTGGGTGGTGGCCAGCTTCTTGGAAAAGCTGCTCGCTGCGTAGGCGCCCTGGGTCAACACCGCTGCAACGATGTCGGGCACGGCGAGATGCTGGAAGATCCGCGGTCGTCGCGTGAGCTCGAGGAACGCAAGCGCCGAGCGCAAGGTCAGCCGGTACCGACGGCTCTCGTGTCCCCCAGCGGTAGCGATGGCGGTGATCCGCGTCACATAGACGGCGAGGCCACGACCGTCCATCTCCGTGACGAGCTCGAGCAAGCCAGCCCGCCCGAGGACGTCGGCGACGACCAGCGCTTCGGCCTGCTGCACCTCCAGCTCGAAGCAGACGCCGGTCATGACGTCCTCGCGGCCGTCGAGGCGACGGCCGTCGAGGATCAGTTCGCCGACGTGCAAGCGGACAGACGTCTGGACAGCCATGTCTACCTCTCAACCGGGGACGAAGGTCGGTTCGAGCCGCAGGAAGGAGAGCTGGCCCGCCATGGCTGCGCCGAGGAACGAGGCGAACCCCCCGTCGTGCCGGTGAACGGTGGGGGAGCCCGAGGCGAAATCCGAGAGGAACACCGTCTTCCAGGCATGCGGCGCGCCTTCGGTATCCCAGCAGAGGAGCCCGGCGGGACCCTCGGCGATCGGAAGGAGGCCGACGGTCACGCCGCTCCAGATGAACGGCACGACGCCCAGGCGATTCCGCAGTGGGTGTAGTCCGGGGAGGAGCCGGAACCACTCGCGCACGATCACGTCCGGAGACCAGACGCGCAAGCCGCCGAAAGCGCCGACTCCGTGGGCCCGAGTGACGGCCGCGAAGTCAGGCGGGAGGCTGCTGTTCAACAGGGTCGTCACCTTGGCCCAGTCGAATGCGGTCGACGGCGTCGCGACCGGCAACATTGCGGCGAGCCGATCGAGATTCGGTGCTGGCAGATTGGCCGGATCGCGGTCTGTCCAGACCGGGTTGCCAGCAAAGTCGAGCAGGGAGGTGGTCGTGAGGGACTCCTCCGTGACGAAACGATCGAACAGAGCCCGGACCTCGCTTTCCCGGTCGGGTGGATATATGACTGTGAGGAAGAAGTAGCCCGTACTGCGGTCGCGTGCCAACTCGACCGTGACGAACGTGGACGTGTACTGAACGCTGTCCGTTGCATCGCGATCGACTTTGAACTTCTGCAAGAGAGTTCGCAGACTTGCGGCGAGAGCGTCGAGCGATGTGCCACCACCGAGCTTCGCAGTGACCACCACCTTCTTCTCGAATGGCTTGAAGGCGTGCTTCTTCTTCCGCGCCTTCGGGAGGATGCCAGTCAGGTCCTCCTCCTCGAGCAACTTGACCAGAAACGCGGTCCACGGACCGTCGAACACGAATCGTTCGGTCTCGTCACCGTCGAACACGGCAACGCGACGGCCGGTGCCTTCCACCCAGACCGAGTCGCCATTCCCATTTCCGCCGATCGGGAAGAACCCATCTTTCGTCGGGAAGAATTGCAACCCGCCGACGACATCACCACGGTTGCCGACGGCCCGGTGGACTTCCATCGACCCGAGGTGGTTCGTCAAGGTGACGAGGTTGCCGCGCCTCGGGTCGTAGAGGTCGAGAGTGTTGCCAATCGAACCGGCACCGTACAGTTCTATGAATGAGCACACATCTGAAGGAAATTTCAAGCCCACCAACCCGTCTAGATTGTCCCACGAAAGCGCGGGGGTCGCGACGGTCCTCGGAGCAGGCAACAACTTGAGAAGTGATTGAAGCATGTTTTCCTGAATCGCAATCATGGGGCGCTGAAGCCGCCACCTGGTGTGTTGGACAGCGTTGTCGCCCCCCCCGACTGCGTGACGGGTGTGGCCGCGCTGCCCACGGTTGGCGGCAACACGCTGCTGCCGCCGCTCGTGGCGGTAATCGTAACGGAGGTCGGAGGAGCGCCAGCCACTGACCCGTAGTTCGGCGTTGACTCATAGTTCACCACGGCTCCAGTGCTCCGCACGGTGTCGCGCACCGAAACCTCCACTCCGCTCATCTGCGGCGTGTTGACCGGCCGCTGGTAGAGGGTGACGAGGTTGGCGGGGTAGTCGCCCGATCCACCCAGACAGCGAGCGAGTAAGTGGCCACGAGCCGCATTGCCTCCAGTCGCCGATTGGAGAGCAGTGAAGCCATTGGGTCTAATGTCACCGTCGGCATGGGTTCCGGTCGCGCCACGCCGGAACGGGTCAGTACTGGTCGGATCACCGACCATCCGAGGCGTGATTGCGGCTTTCACGCCCATCGGCACGCCGTTGGGGTCGTTCTCCGGGTCCGTCTTGAAACGAACGTATCCATGGCCCTCGCACGTCCCATTCGGGCCGACCTGGGCGAGCCCCAGCGCATCCGTGCCGCTGGTTGGGTTTCCTGTGAACGCGAAGTGATCGAAGCCGCCTGCTAAGCCCAGTGGGTCGGGTATCAACCATCGAGCGCTCGCGGGATCGAACCACCGATGTCGTGAGGCGCCGAGTTCGACGTCCTCGTCCCAATACTGGCCGTAGCGTCGGAACGCGGGCTCGATGGGTCGTGGTCGGTGGAAGAGGGACGCTGGATCGACCCGGGCATGCAAGGTCTCCCCATAGGGGGTCGACGCCCCCGTCCATGCGATCCGGCCGCGGGCGTCAATCAACTCGTGGGTGGTGCCGAGATCGTCGAGCACATAGGCGAAGACCTCGCCCTGCTCCTCCTGCAGCATGGGAGCAAGCGTGCGCGGCTCGTGGACGAACACGCGGCGGCCGAAGTCCGAGTCATACTCCGCGATCAGCGTGTCGCCTTCCCAGAGGTACCGCACCTCGCGCACTGACGGCTCGGTGAGTGCGTCGGGAGCAGCCGGCGGAGTGACCCGCTTGAGCACGCGCCGTCCCGCCGCGTCGTAGGAGAACTCCACCGTGCCACGCGGACCGGACACCACCCGCAGTCGATTGTGGGCGTCCCAAGTGTACTCGACCGTGCCGCCGTCGCCGCGTCGTGCAATGCGGCGACGGCGATCGTCCACTTCGAAGGTGGCCCGCGGCGTCTGGAGGACCACACCTCCAAGGCGGAAGATCCAGCTCTCCGGATCTTCGTGTGCGCGCAGAATGGAAGGTCGCCCCGCCGCATCGTGGAGCACCCTTTCGGTGTAGCCACCGTGATGGAAGCCCGTGAGACGCCCCATGTCGTCGTGGCTGAATGCCGACGTCCCCCAGGAACTGTCGTCCAGGCGCACGGGCAATCCACTTGCCGCGAACGTCCAGCGACGACTGGCGAGCGGCTGCCCGTCTCGGGAGAGAACCGTCTGCTCCTGCAGACGGTGCACGTCGTTGTACCGCGCTGTGATCGACGCCGCAGGGAGGACGCGGCCCACCTCGAGGCCCAGAGAGTCGCGCTGCAGTCGAACGGTGGTGTCTCCGTGGGTCACCGTGGTGAGATCACCGCGCAAGTTGTAGCCGTAGCGAGTCACGGCCGCGCCATCGATCGAACGCTCGATCACTCGGTCATGCTCGTCGTAGGTGTAGTCGACTTCGTGGTCTCCTTGACGGACCTTGATGGCCCGACCCGAGCTATCCCGCACGAACTCCACCGCATACGACTCGCCGCCTTCGTCGACCACCGCCTTCAGCAGGACGCCGAACTCGTTGCGCTCGTAGCGTCGCGACGATTCCGGCGTGACTTCGCTGGTGACGAGCCCGCGGACGTCGTGCGTCCAGGCGACGTATCCGCCGTCCTGGTGCTCAACGCGGGAGACGAGGTTGCGATCGTTGTAGTAGAGCTTCGTCACTCGACCGTCGAACGAGCGGGTCTCGACGCAGCGACCCGCGCGATCGTAGCGGTACTCGTAAGGCTCGCCCCGCGGGTTCTTGACCTCCCGAATGCGACCGTTCGGGTCGTAGCTGATCGTCCAACGTCCCCCATCGACGGCAACGAGTTCGGCCAGACGACCAACGCCGACGTAACGCATCGAGGTGACTCGCCCGAGGTGATCGGTCACCTTGACCACGTTACCCTCGCCGTCGTGCTCGATGTCGTAGCCCACACCGTTCGCGTACCGGAGCAAGCGCTGTCGCCCGCAACGGTCCCATTCGCTACGCGTGACGAATCGCTCGCCAGCGCGGGACACCTCTGTCCGCGTGAGTTGGTGTCCGAGCGCGTCCCAGGTGTACTCGATGACCCGCCCCGCGGCGTCCTCTTCCCGTATGATGTTGTGTTCTTCGTCCCAGTCCCAGCGTCGCAGCGTCCCTTCAGGACCGAAGACGCCGATCAGACGCCCGAACGCATCGTAGGCAAGGGTCTCAGTCCGACCACGAACATCGGTCAGGCCCACGAGCGTCCCGTGCTCGTCCCAGTCGAAGGTCACGGCCGACTCGTCCGGAAACGTTCGCTGGACGAGCCGGTCGGCGCGGTAGTGGTGCTGCAGGCGGCCACCGGCCGGATCCACGTAAGAAACGAGACGACCGCGGGCGTCCCACTCGAACGACTCCTCGGCGCCGGCCTTGTCGACGAGCTTCGTGACGTAGCCGTCGGGGTCGTACTCCTTCTCGAGAACGGTCAAGTCGCCGAAGTGCGCGAGCCGCGTCACGCGTCCCTGCTCGTCGTACTCCACGGTCATGGGCTCGGGATTGCCGTGCGCGACCGTGCACCGCTTCGTCTCGTCGAACGTGAACTCGTAGCGATGAGCCCCGCCGTCGCCGAACGCCTCGCAGCAACGGTTGGCGTCGTCGTAGCGGTAGTGGAACGTCACGCCGTTGCGACGGACCTTGCGCACGAGACGGTGCAAACCGTCGTATACGTACTGCTCCGCCGCCCCTTCGGGGTCGATCGCGGCGGACAGGCAGCCGTCCTCGTCGTAGACGTACCGGAGTTCCACCTGCAGCCCCGCCCGTGCCCATACCTGGACAGCGGTCAGTCGCCCGACGCTATCGTAGCTGATCTCGAGGGTGCGCTTGGCTGTGTCGACGACGCGCGCGAGGCGGCCTTCGCGCCACTCGAGCGACACGTGGTTGCCTCGTGAATCTCGCACCTGTTGCAGCACGGCAGGGCCCGCGGGAACGACGGGCTCGAACTCGTAGAGCAGGCCCGAGTCGACGATGCGTACTGTGCAACGCCCCTCGCGCCCGGGACGGAGCTCGAGCCGGTGGCTGCGGAGGAAGCTCACCTCGCCGACCTCCACCCGCGAGAAGCGCAGCTTGGCGCCCATCTGGTGGAGCACGAAGCCCTCGTCGTCGGCCTCGACCCGCTGCTCGATGCCAAGTACCCAACCGCCGCGACCCAGCAGTCCATGCTGCTTGTGGTCCGAAGAGGCGTAGGATCGGGTCCATTCGACTGGGATCATGCCCGGTAAGGTGAGATCGACTGCGGATTCGACGACCGAGCCTCCAACCACGGCCACGGGCTCGGCCAGCGTGATGATGTCGATGCCAGCGTCCTTGGGGTTTGCACACGCCTTGGTGAATCCGACGCCGTCCAGCAGCGGTCCGATGGACTGACAGGCCTCGAGCTCAGCGGTCAGCAGGTTCTGCTTCACCTTGTGGCCGGTCTTGACGACGCCGCGATCGCCACCTTTGACGACGCCGTCGGCCTCCAGCATCTTCGCCTTCTTGACGTGGGCGTGGCTGACGAGATCCTTCAGCAGGGTCTTGTCAGCGACCATGTTTCCGGGGTTCTCGATCTGCATCACGCTGGCGATGGTGAGCACCGGCCCTCCATTTGCCGTGAGCTTGTCGCTGGTAGGGCTGGCCGTCTTGGACTGCGCGACGTAGAGGAACGGCGCAGGGACACCGGTCGGTGTCGGCGGAGCCATCGGCAGGATCATGCTCGGTACCGGCGCGGGCCCGGGCGCGGTGTGCCCGGAGCCCTTGCTGGCCACGTTCGCACCTTTGATCGTCGTGCTCACGGCAACTCCACCTGCGCCGAGAGGACCTTCAGCAGCGAGGACACGTCGATCACCATCCGGTTCCCTTCGATCCGGACAGCGCCTCCGCTCTCCAGACGCAGGCTCACGGTACCGGTCTCGAGGGACACCCCCTCTTCGGCCCGCAGTCGGATCTCCCGCGCCCGCAGGACGGCGCGCCCGTCGACGTCGTACTCGACGCTGCGAGAGGTTTGCACGGCACCGATGATCGTCGGCCCCGTCTTGCCCGCCACGAGCAGCACCCGCCGGCCGGTGCGCAGGCACTCGCCGATCAGAGCCGGATCGACCGAGGGATCGCACGCGGCTCGTGTTCTCGTTCCATCCAGCAGCCGAACACGGATGTCTGTCTCGCCAGCCATCTCCACGAGCCCTACGTGGAGCCCCGGCGGGAGCGCAGTGGACCGCGCCCGTGCCTGTGTCTTGGCCTTGGCCATCACCCGACCTCCTCGCTGGACGTGGAATCTTCGGAGTCGACGGAGCCGTCGAACTTGCCGTCGATGGTGATCTTCGCCGGCGTGATGGTGATCGTGCACCCGCCGGCACGCAACGACAGACGCGCAGTCGCTTCGATGGTCACTTCCGCCCCTTTCAGGCTCGACGCCGCACCGATCTGATAGGAGATCACTCCCCCGAAACTCTCGTGATAGTCGCCGCGCGCGTCCACCTTTCGACTCGCGAGGGTCTCCTGGAGGATACCGCGGTACTGCTGCTGGACCTTCCCTGCGGCGACGACCTTCTTGGCCCCGGCCACGAGCAGCGTGGAAGCGCCGCTGACCTGCTGCGAGTCGCCCAGCGCAGACGCCACCTTCCACGTGCCACCCACGAGCGTCGTGGCAGCACCGGTCACGTGACGACTCTGGTGCTCGATGGCCGTCTCGGCCTTCGCAGCTCCGACCAGGCGCGTGAGCGTGGCGCAGGTCGTGACGTAGTCGCCGCCGACGCGGAAGGCGCGCATCGCGCCGATCATGACCGTCTCGCTGGCTGCCTGGATGCCCATGTTGGCGTCCACCCCGAGCTTGCGGACCGCTCCCACGGAATAGGACTGCGCACCACCGACCTCGACCCGCGCCACCTGGCCGACGATGATCTTCTGGTTCGCGCCGACGGTGGTCGTGTCGTCGGCGACGACGTTGGTCACCTTGTCGTTCTCGGTCTTCTCGTTGTAGTCCTTCGACGCAGAGAGCGACAACGCCTCCGATCCGGCCGTGTCGTCCAGCGTGATCACGTTGCCGCTGGCCCCGCCCATCGTCTTCGAGCCGAACGAACTCGAGGTCTTCTTGCCGGGCAGCTTCGCCGGGGGTGGGGCCGACGAGTTGTAGAGTCGCGCGAGCTCGAGCGGAGCGTCGAGCGACTCGTCGAACGCAAGCAGCACCTCCCAGCCGGTGCGGGGCAGGAACACCGATCCGGAGGTCGCGGGCATGGTGACGCGGATGGGACCGCTCGCCTTGTCGTCCGCGGGCCGGCGGCGCTCCCAGCGGAGCTGCGCGGTCAACCGGCCGAACTCGTCCGTCGCGAGTTCTTGACCGCCGGACGTCACGGTCGCGGTCATCACGCCCGCCGGTGGCGGCGCCGGCACCCGGGCGGGGCGAAACGGATGGGTCTCGGATTGAGCGACGAATCGCGCGCGGTAGGCCTGGCCCTCCGCGCTCTGCAGGTCGCCTTCGTGGACCACCTCCACCAACAGCCAGCGCCCGCCCACGATGCCGGCACCGTCCTCGACCTCGAGCACCTCGCCGACGGTGAGGCCCCGATGGGTCGTCCAACCCTCGAGGGTCCGCTCGAAGGCCCGCGCCTCCTCGAGGCGACGGCGCGCGATCGTCCGACCGACCGCCGGGGCCACGTAGCCGCCGGGGTACTCGTAGGCGGCGACCGCGTCGTCGCCGGCCTCGACGGTCTGGTCGAGTTCTGGATGGGTGAAGTCGTAGTCGCGCAAGACCACCTTCCGGGTGGTCGCGCTCTCGGCGAGGAGGGGCTCGAAGATGGCGTGCTGTTCGTGCCCCATCGAATCGTCGCGGACCGAGAGCGTTCCCGCTGCCGAATCAGGGAAGTGCGTGTCCCGGAGGTGAACCCTGGCCCCATCTGCCGTCGATTGGACCCAGGAGATGCCTTGCTCCGCGAGGATGCGACCGACGAAGCGGAGGTCGCTCTCGAACGACTGCACGCACATCGCGAGGACAGGCGGCGCGGCGCTCACCTCGTCCTCCACCGAGATGCCGTGCTCTCCGAGCACCTCCTTGGCGATGGCCACCGCGTCCTTTTGGACGAAGACACGGAAGTCCATCGTGTCGGCGAGCAGGCGGCTCCTGGGTACCAGGACCAGAAGCACTCTGACGTCGTCGAGGACCTCGACCTCGTCGACTTGCCCGACGATCGTGCGCTTGTCGCTGCCGTCCTCGACCTCGAGCGTCGCTGACTGCGTGAGCATGAGCGCCACGTCCGCCGGTCCATCCGGGAGCACGCAGCGAACCTCGAAACGAAACGGCTCGCCGATGCGCTCTCGACCCGTCAACGAACGCACGGCCAGCAGGGGCCCGCCGTCGACCGTCAGGTGGCAGAACTCGTTCACTTGAGCTCCGCGGCGCCGCGCTTGATGCGACCTTTGAAGGCGGTGGTGCCGCTCTTGGCGTGGAGCGTCCCGCCGGACAAGACCATGTGCTCGGCGTCGAGGTTCCCGGACACCTCGAGCGTGATGTTGGCCGCCGTGAGCTCGACGTTCCCGGTCGCATCCACGGTCAGAGCGCCGCCCGTTCGAAGGGACCCCGCGGCCGTACCCGAGATGGCAACCTTGCCAGAGGCCTTCTCGGTCGTCGGGCCCGCGGTGATTCGCTTCAAGCCCGTGACGTTGTCCACCGCCGTGGTCGCGACGGTGATGGAGCGCCCGCCACCGACGAGCTCGGTCCGCGCGGCGGCGACGGAGTCGCCCGTCGTCATGCCCGCCGTGTTGCCATAGGAGCCACCGACGAGCAGGGTGAAGGCGCCACCGACCCGGTAGTTCGCCTGGTTGCACTGCTGGAGGTAGGCGGCCCCGACCAGCTCCGTGTACGAGCCCTTGGCTGCGACGTAACGATTGCCCGTCACGTTGTTGGTCTCGAGCCCGCCGACCATCTCCGTCCGCGAGCCCTGGAGGGCGATACCATGATCGGTCGCCACCCCGACAGTCTGGTTCGAACCGACCGTGTGCGTCTGCGAGCCGCCCACGAAGACGGAGTGCGACAGAGCGACGTCGTGGGTCGCGTTCGAGGAGACCTTCGTGGTGGAGCTGCCACCCACGTTCACGGTCTGGTCCTTCGAGGCGTGGATGAACATCTCCATCGCCCCACCAGAGTCGCCGAACCGCACCTCGTTCGTGGTCCCGCCCCCTGGCGACGTGGCGGACTGGAAGCTCGCCATCGCGCTGCCACCTGGCAGGGCATAAGGGACGACCGCTGTCGCGTTGTAGAGCCGCCCGAGCACGAAGGGTTCGTCCGGCGCTCCGTCCATGTACATGATCGGAAGCTCCCACCCGACCCGCGGCAGGAACATCGAGCCACCCATGCCCATCTGCAGGCAGCGCGCCCACTCCGACGCCTTGTCGTCCATGAGGCCGGAGCGATCCCACAGCCACCGATGCTTGATCCGGCCGAGGTCGTCGACGTGAATCTCTTCCCCTGCAGCACCGGTGCTGATCACACTCTCGGTGGTGCCCCGGCGAGGATGGCGAGGAACCGCGGGCCGATAGGTGCGCTGCTCCCGCTCCGGGACCACGACCACTTCGTTGGAGTAGGCGCGTGCGTCGACGAGGTCGATGTGACGAGGTCGAACGGCGTGGCGGGCTGCCACGACGAGGTAGCGCGCGTCGAAGCCCGCATCCCCGGTTCCCTCGAGGGTGAAGCGGCGACCCGGCACCAAGCGGATGCAATCCGAACGCACGGTGCCGCGGAGCTCGTCGCGTTGGACCTGCTCCAAACGCACCGCCGCGAGGTCTCGCGCGTGGTCGGCATCCAGAACGCGAGCGGGATACTCGAAGTGGTGTCGCGGACTCTCCCCCTTCGAACCGACCAGGGCGACGGTCGGGTGACGGACGTCGTATCGACGCAGAGAGTACGCCTCGGGCACCAGCGCCTGGGTCAGCTCGAAGGCCTTGATCGAGCGCGCATGGAACATGCCGCTGTCCTCGGTCAGCACGAGGACCGTCGGTGGCTCGATGGTCTCGTGACCATCGAGGTGATCCGTCAGCACCAGGCGCTGTACACCCTCGGGATCGGGGTCGAACCAGAACGCGATCCCCTCTTCGGCCAGCAAGCGTCGGATGAACTGCCAGTCCGTCTCCTGAGACTGCACGCACTGGAGGATCGGCCGGTATGTGCCGGTCAATCGACGCACGAGGAGGCTGGCCGGTAGCCCAGCGGACACCAGAACGGACTCAACGATCTCGGTGGTGCTCTTTCCGAGGAAGACACGGCGATCCACCTTGCGCTGGAGGGGGGCGGTGGCCTCGGACAGCTCGAGACGCAACAGAACGCCCCGCGCATGGATCCCGCGATGGACGACTCGCTCGACGACCAGAGGGAGCAAGCGATGGGAACCCTCACGCGGATCGGTCAGGGTGACACCAGCGGCGATGCCGACCAGATCGGCGGGTGGCGGCGCGGCAGCAGCGACGACTTCGATGGACCATTCGCTGGCAGCGTCGAGTCTCTCCATCCCGACGAGGTCGAGCACGTAGGGATCTTCGAGACCGTCGACCTGGAGGCTGACAGCGATGTCTTGTTCCACGGTTCACTCCCAGTCTGAGGTCGGTCGGGAGTCCGCGACGTTACATCACTGCCTGACTAGACGATGAAGGATCGGACAACCTTGCGCCAGATCGGTGTCGCGGTGACCAGCTCGACGATCATGACCGCCTCGGCCATGGAACGCTCCTCCGAGTGGCCGCCGAATACCAATGCGTCGGAGATCTTCTGGGCGATCAGGACGCAGCTACGCCATTCGGCCTTTGCCCGGGCCAACGAGCCGACGTCCGTCCACCCGAGGCCCCACAGCTCGTCCGCCACCCAATCGCCGAGCAGTGCTCGCCCAGATCGCCGCGTCCCACCTCGCTCGGCTTGATCGAAATCAAACTTCCAGGGGCGGTCGACTGCCGCGAGTGACGCGCCGACGGCCACCCCGAGGAGCGCCGTGCCGAACCAACGCAGCGCGATCGCACCACGCATCGGTCCCTGCCCCATCGTCGCAATCGCACGCGCTTCGTCTTCCCACCGCCCGTCGAGGCGCGGCAGGCGGCCGTTGCCACCCAGCACCCCGTCCAGCGGTTCGTCGGAGAGGAGGCTGGCTAGAAGTCTTCGCTCGACCCCCTCGTAGGTAGCGAAAGAGGCTGTCGTGCGCTCGCCGACACGTAGCGGCTCCTCGATGGTGGCGAACAGCTCGACTTGCCCCTCCTCCGTCAGGGCCCGCAGGACGCTCTCCGCGTCGATGGGAGCTCGGTCGCCGAGGCTGCGGCATGGGCACCGGTGGGCGGTGCTCACGCGCGCCCCCTTGGGTGTCATGGTGATTGCATAGGGGAACCCCCGACACAGTGCGGGCTTGGACTCCCAACCGTGCCTGGCGTGGAGGTGACACAATCCATCTTCCTGGCGGAACACACAGCCGTCGGCGCCGACGGCAACCTCCCAACGCATTTGCTCCTCGTTGTGGCGACACGATCCGGGGCGCAGCTGTTGCAGGCGAACCACGTCGCGTGGTCGCAGAGGAGCAACGACGTGAACGTCGGTGCAGCAGAAGCCGTGTCCCTGGCACGTGAACGCAGCCCCCTGGCGAACCAGGAGCGGCCGGAGCACGTCGGTGGGCAGTGACGTCATCGCGAGAGCTGTGCTCCGGATGGGTTCCTCATCGACGGACGCTATCGGACAGTGTGGCTCCCGCCTAGAGACAGGCCCGCCACTGGGTTGTGCGCGAGCGCATCGAGACGCAGAACGCAAACGGATTGGTGCTTGCTCGACGACCCGTGATGCTGGCATTCTCCACCCATGGCGGAGTTCGACAGGCGCTGGGTGGTGGCGGCCGCGCTCCTGCTCGCCGCGTGCAGCGATCCAGACCGCGTCCCGGCGGCGACCGACTCGGGCGCGAAGGACACGGGCACCGGCGACGCGAGCGATACCGGCGCGGGTGACACGGGCAGCCCTGACACGGGCATCGTCGACACCGGCACCACCGAGACCGGCGAGACCGGTCCGCTGGTGAAGCCCACCACCGCCTTCTCGCTCGTCCCCGGCGGCGCGCGCATGGTCGACGACAAGTACATCCTCGTCACCAACACCTCCCCCGTCACGGGCTCGCACCTGAGCTCGTCCTCTGCCTTCGTCCTCCACGGCGGCGTGATCGGCGCCGTCGAGTCCTCCCAATGATCTCCGAGGGGTTTTCCATGAAGCGAGTCCTGCGCACCACGCTCCTGTCTCTCGCGGTCACGGCGGCCCTGGCCACGGCCGTCGGCGCGGCGGTCCCCAACGTGCTCACCCAGCAGGGGCGGCTCGTCGACAAGGCCACGGGCAAGCCCGTCGTCGGGTCCAAGGACTTCACCTACAGCATCTACTCGACCCCCACGGGCGGCACCGCGCTCTGGACGGACACCCTGACCCTCACCCTCGACGACGGCTACTTCTCCACGCCGCTCGGCGCGGGCAAGGCCTTCCCGGCCGGCCTCTTCGACGGCAGCGGGCCGCGCTACCTCGGCGTGCAGATCGGCACCGACACCGAGCTCACCCCGCGCGAGACCTTGAACAGCGTGCCGTTCGCCATCACCGCGCAGAACGTGGCGGGGCCGTCGATCGTGGCGCTGCGCGAGACGGATGGCACCGACTCGCAGACGATACCCGCCAGCTACGGCTTCATCTACACGTGCAAGACCCCCGCCTACACCGCGGGCGTCGGCGAGAAGGCCTTGGTCTTCACGCACGCCTCGTGCTCCGTGCCGCAGAACTCGGGGATGGGTGTCCGCGTCGGCCTCAACACGGGCGGCGCCGACTCCACCATCGGCAACTGGCACTATCACGCGCAGCCCGTCGCGGGCACGTGGCGCATCGACAACTCCAAGAACGGCTCGGTCGCGCTCACCTCGGGATCGACGTACGTCTTCTCGACCGCGATCACCAACTCCGAGACGCCGACCAGTTACTCCGGCAGCTGCTACTGCCACACGATGGTGCTCATCACGCGTGGGCTCTGAGCGCGGGTCCAGGAGGGGCGGCTCCATCCCCGCCGCCATCGTCATCGGCTCGTCGATCATCGCGTTCGGGCTCTACAAGGGGCTCGCCGCGCGCGCGCCTGCCCCAGCGCCCGTGCTTCCTGTCGGCCCGATGGCACCGGCGCCGCCAGGCTCCCCACACTCCGGGCCGGTCACGCCCGAGCTGCTCGCGCTCGACCGCCAGGCTGCCGTCGACGAGCGCGCCCGCAACGCGCTCGAGAAGGAGCGCACGGCGCTGCTCGACCGTTGCTGGAAGCCCTTCGTGGCCGACGGCGGCCCTCGGCAGTCGCTCTACAAGTTCGACGTCTGGTTCGACGCCACGGGCAAGGAGACCCGCCGCGACATCTTCCCGGTGCCCAACGCCGAGGCGCGGCCCGACACCCTGAAGTGCTTGCGCGCGTGGGAGACGAAGCTGTCGATCGTCGTGCCGACGCCCGCGAGCGAGGTGAAGGCGGTCGTCGAGTTCCCCTTCCCTTGAGGTGCCCATGCGCTGCTCGGTCTTCATCGCCGCGAGCCTCGACGGCTTCATCGCCCGCGCCGACGGCGCCATCGACTGGCTCTCCACCGTGCAGGTGGAGGGCGAGGACTACGGCTATGCCACGTTCTTCGCCACCGTCGACACGCTGATCGTCGGCCGCAAGACGTACGAGACCGTACTCGGCTTCGGTGAGTGGCCGTGGAAGGGCAAGCGCGTCGTCGTCCTCACCCATCAGACCCCGACGCCGCGCGCGGACGAGACCTTCTTCGCCGGCGAGCCGGCCGTGCTCGTCGCGAAGCTGTCCGCCGAGGGCGCGCAGCGGGCCTACGTCGATGGTGGTGTGGTCATCCAGCAGTTCCTCGCCGCGGGGCTCGTCGACGACCTCACGCTCTCGATCGTGCCGATCCTGCTGGGCGATGGCGCGCGGCTGTTCGGCAACGGCGGCCGCGACGTCCCCTTGGAGCTCGTCGGCAGCCGCGCGTTCCCGAGTGGGCTCGTCCAGCTCGACTACTCACTGCCGAAGTGACCGCGGCGACGGCGGCTCGACAACTTTCGCCGGTCCCGCGCGGGCAACTCGTGCCTGGTGGTGCTCTCCTCGAGCCATGGCCCGCCCTGCCCTGCTCCTGCTCGTCGCCCTCGGGTGTGGCTGCGGCGAGGGCGCGCCCGCAGACCCGGCCGACGCGGACGAGGTCTCGGTACCGCTGCTCGAGACCGGCGCCGGCGACGCGACCGACGCGCGCAGCGAGGCCGCCTCCGACGCCCCCCGCCCGGTCTGCGACGCGCGCGCCTTCGGCGCGAAGGGCGACGGCAAGACCAAGGACACGGCCGCGCTCCAGGCCGCGATCGACGCCTGCGCCCCCGGCACCGTGGTGCTGCGCGACGGCACGTTCCTCACCGGCATGCTCCGCCTGCGCAGCGACCTCGTGCTCTCGATCGACAAGACCGCGACGCTGAAGGGCACCCAGGACGACGCCGACTACCCGAGCACCTCGCCGCCCACCAGCAACACCCAGCTCCTCAACTGCCGCAAGGCGCTGCTCTACGCCGAGGGCGTGCACGACCTCACCCTCGAGGGCGGCGGCACCGTCGACGGCAACGGCAACACCCCGAAGTGGATCGGCCCGAGCAAGGTGCACCCCGAGGCCACGCGGCCGATGGCGATCTACACGGCGCTCTCTCGCAACGTCACGATCCACCACCTGAAGGTGGTCAACGCGGCGATGTGGGGGGTCGTGAGCCTCGAGGACGACGACCTCTCGATCCACGACCTCGTGGTCGACACGCCGCTCTCGGGCAACCGCGACGGCATCGACGTCGTCGACTGCCACCGGGTGCGCATCGAGAACGTGACCATCACCTCCGAGGACGACAGCATCTGCCTCAAGAGCGGGATCGACCGCGGCGTGCACGACGTGATCGTCAAGAACGCCAAGGTGAAATCCCTCATCGCCAACGCCCTCAAGATGGGCACCGCGAGCTACGGCGCGTTCGCGAACGTCACCTTCGAGGACGTCACCATCGAGTCCGCCGACAAGGCGGCGATGGCAGTCGAGTCCGTCGACGGCGCCGCCATCTCGGACATCGTGTTCCGCCGCATCACCTTCAAGGACGTCGGCTCGCCGTTCTTCGTCCTCCTCGGCGACCGCGGCTCGACCCCGGTCGGCTCGGTGCACCGCGTGGGCACGGTGAAGGGCGTCCGCTTCGAGGACATCGTCGGCACCTCCACGCGGTACACCTGGGGCTCACCGATCTCGGGCACGAAGACCAAGGACGGTGTGGTGCACCCGCTGGAGGACCTCGCGTTCACCAACGTCGTGGTGACGAGCAAGGGCGGGCTCGGCAAGGTCCCGGGCGATCCCCCCGAGTACGCCGGGCAGTACCCCGATCCGAACCTCTGGGGCGACCTCCCCGCCTACAACTACTTCCTCCGCCACGTCGACGGCGTGACGTTCACGGGCGGCTCCACCAAGACCTCGAGCGCCGACGCGCGCAAGGCGATGGAGACCCGCGACGTCACCGGCCTCGTCGTGAAGTGACCGAACGCTCCTGTTGGCTGGCGCGGCCGCCCGTGGAGGCGCCGTTCACTGCGTTCGCCTCTGGCTCGCTCACTTGTGGCACAACATCGAATAGGAGTCCCACTGCGCACCGTCCGACCTCGCGGTGCACGTGGCGATCCAGATCGTCGCTTCACCAGCCGGCGCGCAGCTCGAGCGACACTCGAGGCCGACCTGTGGGCAGCGGGTCCCATCGACAGGCCGCACGGTGGGGCACGACCCGGCGTCGACGGTCGAGGTGTCCGCATCGCCACACCCCGACGAGAGGCACGAGAGGACGACGAGGGTGAGCTCGAGACCCCGGAACATCACCGGCCCCGTGGTGAAGGGGTGGGAGCAGAGGACACGACCGGGACGGTCCGGGAGCGACCCGGCGAGACGGTCGAGGGCTGCTGGCCGAAGCGCGCGCGGAACGCGGCGGAGAACGAGGCGAGGCTGGCGTAGCCCACCTTGCCCGCGACCTCGCCCACCGTGAAGCGGCGCGTCTTGAGGAGCAGGCTCGCCTCGTCGAGCCGCCGCGCGCGCACGAAGGCGAGCGGCGCGAGGCCGAGCTCCCGCTTGAACGCGCGGAGCAGCGTGCTCTCGCTGGTGCCGCACGCCCTCGGGAGACGGGTGACGACGTCGGCCTCGAACAGGTGGGCCTCGATCTCGGCGAGCGCGCGGGCGACGAGCGGTCCGTCCACCTCGAGGCAGGTCTTGCGCACGCCCTTGCGCTCGCGATCGCGGCAGAGGAAATAGACCTCCTTCACGATCTCCGTCTCGAGGAACCGGGTGGCCTCGGTGTCGCGCTTGCGGCAGACCGCGCGCTCGAACAGGTACCGGTGGCAGAGCTCGTTCACCCAGGTGGTGCGCGGCAGGAGCTGCTGCTCGCCGAGGTAGCGGCGGAGCGCCGCGGTCTCGATCTCGCCCGCGTAGGTCTCGACGACGTGCCGCACGAGCGCCGGGCTCACCTCGAGCACGAGCGCGCGACCGAGCGGCCCGCGCGCAGAGACCTGCGCGGCGGTGCGCGCCGGGACCACGAGAAAAGAAGCTCGATCGACGTGCTGCACGCTCCGCGTCCGGACCTCGAGGCTCCCCGCGTCGGTGTTGACGACCAGAGCGGGCCACCGTGGGCAGACCTCGAGGCGCGCGCCGACGGAGAGCGGGACGAAGCGCATGGCCATCGGGCCGTCGCGCTCGTCGACCGGGGTCTCCGTCGCTTCGGCCACGCTCAGACGGTGGTGGAGAACGAGGTGAGCCGACCCACCATCCCGGGGGCGGCGAACCACGCGATCCAGTGGAACCGGTGGCGACGCCCGGTGATGGTGTCGGTGGCCTCGAAGACGAGCATGGCGCGATCGTTGTGGATCGCGCACTGCGCGACGGTGATCTCGCCGTGCGGATCGGCGTGCTCGCGGTGGGCGAGGAACTCGCTGCGCTGCGCGAGGCCCACACCGCCGAGGTCGCTCGTGAACGAGGTGGCGACGGCCGCGCTCATGTCCTTGGCGTGCGGCGCGCGCGACCACCAGTTGGCGAGATCGACGAGGCACGCCCGCGAGGCCTCGTCGTCCCACTTGGCGGCGGGCGGCGGGATGCTTCCGTGCGAGACGCGCTTGACGACGCCGCGCGACCCCTCGACGTGCCAGCGGGCGATGGAGCCGTCGATGGCGCGCGCCTCGCGCAGGCGGGTGCTGACGCCGTGCGCGTCGAGACGGAGCGGCAGGTGCTGGAGCGCGGTCTGCGAGACGCGGAGGCCGATGCGCGCGAGCGCGTCGATGGCGCGCGGGATGTCGAACACCTCGGTGACGACGATGGCGAGGTTGCCCTCCTCGAGGAGGCCGGCGTCGTAGCCCCAGAGCCAGTCCTCGAGGCGACCGCCGGCGCCCAGCGGGGTCGCGTGACCGGTGGCCTTGTCGACGACGATGCCGGCGCAGCTCTTGGCGTGGACGGGGAAGAACCACCAGCGCTCGGTCTCGCGCACCTCGCCACTGGCCTCGAGGGGGTGGCCGACGGCGTCCGCGCGGGCGCGGGCTTCTGCCAGATCGATGGTCATGGGGGGACCCTAGACGAGAAACGCCGGCGCCTCACGCCGGACGCGAGTCTGGCTAGGGGTTTGCCCACCGTTTGTTCGTGATCCACTCCGCCAGATCGTGTCCGTTGTTGGCGAGTCCCTCCGAGAGGTAGATGCCTCTGGACCAGCGGAAAATGGTGACCAGTCGTTCACGACCGCCAATCCACAGCGCCTTCATGGCCAGCGGAACCCCAGAACCCGAGTAGCTCGTGCCGGCATTCCACGTCGCCGTGGAGGCCGAACAGGTGAGGTGCTGCCCATAGTAGAGCACCGTCTCTGGCGTGCCGGACGGCGAGCTGAAGTGGGTGTTCAGCTCCTGCCGGCCGTCACCGTCGAGATCTGCGGCGACAGCGAGATCGCACAGCTGCGTGCCGGTGTAGTAGTAGTGCCCCGAACCAAACGCCGGGACGCCTCCGACATCTGCCGCAGTCTCGTAGACGACCGGGCTCCCCAGGAAGCGGTGATACATGCGCTGTTTCGGTTCCGCGCCGCTGCAGCTGCTGGACGAACGTCGCAAGCGTGCTGGCTCCATGATGGCGAGCTGCGTGGACAGCGGGTAGGCGACGCCACTGGACCAGGTCGATCCGGAGCGAAACACAGTGAGGATCGTACCGTTGCCGAAGGCTGCGTGTAGCTCGTCCGAGGCAACTCCGTCGGCCTCGTCGATGGAGGACAGATCCGCAGCCCGCATGAGACGAAGCGTGTCTGCTCGCGGCGCGAGAGTGGCTCCCGTTCCCGTGTAGATGGCGCTACCCTTCGATGGATTGCTGCCGCCGAGGTTGGTGCCGAATATCGACGGGTCTCCTGGATAGGCCGTGGCAAGGAGGTCCCGCGCACCCGACCGTCGGACTCTGATGGCGGTGAGCGGCACCTGAGGGGCATAGTCCCAGGCTCCCACCAGCCCGGCCAGCTTCTCCGAGTCCGAGCCTGGGCGAATCCCGCGCAATCTCAGGCCCGAAGCGTCAGCCTGTGAGAAGTAGATGTCATCCTGTCCGAGGTCGGTGGTGGCCGCGAGCGCGTGAACCGTGAGAGGTGTCCCGGCCACGCCGAGCCGTGCATGAACACCATCCTCACCCATCAGAAAGACGCTCGGCGAGGCTCCGAAGCGGACGAGCAGTCTGGGGATCGATCCGGCAACAGGTTCGAGAAGACTCCCCGACGGATTCAGATCGGTCAGCTGTCTGTAGTCACCCACCACTGCTGGCGTGCAGCTGAAGCAATCGGTCGGAGCACCCGCCAACAGCGTAGCCCCACCAAACACACCGACGACAGGCGCGTACCTCGAGTCCAGTCGGCTGTTGAAGTAGACGGTTTGCCCTGCACCGATGACTCGGTTGAAGCCGATGCTACGGTCTGCGACGCCAGGGTGCTGTGTGATGAAAACTTCGACGCTGCCTGCAGTCTTGGTGTTCGCGATCACGTCGTTGAAGGCCACGTGGTTCGCGTAGCCTCCTTGGCCTCCGTCCGTGCCTAGCCATAGATCCGGAATGACCTCTGCCGCAACTACTGGCCATGACAGTGGTGTCGCCGGATCGTAGAGTGGGTCGTCTGAGGCAGCTGAATACGCCGTGATGGCGTTGTTCCGGATGGTGTTGAGCGTACCGGAGATCATGACCGCGCCTCGGCGCAGCTGTCGGAATGTGTTCGAAGCGACCGTGACGTGACGTGCACCGCACGGACCTTCGGCAGGGAACGTCCCGACGACAGGCTCGGCCACGACCTCCCACGGTTCGATCGTCCGAGAAGTGCCAGTTGGCATGAGCCGTTCACAGTTGGCACCGAGCTTGATCGCGACGCCACGCATTCTGTTGAACGAGTTGCTCAAGAATTCCGATGTCCACACATCACCGAGGATGTAGACACCGTGATCACCGATAAGATCAAACGTGTTGTTGTGGACGCTCCACCAGTGCGCAGCCCCGAGTCCACCGCCATTCACGCCCTCGAGGACGCGAGTGAAAACGTTGCCGTGGACCGAGACGGCGTTGTACTGTCCTTGCTGCGAAATGGCCGAATTGAACCCGTAGCCGATTCCGGGAAACGTGTTTCCGAGAATCACTTCCACATTCAACAGGTCCGCGTCGATCGTGCCAGGAGTGACGGCTGGCAGAAAGCCAACGAAGCTGCTGTTCTTTATCTCCGCTCCACCCACCAATCCGATTCCCGCCCGGTTGATGCCGCTGATGCTCACGCCGTCCACAAGCGCGTCGTTCGCTCCGCCCGCCAAGCCAATCATCATGGCGCCGTACCAGCCGCGCCGGTCGCGACCGTCCTGCCCCGGCCCCGTATAGAAGAGCCCGTCGCTGTTCTCATGGCGGAAGTAGTTGGTGTTTGAACGCTGCGACCAGTCGTGATCACCTTGCAGACGCACGCCCCGCACGACAGTGGACCGACCGCTCGGAATGGCAATCAGAACGCGGCCATGACCTATGCCATCGTAGCCGGGCCCTGAATACTGGAGTAGCGGTCGGGTCTCCTCGCTCGCGGCCGGGTCTCCCTGCAGCTCTACACTCGCGGTCGAGTTCAGCACGAGCTTCGGCATCATCGGAGCCGTCAGGGCATCGGCATCGGGATGCGACCAGAGGGGCTTCGACCACGTGGCGTCGTCCACGGACGTGCCGCTGGAGAAGTCGTAGGTGCAGTTGCCCGGGACGTTGACCGTCACCGGCTCGGCGCGATGGTTGGCAACCCGCACGAGTTCCTGGAGCCGACGACCGCGTTGCGCGGGCGTCAGACTGACAACCGGCCCCCTCAGCCCTGCGGGAAGCAACGTCGAGATACCCGGCACGGTCCAGAAGTCATGTAGTGACAGAACCAAGCGACCAGCCTGATATCCGGAGTTCACCGAAGCCGAGCAAGGGTCGATGGCGACGGACTGCTCCCGGACTGCGAACGGGCTCGCTGACTCCGCTGCGCACGAGCAACACAGACTCAGGAGAAGCGGGAGGAGGAGACGCATGGCTTCCTCAAGCACGGTGCAGCACACCGGTCGATGATGTGAAGCAAGCGACCTCTCCGGCGGCTGCAGATCCCCGGAGGTGGCCACTGCGCGCCACTTCACGCCCACGCCGTCGTGTTGGGCCGTTCGCCCAGCATGGAGGAGTGGAGCCCAGACACACGGAAGGCCACGATTCCCAGTGGAACCGTGGCCTCTGTACCGACCGCTTCCGGTCGGGGCGACTGGATTCGAACCAGCGACCCCTTGACCCCCAGTCAAGTGCGCTAAACCAGGCTGCGCTACGCCCCGAGTCCCCGCCTTGCGACGGGGAGCGGCACCCTAGCCGCCCACCACCTCTCCGTCAATTGATGATCGGCGGCACCACGAACAGCACCTCCCGCGGCGTTCCGAGGGCGATTTTCCCGGCCGTTCCGTTCTCCGCCCACACCTGCAGCGTCGCGCGGAACGTCTGCGCCACGCTCGTGGCCACCACCGTCGTGTTCTTCTTCGGCAGCACGTTGAAGCAGTAGAGGTTGCCCGGCTTGATGCTCGTGGCCGTCTCCGCGATGTCCCCCGCGCCGGGGAGCGCCTTCGGGGTGTTGTACTTGTCCGCCGTGCCCGGCGCCGCGAGGCAGGCCGCGCCCGTGATGGGGTCCACGCCCGCCGTGCTGCTCGGCTGGATCGCCGTCATGAACGCGTTCACCGAGTCCACCGGGCCCGCGTCCGGGATCGCCTGCACGTAGGCGTCGAAGCGGATGGCGTTGATCAGCGCGAGCACCGAGTCGACGATCTGCGTCGAGAGGCCCGAGCCGTTGTGGTTCACGTTGAACACCAGCTTGCACTTGCCGCCGGGCGCGTCGGGCGCGACGCCCGCGCCGCCGAAGCCCGTGCAGCACTGACCCGCGGGGCACGCGGCCGTGTGCGTGAAGTCCGCCGGGTCGACGTACGAGGTCGTCTGGTCGACCAGGTACTCCATGTCGCCGTACGCGCCGAACGCCCAGTTCGGGTTGCGCGCCGCGCTCGTGCCGGCCACGCCCGCCGAGGGGCCGCTGATGTAGGTCGTGCCACCCGCCGAGGGGTAGCGGGCCGCGCGGCCGTCGTCCGCCGCCGCGCCGATGAAGCGCGCGCCGCGGGTCTTGAGCGCCGTCGCGAGGTCGCTGATCGTGGGCACCACGAAGCCCGCCGGGTAGTTGCTGACCACCGGGTAGCCCGTGTACGTGGTGCACGGCGAGCCCGCCGGTGGATAGAGGCACATGCTCGTCGCCGGCCCGGGGATGCGGCCGGGCTTGCTGATCCCGTTGTGGAACTCGGCGTCGCTGAGCTCCATGAGGATCGGCAGCGCGCCCTTGCGGAACTGCATCGCGCCGTAGTTGGTCACCGTCTCGGCCACCGCGGCGCGGCTGCCCGCGGCGCAGGTGTTGAGCGCCGGCCACGAGAACGCCGTTCCGGTCAGCGAGTAGTGCAGCGCGACCACCTGGTCCTCGGGCAGGTCGCTGCCGTTCGCCATGCGCAGGCCGGCGACCGCGGTCGTCGCCGTGGTCTTGTTCGTCGTGACCACCGTGCGCAGGTAGTACGCGTCGTCGGTCAACGGGAGCCCACCCGCGTACGGCGTGTTGTTGCAGCTGCCGAACGTGTTGGTGGTCGACGTCGAGATCGACGTCGGCATGTCGTCGTGGCCCGCGATGCCCACCCCGAGGTCGGGGAGCTTCGTCTTGAGGGTGTCGATGATCGTGCCGAGGTTCGTCTTGAGGTTGTCGAACTCGGGCTGCATCGAGTAGCTCGTGTCGACGACGATGCCGAGGTCGCCCTTCTGCAGGTCCGTCGACAGCGCGAGGGTCGAAGAAGACGGGCTCGGGAGCGCCGAGCCGTCGAACGAGTAGGGCTCGAGGAAGTAGAACTTGCCGGCCTTGATCGGGGTCATCGAGGGATCGGTGGCCCAGCCCACCTTGCCGGTGTCGAGCGTCACCTCGATGAAGTCATCGACGCCGTCGCCGTCGGTGTCCTTCTTGATGCGGCTCGTCTCGCCGGCGCCGACCAGACAGTCACCATTCTTGTCTTCGTCCTTGTCGAGCAACAGGTCGCCGTCGCTGTCGATGTCGACGTAGTCCCCCTTGCCGTCGCCGTCCGTGTCGACCGTGCCCTCGCACTTGTCGCCCACCCCGTC
>CAZUZY010000040.1:32840-35485 GCA_964624885.1 uncultured Polyangiales bacterium | reverse complement strand
CATGGCGCGGTCGGCGTCGCGGCGACCGTGCACGCGGAACGCCTGGCGGAGCGCGATGCGGTCGCGGAACGTGGCCGCGTCGCCCAGCAGCGCGCGCGCGCGGGCGACCCACCCGCTCGCGCCCTCGCCCGCCTGGAACAGATCGGGGGAGAGGCCGAGCACCCGCAGGATGGTGCGACCGGCGTCGCGGACGAGCCCCGCGCGCTCGAGATCGGCGATGGCCTCCGCCACTCGATCGAGCTCGCCGGCCGTGGTGCTCTGGACGACCGCACGCAGCGCTCGCGCCCGCAGATCGGAGCCCC
This sequence comes from uncultured Polyangiales bacterium, assembly GCA_964624885.1. Classification (GTDB taxonomy): domain Bacteria; phylum Myxococcota_A; class Polyangia; order Polyangiales; family JADJMO01; genus JADJMO01. Next base: position 35,183 of record CAZUZY010000040.1, on the reverse strand, counting down.
GCAGGTCGAGCTCGCACGGCACCCGCGCGTAGAACGCCTCGAGCGCGAGCAGATCGGCGATCTCGAGGAACCAGGGGGTGCCCTCGAGGGTCGGCGGGTCGGGGAGCTTGGTGCTCCCGCGGCGCAGCGCCACGATCGAGGCCAGCAGCGTGCGCGCGGGCGCGTCGTCGACCGGCAAGGGCCCCGCGGTGTCGAGGTGGACGGTGGCGCGATCCTCGTCGTCCATCGCGAGGGCCATCTCGGCGAGCCCGAGCTCGCACATGGCAACCAGCGGGGCACGGTCACGCTGTCGGCGGCGCTCCTCCACGAGCAGCCCGAGCGCCCCGGCGTCGTCGCCCGACCAGCAGCGCGCCCGCGCGAGGCGGATGGCGGCGATGGGTCGGCCGGTCTCGGCGGCCGCGTCGAGGGCCCGCTCTCGCGCCTCGAGGGTCGCCGCGAGCCAGGAGGGCGCGGTCGACGACGACGAGGGAGACATCTCGGCGATTGTAACCGAATCGCGGAGGCTAGGGACGCGCGTCGAGCGCGGCGCGCACGGCGGCGAGGATCGCGTCGCGACCGCGGCGCAGTGCGGCAGGGCCCGCCGCGTCGACCGTCTCGTCCAGGTCGGACCGCAGGTAGCGATGCTCGCGGTCGCCGATCACCAGGCGATTCACCCGGATTCCCACGCGCGCGGCCCTCGTGTCGTCCACCAGGTCGACGAGCGGCAGCGCGTCGAGGGCGGCCACGAGCGTGGCTTCGTCGACGGCGACCGAGACCATGTGGGTGCCGAGCGGTCCTCCCTTGGAGGCCACCTCCGCCACCCCGTCCACGATCGAGACGAGGAGCGAGTACTGGAAGCGGGGCGAGACCGGCCCGCTGGCCTCGTCGAGGACGATCCGCGTCATCGGGGGCTGCCGCAGAACGGACAGGAGGACTGGCCGGGCGAGGCCGGCGCCGAGCATCGCGTGCACACGTCGTCGCGCATCGGTGCGGGGTCCGGCGTGGGCTCCCTCGGCGCGCGCTCCATCGGCGCGCGCTCCATCGGAGGCGCCACGCGGGCCAGCGGTGGGGTGCTCGCGCCACGCTCCTGGGGCTCGGCTGGGGTCTCGGTGCGCAGCGGCGCAGAGCAGCCGTGGCAGGTCTTGCCACTGCCCTCGGCGCCACAGTACTCGCAGCGGACGCTCGGCAGCGGGCCCTTCGCGCGGGCCCGCGTGGGGACGATGGCGACGAACGCGGCGTCGGCGTCCACCAGCACGCGCTTCGGGATGTAGCAGTAGCCCTTGTCCCCCCAGTCTTCGCCCCAGGAGTTCTTCACGATGTAGTAGTTGCCGAGGTAGCCGACGCACAGCATCGCGTGGCGACCGTGGTCGCCGCTCGGCTTCTCGGCCTGACGGAACACGCCGTCCCGGCCGAGATCGGCGAAGGCATCGCCCGTGTTCATCGAGAGGTGGACCGGGCAGCCCGCGGTGAGGAGCTTGCGCACCTCGTCGAGCTGCACCTCGTACACGCGCGCCTCGAGTCGGTGGTGCTGCGCGTCGGCGTCCATCTCGGCGTCGGACGCGCGCGGCCGCTTCTCGTCGTCCGGCCAGTGGTCGTGGCGACACGAGCCGCCGCGGATCAGCGCCTGCCCGGGGCCGACGCCGGGCTCGGTCCCGTCGCCGCCCTCGTACGCATAGGCGTGGTCCTTGAAGTCACCCTGCATCCGCTGGAACTGCACCATCGTGTAGCTGCAGGCGAGGCGCGGGGTCGGTGCGCCGGCCAGGTTGCCGAGCATCTCGAGCGCGTGGGTCCAGGCGAACGCCGAGCAGCGGGACGTCTGCCCCTGATCGCCGATCGGCGTCGCGTACTTGCGCAGGTCGACCTTCTCGGCCGGCGTCACGTCGGCGAGCTCGGGCGGCAGGGTGCGCGCCGAGGCGGGCGCGTCCACGGAGCGCGGCTTCTCCGGGACGCTGACGTGCAGGTTGCCGAAGTCCATCTGCGGGTAGAGGGCCCGCAGCGCCGCGAGCGCCGCGACCGAGACGAACCCGAGCGGGGAGACGGACTCGCCGCGCTGGTAGAACCGCACCGTTTGGCCCGCGCCGGGCACGGCCTGCTCGAAGGCGCCACGCCAGGCTTCCCCGTGCTCGATGGGCTCCCAGCCCTCGGACCGTCGACGGTCGTCGGCCGACTCTCCGAAGTGCTCGGTGCGGCCGAAGAAGCTGCGGGCGGAGGACTCGTAGTCGTCCGCCGTCCAGTCGCCGGCGTCCTCCTCGTAGTCCTCGTCGTCCGCGTCGGGGAAGTCGTCGCGGGTCCCGAAGACGTCCTCGTCGAGGTCCGCGCCGAGCTCGACCTCGTCCTCTTCTTCGTCCTCGTCTTCTTCGCTGT
>CAZUZY010000040.1:0-32740 GCA_964624885.1 uncultured Polyangiales bacterium | reverse complement strand
CGTCGTCTTCTTCGCTGTCGTCGTCTTCTTCGCTGTCGTCGTCTTCTTCGCTGTCGTCGTCTTCTTCGCTGTCCTCTTCGCTGTCGCCGGCTTCTTCGTCTTCGGCGGCGTCTTCGGGAGCGGCGGCCTCGTCCTCGGGGACGGTGTCGTCGTCGACAGCCTCCTCCTCGTCGACGGCGTCCTCCTCGTCGACAGCCTCCTCCTCGTCGACGGCGTCCTCCTCCTCGTCCGGATCGGTGTCCTCGTCCTCGGCGTCCGGCGTGGTGTCGTCCTCGTCGGGGGCGTCGTCGGCCGCCTCGTCGTCGGAGCCTTCCGGGTCCTCGTCGCTCGAGGTGTCGTCGTCGTCGTCGTCGACCATGGATCGGGTCGCAGCCTATCACGCTCCTCGGATACCCTCGCGCGGGTGCTGCTCTTCAAGAAGCCGTTCCACGAGGGCCTCGTGCAGGGGACCATCACCTTGACGTTCCGGAGGTGGCAGAAGCCCAAGGTGCGCGCGGGGGGCCGCTACCGGTGCCACCCGATCGGCGTGCTCGAGGTGGACGCCGTCTCGGTGGTGACCGTGGGCGCGCTCACCGCCGAGGACGCCCGGCGCGCGGGCTTCGCCGATCGCGACGCGCTCCTCGCCTACCTCGCCGAGCTCGGTCCCCTCGACGAACAGACCGAGGTGCACCGCGTGGAGCTCCACCACGGCGGCGACGGGGATCGCGTCGCCATCGCGCTCGACGACCAGCTCGACGCGGACGACGTCGCCACGATCCGGGCGGCCCTCTCGCGCCTGGACCGCGAGGAGGCCTGGACGAGGAAGACGCTGCGGCTCATCGGCCAGCGACCGCGGGTGGCCGCTTCCCAGCTCGCCGCGAGCCTCGGCCGCGAGACCGCGCCGTTCAAGGCCGACGTCGTCAAGCTCAAGAAGCTCGGGCTGACCCAGAGCTTCGAGGTGGGCTACGAGCTCTCGCCGCGGGGCCGCGCCTACCTCGAGCGCGCAAAACGCGCGTGACGCAGATCTGAAAACGCGCGATTTTCGCCCACGATTTCGCCCCATTTCCCGCTCCGCCCGCGTGCTAACGGAGGGGCCATGGAGCACATCCGCACGATCATCGAGCCGTTCCGGATCAAGTCCGTCGAGCCGATCCGCATGAGCACCCTGGCCGAGCGGGAGGCCAGCCTCGAGCGCGCGGGGTACAACCTGTTCTCGCTCCCCTCACGGGACGTCATGATCGACCTGCTCACCGACTCGGGCACCGGGGCGATGAGCGCGGAGCAGTGGGCCGCGATCCAGCGTGGCGACGAGAGCTACGCCGGCTCTCCCTCGTTCGTGCGCTTCGAGGCCGCCGTGCGCGAGCTGTTCCCGTTCCCCCACGTGATCCCGACCCACCAGGGCCGCGCGGCCGAGAAGATCCTCTTCGCGGTGATCGGCGGTCCGGGCAAGGTGTTCCCCAACAACACCCACTTCGACACGACGCGCGCCAACATCGAGTTCACCGGCGCCGAGGCCATCGACGTGGTGATCCCCGAGGGCCGACAGCCGTCCCTCGAGCACCCGTTCAAGGGCAACGTCGACCTCGAGGCGCTCGAGGCCCTCATCGTGGCGCGCGGCAAGGAGAACATCCCCGCGGTGTTCGTCACCATCACCAACAACTCGGGTGGGGGTCAGCCGGTGAGCCTCGAGAACCTGCGCGGCGTCCGCGCGGTGTGCGACCGCCACGGCTTGCCGCTGTACCTCGATGCCTGTCGCTTCGCCGAGAACGCCTGGCTCGTGCGCGAGCGGGAGCCCGCGTGCGCGAACATGACCGTGAAGGAGATCGTCCGGGCCATGGCCGCCCTCGCCGACGGCATGACCATGTCCGCCAAGAAGGACGGCCTCGCCAACATCGGCGGCTGGCTCGCGGTGCGCGACGACGAGCTCGCGCGCCGGTGCCGCAACGTGCTGATCCTCACCGAGGGCTTTCCCACCTACGGCGGCCTCGCCGGGCGCGACCTCGAGGCCATCGCGCAGGGGCTCGAGGAGGTCGTCGACCACGACTACCTCCGCTACCGCATCCGCTCCACGGCCTATCTCGGCGACGCGCTGCGCAGGGCCGACGTGCCCATCGTGGTGCCGACCGGGGGCCACGCCGTCTACCTCGACGCGCGGGCCCTGCTCCCGCACATCCCGCTCCTCGAGTACCCGGGGCAGGCGCTCGCCATCGAGCTCTATCGCGAGGGCGGCGTGCGCGGCTGCGAGATCGGCACCGTCATGTTCGGGCGCAAGCCCGACGGCACCGAGGTCCCCGCCGCGATGGACCTCGTGCGCCTCGCGATCCCGCGGCGCACGTACACGCAGAGCCACATCGACTACGTCATCGAGGTGGTCCGCCACGTCGCCGATCGGCGCAAGGACATCCGCGGCTACCGCATCACGGCCGAGCCCCCCCAGCTGCGCCACTTCACCGCGCGGTTCGCCCCGGTCTGAGCGCCTGCAGCCGCTGCGTCGCCTCGCAAAGCTGGCAGGCCGCGGGGAAGCCCCACCGCGTCCTGCCCTCGTGGTACGCGCGTTGCTCGTTCGAGGCGCGTGACCCTCGATCCCCGCGCCGCCCTCGAGGCGTACGTGGCGCGCCGCTTCGGCGTCGCCCCGGTGGGCATCGCCTCGCTCGGCGACGACGGCGGCGTCAAGGAGCTCGGCTACGGCAAGCCGGTCCGGGTGTCGCTCCCCGGCGCCGCGCGCGACCTCGTCGTGCACCGCTCGGTCAACGCCGGCTACGGGCACGACACGCTGTCCGACCACGCCGCGGAGGCGTTCTTCGCCTTCGGGGCGTTCTCCCGCCTGCCGAGCCACGTCCCTGCGGTCGACGTGGGGGTCGTGCGCGAGGACGGCAGCTTCGCCTCGCTCGCCGACGCCCGCGACTTCTTCTACGTCACGGAGTTCGCCGAGGGCACGCCGTATTTCCGCGATCTCGACGCGGTCGCCCGCGCCAACGTCGCGACGCCGAGGGATCTGGGGCGGGCCGAGCAGCTCGCCCGCTACCTCGCGTCGATCCACGCCGACAAGCGCGACGTACCCGAGCTGTGGCGGCGGCGGGTGCGCGACCTGTTCGGGCACCACGAGTGCCTCGCCGGCCTGCTCGACAGCTACGACGCGTTCGACACCGAGGCCTACGCGCCGCGGGCGTTCCTCGAGGAGCTCGAGCGGCGCGCCGTCGCGCACCGGCACCGCCTCAAGCCACGGGTCGCGCGGCTGTCGGTCGTGCACGGCGACTTCCACCCGTGGAACATCCTCTTCGACGAGGACACCCTGCGCGTCCTGGATCGCAGCCGCGGGGAGCTCGGCGAGCCCGCCGACGACGTCGCGGCGCTCGTCGTCAACTACGTCTTCTTCTCGCTGCGGGCCGGGGGGCGCTTCGAAGGCGGGTTCCGCGCGCTGTGGGACCGGTTCTTCGCGACCTACCTCGAAGAGACCGGTGACCGAGAGGTGCTCGAGACGATCCCGCCGTTCCTCGCGTGGCGCGCGCTGGTGGTCGCCTCGCCCGCCTGGTATCCGCACATCGATCTCGGCGTGCGTCGCGCGCTGTTCCGCCTGGTCGATCGCGTGCTCGGCGAGACGCGCCTCGACCCCGACGCCGTCGCCCGGTGGGTCGCGCCATGACCGTCGTGTGGCTGACCGGCCGACCGGCCTCGGGCAAGACCACCCTCGCCCGCCGTCTGGTCGCAGCCCTCACCGAGGCCTCCATCCCGGCCACCCTGGTCGACTCCGACGAGGTGCGCGCGGTGCTGACCCCGACCCCGCGCTACGACGACGACGAGCGGGCGCTGGTCTACCGCGCCATCGCCTACCTCGCGCGACGCCTGGCCGACGAGGGCGTCGTGCCGGTCGTCGCCGCCACGGCCCACGACGCGCACCTGCGGTCGATCGCGCGCGCCATCGCGCCGGACCTCGTCCTCGTCCATGTGGACTGTCCGCTCGCCGTGTGCGAGGCCCGCGACCCGAAGGGGCTCTACGCGCGCGCGCGTCGCTCCGCGGAGGGGCACCTGCCGGGCGTCCACGTGCCCTACGAAGTGCCCGACGACGCCACCTTCACAGTGAACGGCGCACTGCCTCTCGAAGGCGCTGTTGTGTCTAGCCTGGTCGACCAAATCCGGCAGGGCCTGCGCGCCGAGGCGCAGGGCTTGCGGCAGCCGCATGCTTGGCGCGCGTAGTCTTGCGCAAAACACGGGTCGGTGCGGATCGTGCTGGTTGCCGGATCATCCGAAGGAGAACGCCATGAGCCACGCCCGTCGCATCCTCGTCGCCATCGACTTCACCGAGCAATCCGACCGCGCCCTGCGGACGGCGCTCTCCATGGGCGCTGCCTACGGCGGCACGGAGATCCACGCGGCCTACGTCAAGTCGGGCATCGAAGGCATCCCGATGTCCGGCAAGGCCGTGCAGGCGATGGACGAAGACCTGGACAAGGTCACCAAGCACGTCGCCAAGGTCGCCGCGGACTACCGTGAGCTGCACCCGCAGAGCGAGATCCCGGAGCCCATCCCGCACCGGCTCTTCGGCGCGCCCGCCGGCGCCATCCTGCGCCATGCCTCGGGCCTGCAGGTCGGCCTCATCGTCGTCGGCACCCGCGACCGTCGTGGGTTCGCGCGCGTGCTGCTCGGCTCGGTCGCCGCGGCCATCGTCGAGAAGGCCACCTGCCCGGTGCTCGTCGTGCGCCCGATCGACCACGCGGCCGCCGACGCCATCCCGGACATCGAGCCGATCTGCGAGCAGTGCTCGACCGTGCGCGCCGAGTCCAAGGGCGCCGAGCTCTGGTGCGAGCGTCACCGCGAGCACCACCTGCGCATCTCCGGCTACTCCTACAGCGGCTCGTCGAACGCGCCCGTGCGCCCCTGGGGGTTCTGAGCGAAGCGCGCGTCGAAGAGAGATCCTCAATCGGCCGACGGCTCGTCCGGCGTGCTGGCGAAGCGATAGCCGACGCCGCGCACGGTCCGGATGTAGGCGGCGGCCGCGCCGAGCTTCTCGCGCAGCCGCTTGACGTGCGTGTCGACCGTGCGGCTCTCCACCGGCGTGTTCATCTGCCACACGTCGAGCAGCAGTGTGTCGCGCGCCTGCGTGCGGTTGCGCCGCTCGTGCAGGGTGGCGAGCAGCCGGAACTCGAGCGCGGTGAGCTGGACCTCCTGGTCCTCGACGAACACGCGGTGCGCGCCGCGGTCGATGCGCAGCACCCCGAAGGTGACCACCTCGGTCGCCGGCGGCTGCGACTCGGAGCGGCGCAGGATCGCGCGCACCCGCAGCACGAGCTCGCGGACCGAGAACGGCTTGACCACATAGTCGTCGGCGCCGAGCTCGAGGCCCACCACGCGGTCGACCTCCTCGCCCCGCGCGGAGGCGATGAGGATGGGGATCTCCTTGGTGGAGGCCTGCGCTTTGAGCTTGCGACACACGTCGAGCCCCGACATGTCCGGCAGCATCAGGTCGAGCACGACGAGGTCGAAGCGGCGCTTGCTCGCGAGATCGAGGCCCGCCTCGCCCGTCTCGGCGGTGGCGACCTCGAGGCCGTCGGCGCGCAGGTTGTACGCGATGACCGTGGCGAGGTCGTGTTCGTCCTCGATGATCAGTACGCGGGGGGGCATCGGGCCCTTTTGTAGCGCGAATCGGTGACGAGCGGGTCACGACCCCGCCACTTCCCCGTCACTTCGGGTCTTCGTCGTCGTGCTTGTCGGGCGGGATCGGTCCCGGCGCCGGCCCCCCGACCGTCGCGGTGCCCTTCGGCACGTAGACGATCACCGGCTCACCCTTCTTGAGGATGTCGTTGCGCGGGCGTCGGTTGATCCGCTCCATCAGCGTGGCGGCCACGCCGTGCTTCTTGCCGAGGGCCTCGACGGTCTCGCCGCCGACCGCGTGCACGGTCAGGCGCTTGCGACCCTTCTTGCCCTCCTCGAGGTCGTAGAACTCGTCGCTCCCGACCACGAGGATTTTCACCGCGCTCGCCTCGGCGAACACCACCTTGCCGAGGTTGGCCGCCTTGGGCGCGTAGATCTGCAGCCACATGCCCTCCTGCAGGCGGGCCGTGGGGTCGAGCGAGTTCCAGGTGGAGAGCTCGTCGAGCGAAACCTGGAACGCGTCGGCGATCTCGCGCGGCGTGTCGGCGGTCAGCACCTTGTAGAAGATCCGCTTGCGATCGGCGTAGGTGAACGACTTGCCCGGGACGAGCGCGAGTGGGGTCTCGCTGCCGTAGGGCGTGGTCGGCATGGGCACCGCGCCGGGGGGCATCGCCGGCACGAGCAGCACGGTGCCCGCGCGCAGCACCTCGTCCTTGCCGACGCCGTTCAGCTCCACCAGCTTGGCCTTGGGCACCTTGCGCACCGCGGCTACCTGGTCGAGGGTCTCGCCGAAGCGCAGGACGTATTTCTCGAGCGCGTTGCCCTTGGGGCCGAGCTTGGCCCACGCGTCCTTCACCGCGGGGCCACGCCCCTTGGGCACGACGACCGTGTACGCGGGTTCGTCGGCCGTGGTGGCCTTGCCCTCGACGGGCGGCGTGCGGCCGGCCTTGAGCTCGGGGTTGAGCTGCTCGAGCTCCTTCACCGAGATGCCCGCCGCGCTCGCCACCGCCTTGAGCTCGGCGCCCGCGGGCACGTCGACGCGATCGCCGCCGAGCGAGGCGTCGCGCGCGATCTCGTCGAGCCCGAACGCGGGCAGGTTCCGCATCATCACCGCGATGGCGATGATCTTGGGGACGTAGAGCGTGGTCTCCCACGGCAGGCCGTACTCGAGCCGCGACAGCTCCCAGTAGTCGTTGGTGTTGAAGCGCTTCACCGCCGCGAGCACGCCGCCGTAGCCCATGTTGTAGGCGGCCATCGCGAGCTCCCACGTGCCGAAGCGCTTCTTGAGATCGGAGAGGTGGGTGATGCCGGCCTCGGTGGCGCGGATCGGCGACAGGCGCCCGTCGCCCCAGCGATCGAGCGACAGGCCGTAGATCTTGCCCGTCTCGGGCATGAACTGGAACAGCCCGAGCGCCCCAGCAGGCGACTTCACGCCCGGGTCGAACGCGCTCTCGGCCATGGCGAGCCAGCACAGATCCTCGGGCATGCCGCGCGCGCGCAGCTGCTCCTGGATGAGCTCCTTGTAGCGCCCGCTGCGCTTGACCATGAACGCCGCGAGCTTCTTGCCGCGGGGGTCGTCGCGGAAGAACTCGAGGTAGGTCACCACGCGGTGATCCCAGCGCGTCGGCAGGTCGGGCAGCTTGAGCGAGGCGAGCCAGGCGTGCGACTTGCCGGCGACGATCGGGGCCGTGACCGCAGGGAGCGGAGGCAGGCCACCGGTGTCGCTCTTGGGCGCGGCCGGCACGTCGAGTGGCCACGGCGAACCGGGGCCGGGGGCCGCGCCGACGCCGAACATGTCCACCTCGGCCTCACGCAGCGCCTCGAGCTCCTTCGACTCGGCGCCGAGCGAGGCACCGCTCGCCGGGCCCCCCGCGATCGACTTCTGCGCGGCGAGGTTCTGCGGGGGGATCGGCTTGACGACGATCGGCGAGGTCGGCTTCGGCACCGTGCCGGGCGAGGGGGCCACCGACGCAGAGGGCTTGGCCGCGGGCGCGGCGGGCTTGGGCTTGGCGCTGGCCGCGGGCTTCGGGGCGGCGGACGCCGCGGGCTTCGGGGCCACCGAGGGCGCCGGCTTGGGCGCGGAGGAGGAGGGCGCGGGCGCACCGACGGCCACCCGCGCGACGAGCAACGCGGACACCACGGGCAGCCAGCGACCAGACATCGGGCCCAGCGTTTCCTTTGCGGGGGCGGGCGGTCAAGAAACCGGCAGCTTTTCGCCGAGATCAGCGGCGCGGCGGCAGCAGGCCCTGGGAGGACAGGGTCCAGCCGATCAGGCGATAGAGCAAGCGGGCGCCGACGTTGGCGTCCCACTCGTCGTCCTCGCCCGGGGCCACCTCGTTGAGATCGAACCCGACGATCGTGCGACCGCTGCGCACGATGGCCTCGAAGAGCCAGGTGGCCTCGTGGAACGAGAGGCCCCCGGGGACGGGCGTGCCCGTGTGCGGGCAGAGCGCCGGGTCGAGGCCGTCGATGTCGAACGACACGTAGACCTGCTTCGGGAGCGCGCCGACGACGCGGTGCACCTCGGCGACCCAGGTGCTGCCACCGAGGATCGCGCGCCGCAGATCGGCGTCGAAGAAGGTGACGACGCGCCCCTGCGACCCGGTGATGGTCTCGTGCTCCTCCTCCGAGAAGTCGCGGATGCCCACCTGCACGAGCCGTGCGACCCCGGGCACCTCGTCGAGCACGTTGCGCATGATCGAGGCGTGCGACCGGGTGAAGCCCTCGTAGGCCGGGCGCAGATCGGCGTGTGCGTCGACGTGCAGCACGCCGAGCCCGGGGAAGCGCTCGGCGTGGGCGCGGATCGCGCCGAACGGGGTGGCGTGGTCGCCGCCCACGAGGCCGACGATCTTGCCGGCCGCGAGCAGCGTGCTCACGTCGGCGAAGACGATCTCGTCGAGCTTCGCCGAGAGCGCGTTGGCCTCGGCGAGCGCGTGGACCAGCGCCTCGTCGCCCTCGACCACGCCCCCCGCCGCGATCACCGGCTCCGCCCACGCGGTCGCGGCGGCGTTCCAGGCGAGCACCTCCTCGCGCGGCGCGCGCAGGAAGATCCCGGGCTCGTAGATGCGGCCGAGGTCGAGGTCGAACAGATCGACCTGCCGGCTCGCCTCGAGGATCGCGGCGGGGCCCTTGGCCGCGCCCTTGCGGTAGGAGGTGGTCGCGTCGAACGGCACGGGCACGAGCACGACGCGCGCGGAGGCCTCGTCGAAGGGCAGCCCGAAGATGCCAGAGTCGTCGAGCGCGGCGGCGTTGGGGTCGAAGGCCATGCGTCTCGGTTTGCACGTCGTGCGAGGTGCGTCTTGTCACTCTCCCGGTGGGCTCCTACCGTCCGCGTTCGATGGGGTATCCCTCGCTGCGCGCGTGCGTCGACGACCTCGAGCGCAACGGCAAGCTCGTCCGCGTCGACGCCCCGATCGACCCCCACCTCGAGATGGCCGAGGTGCAGCGCCGGCTCTACCGCAGCGGCGGGCCCGCGGTGCTGTTCACGCGCCCGAAGGGCACCGCGTTCCCGATGCTCGGCAACCTGTTCGGCACGCTCGAGCGCGCGCGGTGGATCTTCCGCGACGCGCTCGACGCCGTGCGGCTGGTCGTCGACGCCAAGGTCGACCCGCGCGATCTGCTGCGGCACCCGAAGGCGCTGCTCGGGTTCCCGCGCGCCGCGACGAGCCTCCTGCCGCTCCCGGTGCGCGACGGCCCGGTGCGCGCGCACGAGACCCGCATCTCCGCGCTGCCGGCGCTCGTGTCGTGGCCCGACGACGGCGGGCCGTTCGTCACCCTGCCGCAGGTCTACACCGAGGACCCGGATCGCCCGGGTCTGCGCCACGGCAACCTCGGCATGTACCGCGTGCAGCTCGCGGGCAACGACTACGCGCGCGACCTCGAGGTCGGCCTGCACTACCAGATCCACCGCGGCATCGGCGTGCACCACGCGGCCGCGCTGCGCCGGGGGGAGCCGCTGCGGGTGGCGGTGTTCGTCGGGGGGCCGCCCGCGATGACGGTCGCGGCGGTCATGCCGCTGCCCGAGGGGCTGCCCGAGATCGCGTTCGCGGGCCTCCTGAACCGGCGCAGCGCGCGCATGATCCGCGGCCCGCTCCACGTGCACGCCGACGCCGACTTCTGCATCGAGGGCGTGATCGATCCGTTCGCGCAGAAGCCCGAGGGGCCGTTCGGCGACCACCTCGGGTACTACTCGAACCGGCACGATTTCCCCTTCCTGCGTGTCACGCGGGTGACCCACCGGCCCGACGCGATCTGGCCGTTCACGGTCGTCGGTCGCCCGCCGCAGGAGGACACCACGTTCGGCGCGCTCATCCACGAGCTGACCGGTCCCCTCGTGCCCGACGTGCTGCCCGGGGTGCGCGCGGTGCACGCGGTCGACGCGGCCGGCGTCCACCCGCTGCTGCTCGCGCTCGGCAGCGAGCGCTACACGCCGTACGCCAAGCTGTCGCGCCCCGCCGAGCTGCTCACCCAGGCCAGCGCGATCCTGGGTCAGGGGCAGATGTCGCTCGCGAAGTGGCTGTTCCTCGCCGCGGAGGGCGACGCGCCGGGGCTCGATCCGCACGACGTCCCGGGGTTCTTCGCGCACGTGCTCGCGCGCGTCGATCCGCGGCGCGACCTGCACTTCGTCTGCAACACGACCATGGACACGCTCGACTACACGGGGAGCGGCCTCAACGAGGGTTCCAAGGTGATCGTCGCCGCCGCGGGGCCGGCGCGCCGCACGCTGCCGACCACCGTCCCGCCGCTCGCGCTGCCCGAAGGCTTCACGGACGCGCGGGTCGCGCTGCCGGGCGTGCTGGTGGTGACGGCGAAGGGGGACCCGGAGCGGTTCTGCGCGGCGTTCGACGCGCGGGCGCCGATCAACGCGTTCCCGCTGGTGGTGCTGGTGGACGACGCGGCGTTCGCGTGCGCGTCGCTCGAGAACCTCCTGTGGGTCACCTTCACGCGGTCAGACCCGGCGCGCGACGTGCGCGGCATCGAGGCGTTCGTGGTCGACAAGGCGTGGGGGTGCCACGGGTCGATCGTGGTCGACGCGCGCCGCAAGCCGCACCACGCGGCGCCGCTGATCGAGGATCCGGCGGTGACGAGGCGCGTGGACGCGCTGTTCACAAAGGGAAGCCCCCTGCACCGTCTCGGGTGAGGGGGCTTCGCTCGAGTCTCCGGGGCTCAGAGCAGCTTCGAGAGCTCGACGTACTCGAGGCCGACGCCCTGGGCGACCGGCTGGCAGACCACGTGGCCGTCGAGGGTGTTGATGCCGAGGGCGAGCGGCTTGCTGGCGCGCGCGGCGGCCTTCACGCCCTTGTCGGCGAGCTCCACCGCGTAGCGCATGGTGGTGTTGGTGAGCGCGTAGGTGCTGGTCTGCGGGACCGCACCCGGCATGTTCGGCACGCAGTAGTGGACGACGCCGTCGACCTCGTAGGTCGGGTGGTCGTGCGAGGTGGGACGGCAGGTCTCGATGCAGCCGCCCTGGTCGACCGCGACGTCGACGATGACGCTGCCCGGCTCCATCTTGGCGACCATCTCGCGGCTGACGAGCGTGGGGGCCTTCGCGCCGGTGACGAGCACCGCGCCGACGACGAGGTCGGCGTGGACGACGGCCTCTTCGATGTTCTGCGGGTTCGAGTAGAGGGTCTCGATCTCGGCGCCGAACACGTCCTCGAGGTAGTCCATCTGCTCGCCGCGCACGTCGAGCACGGTGACGTGCGCGCCCATGCCGATGGCGATGCGGGCGGCGTTCTTGCCGACGACGCCGCCGCCGAGGATGACGACGCGACCCCGGCGCGTGCCGGGCACGCCGCCGAGGAGGACGCCCTTGCCGCCGCGCTCCTTCTCGAGGCAGGTCGCGCCGACCTGCACGGCCATGCGGCCGGCGACCTCGCTCATCGGGCGGAGCAGCGGGAGCGAGCCGTCCTCGAGCTGGATGGTCTCGTAGGCGACGCCCGCGACGCCGGCCTTCACCAGCTGACGCGTGAGCTCGGGCTCGGGCGCGAGGTGCAGGTAGGTGTAGAGGAGGAGGTCCTTGCGGAAGAAGCCGAACTCGCTGGGGAGCGGCTCCTTGACCTTGACCACCATGTCGGCGCCCCAGGCGTCGGCCGCGCTGTTGACGATGGACGCACCCGCCTTGACGTACTCGGCGTCGTTGATGCGCGCGCCGTCGCCCGCGCTCTTCTCCACCAGCACCTTGTGGCCGCGCGAGACGAGCTGACGGACCCCGGCCGGCGTCATCCCGACGCGGTACTCACGGGTCTTGATCTCCTTGGGAACGCCGACGGTCGTCATGCGAAGAGCCTCCTTGCCGCGATCCCGCGTCCTGCCGCAGGTCCGGTCGCGCGCGACGCTAGGCGGAGTCCCAGCGCGGCGCCACGACGCGATGCGCCGCGAGGATTTCCCGGCCAGGAGCGACCCGGTTCGGGCGTCTCTAGACGCGACGGAGCGCGACCGCGGCGCCGACCACGGTGGCCGCGCCGACCGCGGCCAGGGGCCAGCCGGCCGTGGGGCGCGCTTCGTGCTCGGCAAGCGGGGGGTGCTTCGGTGGGTCGTCGGCGAACGGCGCCGGCAGGGCGAGACCGTCCCGCGAGGGCAGCGGGCGGGAGCCGTCGAAGGCCTCGCCACGCAGCGCGCGGTCGAAGGTGAGGAGCGCGTCGAGGGCGCCCGGGCCGGCCGCGAACTCGGCGCTGTGCGCCCCGCGGAACACCTCGAGCTCGAACGGCACACCGTCCTTCGCGAGCGCCGCGCAGAGGGCCTCGGTGGGCTTGCGCTGGTGGTCGTCCTTGGCGGTCAACAAGCGGAGCCGCTGCGGCTGCGACCGCCCGAGGACCGCCGCGCGCAGCGGGTCGAGCAGCTCCTCGGTGAACGGCTGGATTCCGACGACGGTGGAGAACAGATCGGCGCACGCCGACCCCGAGAAGATCGCCCAGAGGCCGCCCGACGACATGCCGCCGACGCCGGTCGCCGCGCGGGTCGGGATCACCGGCAGCTCCTTGTGCGCCCGCGCGACCAGCATGCGCAGGAACTCGGTGACCATCGCGCCGTGCGGCCCGGGCTGCAGCTGCCGACCGACGACCCACGGCGTGATCATCACCATGCCGCGGTACGGCTTGGCGGCGAGCGCGCCGTTCATGCGCTCGAGGTCGCTCGGGCGCGAGAGGTGCTCGAAGTCCTTGTCGGTGAGGCCGCCGCGGCGCAGCGCGGTGTCGGCCTGACCGAGCTTGTACTCGTCCCACCAGCCCCACACGCCGGTCTTGTAGCCCTGCATGTTGTGGTGACCGCCGGGGAGCAGGATCACCATCGGCAACCCCTCGGGCGGGATGACCTTGGGGGTCGCGACGAGCACGCGCGAGGGCCCGCCGTAGAACGGCGACTTGTCGTACTCCCACATGGTGAAGGTGGACGACGGCGGGGGATCGACGGGGTGGCAGAGCTCGCCGTCGAACGGCTCCCCACGCGCGCGACGGGTCAGGGCCGCGGCGGAGAGGGCTGCGGCCGCGCCGAGGAACGCGCGGCGGGAGTGCACCCGGGGATCGTAAGCAGGGCGGCGTCCGGTCGGCCAATTTCGGGCTATGGAGGGCCGGTGGCCTTCTCCGCGCGCACCCGCTTCGAGCTCGACGAGAGCGCGCTGTCGCAGACCCTCGCCGACGCACGCCGGGCCGGTGCGACCGACCTCACCGAGTCGAACCCCACCCGCTGCGGGCTCGACGCGCCCGAGGCGGTCGCCTTGCTCGGCCACCCCCGCGGCGCCGGGTACGCACCGGACCCGATGGGAGAGGCCGTGGCGCGGGAGGCGATCGCGGCCGACCTCGCGCGCCGGGGGCACGCGGTGGACCCCTCGCGTGTGATCCTCTCGGCGAGCACCAGCGAGGCCTACGGCTGGCTGTTCAAGCTGCTCGCCGATCCGGGCGACGCGGTGCTGGTGCCGCAGCCGAGCTACCCGCTGTTCGAGTGGCTGGCGCGCCTCGAAGGGGTGCGGCTCGTGCCGTATCCGCTGGTGCGCGAGGAGAACTTCCGCCTCGACGTCGGGGCGATCGCGCCGCTCGTCGACGACCGCACGCGCGCGATCCTGCTCGTGCACCCCAACAACCCGACCGGCACGTTCGTGCGGCGTGCGGACGCGGAGGCGCTCGAGGCCCTCTCCGAGGCGCGCGGGCTCTCGCTGGTGGTCGACGAGGTGTTCGCCGACTACCCCCACGGCGCGCTGCGCGAGGACCGGCTCCCGAGCTTCGTGGGGCGACGGCGCGTGCCGACCTTCGTGCTCTCTGGCCTCTCGAAGGTGCTCGCGCTCCCCCAGCTCAAGCTCGGGTGGACGATCGTCGACGGCCCCGCAACACAGGTGCGCGACGCCCTCGCGCGGCTGGAGCTGATCGCGGACACCTACCTCTCGGTGGCGACGCCCGTGCAGCGTGCGTTGCCGGAGCTGCTCGCGCTCCGCGACCAGGTGCAGGGTCGCCTCCGCGCGCGCCTCGCCGAGAACCTGCGCGCGATCGACGCCGCGTGCGCGGGGAGCCCGGTCCGGAGGCTGCCGAGCGACGGCGGGTGGACGGCGATCCTCGAGGTCCCCCGCACCCGCGACGACGCGGCGTGGGTCGAGGTGCTGGCCGCCGAGGCCTCCGTGCTCGTGCAACCGGGGTGGTTCTACGACCTCGATCGCGAGGGATTCCTGGTGGTGAGCTTGCTGCCAGATCCTGCCACGTTCGCGCCGGCGATCGCGCGCGCCGTGGCGCGGATCGCGGCCGGCTAGCTCGGGGGGAAGAGCCTCGCGACGACGAGCTCGACCAGCTCGAACGGCGGGATGCGGGCACGGGCAGAGGCATCGTAGCTCCCCGCATCCACCCACACGCCGTCCACCAGGCGAAGCGCCTCCAGAGTCCGCTCTCCGGGATCCACGAGCCAGTAGAACCCGACGCCCGCCTTGGCATACAGCCGGCGCTTGGTGACGCGGTCCATGGCCTGGTTGGAGGGGGAGAGGATCTCGCAGATCCAGTCGGGCACGACCTCGATCGGGCGCAATCCCCACGGGCTCGGCAGCCGTTCACGCCGCCAGCCACTCACATCGGGTCGCACGATGTCGTGCACGGAGAGGCGGACGTCGACCTCCTGGAGGATCCACCAGCCCCCGGGCCCACCGCCGTCGTCGTCGTCGAACGGGCCTCCGATCACCCGAGTGAGGCCCTGTTGCGCGCGCGCGTGCTCCGGGAGCGGCGCGGGACTCGCGACGAGGGTACCCTCGACCACCTCGGCACGCGTCTCGTTCGAGGCGACGAGGTCGTCGTAGGTGGCGAGGCGACGCGCGGGCTCCACCTTCGGAGTGTACCGCGTCGGGTCAGGCCTTGTGGGCGGCCAGCTTCGCGTCGACCTGCGCGGCCGAGAGGCCGATCGCGCCGGCCACCGTGTCGAGGTAGGCGCGCTCCTCGGGGGCGATCTTGCCGTCGGCGAGGGTGGCCTCGACGAGGATGTCGAACGCCTCCTGCTGCACGTCGGCGGGCAGGGCCTTCACCGCGTCGGAGGCCTCGCTGCGGTCGACGATCGGGAAGATGGAGTCGCGCTCGTCGAGCGGGATGCCGAACCGCGCGAGCAGCCGGTCGATGAACTTGTCCTCGGCGTCGTCGAGGTCGTCGTCGGAGACGATGATGCCAGCGATGAGTCGGCAGACGTTGCGGCGGAGGGTGTCGTCCATGGCCGGGCTAGCGTCGGGCGTCCGGGGCCCTTCGGTCAAGCCATCCTTCGGTGTATACGGCCAGACCGATGACGGCGTTCGATCGCGACCGCGTGCTCGCCCTGATGGACCAGGGCTTCCGTCACATGGTCCCGCACAACGCGGAGCTCGGGCTGCGCATGATCGACTGCGCGCCCGGCATGGCCGTGCTGGTCCTGCCCTGGAACGAGCGCCTGATCGGCAACCCCGAGAAGCGCGTGCTGCACGGCGGCGCGATCACCACCCTGGTCGACGCCTGCTGTGGCGCCTCGGTGTTCCTGCGCCTCGGCAACCCGACCCCGATCGCCACCCTCGATCTGCGCATCGACTACCTGAAGCCGGCCACCCCGGATCGGGACGTGATCGCGCGCGCGGAGTGCTACCACAAGACCAAGAACGTCGCGTTCGTGCGCGCGGTGGCCTACCACGACGACCCGAGCGACCCGCTCGCCTCGGCGGCGGCCACGTTCATGCTGTCGACCAAGGGCAAGTCGGTGGGGCACCGCGCATGAGCCTCCGCGCGATCCTCGAGTCGGCCCGCGAACGCGGCGATTTCTCGGCGTTCGTCGACGCCATCCCCTACGCGCGCTTCCTCGGCCTCACCGTGCGCCGGGACGGCGACTCGCTGATCACGACCATGAACTTCACGCCCATGCTGGTGGGCAACGCGACCATCCCGGCGCTGCACGGCGGCACCCTCGGCGGGCTGCTCGAGTCGGCCGCGGTGTTCCAGCTGCTGTTCGAGGCCGACCAGCTCGTGCTGCCCAAGATCGTCAACGTCACGGTCGACTACCTGCGCTCGGCGCGCGCCGTCGACACCCACGCCACGGGGATCATCACCAAGCAGGGCCGCCGCGTGACGAGCGTGCGCGCGGTGGCGTGGCAAGAGGACCGCGACAAGCCCGTGGCGACGGCGAACGCGCACTACCTGGTCGGGGCCTGAGTGACCTACCGCCCGAGCAAGGCGCACGCGGCGCTCGGTCCAGCGTTCTACGACGAGGTCGTGCCCGCGCGGTTCCCGCTGCACGTGGAGCGGTTCTGGAACGCGCGCTGGGCTGCGCGCGTGGGCCTCGAGGGCCTCGATCGCAACAAGCACCTCGCGCGCCTCGCGCCGCTGGAGGGCAGCCTCGAGAAGCCCCTCGCGCTCCGCTACCACGGCCACCAGTTCGACATGTACAACCCGGCGCTCGGCGACGGCCGCGGGTTCCTCCACGCGCAGCTCCTCGACGACCAGGATCGCCTGCTCGACCTCGGCACCAAGGGCAGCGGCCAGACCCCGTGGTCGCGCGGCGGCGACGGACGGCTCACGCTCAAGGGCGGCGTGCGCGAGGTGCTCGCGACCGAGATGCTCGAGGCGCTCGGGGTCTACACCTCGAAGACGTTCTCGCTGTTCGAGACCGGCGAGGAGCTGTTCCGCGGCGACGAGCCCTCGCCGACGCGTTCCTCGATCCTCGTCCGCCTCTCGCACTCGCACGTGCGCATCGGGACGTTCCAGCGGCTCGCCTACGAGAACGACAAGGCCTCGCTCGGCCGGCTCGTCGAGCACTGCCTCGCCCACTACGTGAAAGCGCCGACCGAGCCCGCGGCGCCGGTCGCGCTGCTCGCGCACGTGGTCGAGGAGAGCGCGCGCCTCGCGGCCCAGTGGATGGTCGCGGGGTTCGTGCACGGCGTGCTCAACAGCGACAACATGAACGTCACCGGCGAGAGCTTCGACTACGGCCCATGGCGGTTCTTGCCGCAGTACGACCCGGCGTTCACCGCGGCGTACTTCGACCACGGCGGGCTCTACTGCTACGCGCGCCAGCCGCAGGCGGTCATGAACAACCTCCTGCGCCTCGCGCGGGCGATCGCGCTGCTCGAGCCGATGGCCTCGCTCGAGCCGATCCTCGCGCGGTTCGAGGCGCGCTTCTCGGCGCACGTCGCCACGGCGTGGATCCGCCGCCTCGGGCTACGACCGCGCGACCCGGACCAGGACCTCGCCCTCGTGGAGGTGTGCTTCGACTTCCTCGACCGCACCCGGCTCGGCCTCGACGAGCTGTGCTTCGACTTCTTCGGCGGGCCGGCGAGCACAGCGCGCGCGTTCGACGGTCCGCGGGGACGCATCTACCGCGAGGCGGGCCCACTGGCCGACGCCCTCGATGCCTACGAGCCCGTGCCGGACCGCCTCACGAACCCCTATTTCCAGCGCAAGGATCCCTGCACGATGCGCATCGACGAGGTGGAGGCGGCCTGGCTCCCCATCGCCGAGCAGGACGACTGGACCCGTTTCGAGGCCAAGATCGCCGAGGTTCGCGCGCTGGGCGAGGTGTACGCCGGCGAGCGTGGATGTGGTTGACGCACGGCGACGAAACGTTTGCTTGAAAGCGTGGGTCGCTCGTACACAATCGGATGGATGCAACGCTTCCCCTTTCTCCGCTTCGTGGCGCTCGGCGCCGTGGTCTGCAGCTCGGTCGGCTTCGTCGCTTGCGCCACCGGCTCCTCGGGTGACACGGACATCATCCCGGGCGACGGCGGCGGAGACGGGAGCACGGACGACACCGGCGGCGGCGGCGACACCGGCGCGGGGGACACGGGCACGCCCACGGACGGCGGCAGCGACACCGGCACCTCGACGGATGGCGGCGGAGACGGCGGGGACACCGGCACGGTCGCCGAGACCGGGGACGGCGGCGACGGCAGCACCTGCGCGGCGGGGTGTCCCGCGGGGAAGTGGGACATCGACGGCGACCCGCTGACGGGCGAGTGCGGCTGCGAGTACTCGTGCGTGAAGAAGGGCAGCACGGACCCGATCGACGACAAGTACACGGACGACAACTGCGACGGCAGCGACGGCGTGGTGGAGAAGTGCATCTACGTCACCCCGAGCACGGCCGGCGACGATTCGAACACGGGCACCCGCGTCAAGCCGATGAAGACGATCACGGCCGCGATCGCGAAGGCGAAGGCCACGGGCGTGCCGGCGGTGTGCCTCGGCGGCGGCACCTATACCGGCCTCGTGCAGATGGAGAGCGGGATCTCGCTGTACGGAGGGTTCGACGAGAGCGATCCCACGTTCAAGTTCAAGCGCTCGGCGGCGGCCACTTCGACGCTGGTGAACGCGGGCACCGTGGTCTACGCGCCGAGCATCGACGCGGAGACTCACCTCGAAGGCCTCACCATTTCTGCGACCACGCCCACGGGCCTCGGTGCGAGCGCGTACGGTGTGCGGCTCGGTGGTGGCAGCGCGACGTTCTACGTCCGCTACAACAAGATCACGGTCGCGGGCGGCACCGATGGCGACAACGGCGTTGCGGGCAGCAAGGGCTCGGACGGAGCGAAGGGGCCGGATGGGAAGGCCTACAACGACAGCAGCGGAGCCTCGACCCCTGCCGTGGCCTCTTCGTGTGGAGCGACAGGTGGTACCGGTGGCAATGGTGGCCTTGGGAGTGGGAAGGGCGGAGATGGGACCGGAGGAACGGTCGGGAGCTTGGGCCCAGGTGGTGGCGGAGCGACAGGCTGCTTCAGCACTGGAACGGCCGGTACGGCGGGAGGAACGGTTACGCTCCCTGGTTCGAATGGAAGCCCAGGCGGTGTCAGTGCCGTGAATGGCACGCTCACCTCGAGTGGCCTCTACACCCCAGCCGTAGCACCCAAGGGTACTGACGGTGGCGCCGGGGGATCCGGCGGTGGCGGTGGCGGAGGCGGCGGACGCACGAAGTCGGGCTCCGGCTGTATCGGGACCAGCGACCTGCGTGGTGGCGGTGGTGGAGCTGGCGGCAACGGTGGCTGTGGTGGCACCGGTGGCGGAGGCGGTCTGGGTGGTGGTGGCAGCATCGCCATCACGGCGGCTGGTGGAACGCTGGTCGTCGATCTGTGTGACATCACCGTCGGCAAGGGCGGAAAGGGCGGCAACGGCCAGGGCGGTGGCGGCGGTGGCTCCGGCAACGTTGGTGGAGCGGGTGGTGCTGGCGAGAAGGGCGGCACCATCATCGGCATCGGACTCACCGGTAACGCTGGCGGGGGTGGGGCAGGTGGTGCGGGTGCGGCCGGCGGCAACGGTGGTCCTGGCGCAGGTGGCGCAGGTGGTCCCAGCGTGTGCGTCGCGAGCAGTGCGAGCGCCACGGTCACCTTCTCCGTCGGCCTCGGGAAGAACTCGTGCGTCAACGGCGGCGGTGGCGCGGGCGGTCTCGGTGGAACGAGCTTCGGGGTGACCGGCGCGGCTGGACCGACGGGCGCTTCGGGCCCCACACTCGCTCTCTGAGCGTCAGGGCACGAAGATCCCACCGGTGCCGAGGGCGGCTGCGGAGCAGTCCCAGCCGCCCCAGACGACGGCGAAGTCCTTCGTGTCGACCACGGCGCCAACCGCGCGCGGTCCCGGCTCGTTGTCCTTCGACATCGTCGACCACTTTCCGCTCGGCTTGTCGAAGATGGCGCCACCGGTTGCAGCGGCGAGCTTGTCGAGCTTGCCGGTCTTCCCGTCGTTGCAGCCGGACCACATCCAGCATCGGTCGCCCCGACACCACGTGGCAGGCAACACGCGCGCAGGCGGATCGAGCAGCGCGCCGTCGAGGGCACCGATCGATGTCCAGCCAGACGCCGAAGCCCACCAGACGCCATCGTTCTGGAGCTCGAGCGAGCCACTCAGGGTGAATCCGCCGAACACGAAGACACTCTTCGAGCCCGCGGAGATGCCAGGCAGATCGCGAATCGGGCCTGAATAGGGCTCGATCTTCCGCCAGAGGCCGGTCGTCGGATTGAAGGCGGCGCCATCGCGGGCTCCGGTGATCTCACCGATGGTGCCACCGAAGATCACGAGCTCGTCGCCGGTCCACGTCGCCGCCGGACTGCTTCGTCCATCGATCGGCGCCGCAGGCAGCGTCGACCACGTGTCCGTGCTCGGATCGTAGAGGGCACCATCCGCGAGCATGTCGGATGCGACGCCGCTGTGACCGCCCCAGACGATCATCTTGGTTCCCGTCCAGACCGCGGCGTGGCCGTGACGGGCCTTCAATGGACTCGCCGCCATCGCCACCCACTCATCGCGGACGGCGACGTAGCGTGCCCCCGTGTTGCGCGTGGCGGGCGAGCCGCTGAGAACCTCGCCACCCCAGACGATCACCTCGACGCCGGTCGCGACGGCCGAGGCGCCCGCACGTGCCGCGAGCTCCGTGGGAGCCTTGGCGATCGTCTTCCAGGTGTTCGCCTTGAGGTTCCAGCGCGCGCCGTCGGAGTAGAACGCGTCGCCCGTCCCACTCGACCCACCCCACACGAAGTACTCCGTATCGGTCCAGGTCTGCGCGGCCCGCCAGCGCCCCGCGAACCCCGCGGGCGGGTCCGCCATCTTCGACCAGCCCTTCGGCATCGCGCACACCGCGTCGCCCCAGGTGCACGTCGCCGAGCACGTGCGCGTGCGCTTCTCGAGCGCCTTGTCGCACGCCGGCGTCCCCACCGCCTCCGTCGTCCCCGCCGCGCAGGCCCCCTCCGCCTCGCACGCGCCCCACGCGCCGAACGTGCCATCTGGCTGACACGCGCGCTTGCGCGTCCCGCACTTGCCGCACGCCTCCGACGTCGGGCCCACGCAGCCCGTCTCCGCGACCTCGCTGGCACTGTCTGCACACGCGGGTGAAGAGGGCTGGATGTCGCAGCACCGCTCCGGGTGCAGATCGCACTCCGCCGCGTACTCCGTCGTGCCGCACCCGAGCAGCGCGACCACACCCAGGACCATCGCGCGCATCAGAACCTCCCGCTCAAGGCGAGCCCGTACGTGCCGTTGCCGATCAGCGGCGCGGCCATCGCCGACTTCTTCCCGGTGTCCGCCGTGCCCCACAGGATGAAGCCCGTGCCGATCGCCACGAGCGCGACCCCCGCGCTGACGAAGCCGGTCGTCCGCCACGCGGTCACCGCACCGGCGCCGGCCGCGCTCTCGTCGCAGCCGAACGTCTTCTGCGCCGCGCAGTTCTTCTCCACCGACGACTGCGCCGAGGTCATGAAGAAGTACGACCCCACCGCCACCACCGTGAAGACGCCGCCGATCACGAACGGGATCACCGCGCGGCGCGCGCCGCTCGAGGGCGGATCGTCGACCGGCTTCGGCGCCGGCGCGGGCGTGGGCGCGGGCGTGGGCACCGAGACGTTGGCGACCGGCGGGGCCGGCGGGGCGACCGAGGTGTCGATCTCCACCTCGAGCGCCTGCGAGTCCTGCAGCGTGACCTTCTGCTTGAAGATCTCCTTGCCGCCGCGCGACGCCACCACGAGGTGCGCGCCGGGGTTCACCGGCACCGTCACCGGCGGGCCGATCGGCTTGCCGTCCAGCGTGACCCACGCGTCCTGCGCGCTCGAGGTGGCCATGCGCACCGTGAGCTTCGGCATGCGCGCGCGGATGTCGTCGAGGTCTCCCTGCGCCGTCGCCCGCAGCGCGTCGGCCGCGGGATCCTTCACCAGCAGCGAGAGGATCGCCTCGGCCTCGACGAACTTGCCGAGGCGCACCAGCAGGCCCGCGCGCTTCAGGCGCGTGTAGACGTTCTGCTTCCCCTCGGGGATCTGGTCGAGGAGGGTGAGCGCCTTCTCGTACTCCTCGGCCTTCTCGGCCTCGAGCACCTCCTTGTACTTGGCCTCGTAGCCTGGGGGGGCGCCCTTGGGCGCGGCGGCGAAGGCGACCGAGGGCGCGAGGGCGAGGCACAGCAGCAGGCACGACAGCGGACGCATTGGCTTCCCCCGAGGGTCGACACGTGCCGACCCGCGGTTGCGCGAATAGCGCACAAGCCCGGCATCCACCATCGGACCGGCCAACGGTGCCGCGGCCGAACGCCGCTGGCACACTCGGCACACTCATAATTCGGGCCGAATTTGGTGCGCGCACCCCTGGCCCAGTCGTTGCTGAGCCATGTGCCATGCGTACCCTCGTCCTTGCCCTCGTGTTCCTCGCTGGCTGCGGCGCCAAGACCTCGGAGACCAACCCCGACGACAGCGGGAGCGACGTGGCGAGCGACACGCCGGTCAGCGACACGGCGATCGACACCGGCGTCGACCTCGCGTTCTGCACCGGCGCGGGGCAGTGCGCGGTCACGCCCGTCACGTGCTGCGGCACCTGCAGCGCGCCGACCCTCGGCGACACCAAGGCGGTCCGCAAGGACAAGGTCGCCCTCGATCGCTCGCTCACCTGCGGCCCGACCCCGCCGCCGTGCCCCGGCTGCGCGGTCATCAAGCTCGACGACAGCATCCAGGCGGTGTGTCGCTTCGGCGGGGGCGGCGGCGGGGGCGGCGCGCCGGCGGGCAAGTGCACGGCGATCGACGTGCGCACCGAGCCGGTCTCGGCGTGCGAGACCGACGCCGACTGCGTCCTCCGTTCCAGCGGCTGCTGCGACGAGTGCGCGCCGACCCGCGATCAGATCATCGCCCTCAACAGCAAGGCGGTGCCGACCTGGCGCGCGGAGGTGTGCGTGGGTGACGAGGTCTGCTCGCGCTGCATCAGCAAGCCCCCGCCCGGCATCGCGGCCACGTGCGATCCGACCACCAAGCACTGCCGGGTGGTCGACCTCCTGGACTGACGCACCACGTCGCGGCGAAACCGGCAGATTCGCACGCACGTTCTTCACCACAACGGTACGTTTCTCGCTACGGAGGAACGCATGCGCGCTTCGTCTTGGCTTGGTCTCGGGGTCGGCGCCGTGGGCCTGTGCGTCCTCGGCTTCTTCGGGTGTGGCGGGGATGGCTCGGGTACCGATCCGATCGATCTCGGGGATTCCGCGGGCGGAGAGACCTCCGACACCGGCGATCCCGACGGCGGGTTGATCCTCGACTCGGGCGGCGGCGGCTGCTCGACGTCCACCGAGTGCGACGGCGGCATCTGCGTGGACGGCAAGTGCTGCCCCTCGGCGGCGTCCGTTTGCGGTGCCACCTGTTGCACGAGTGGGACAGTCTGCCTGTTCGACAAGTGCGTCACGCCCGGCGCCCCCTGCTTCACCGGCAACGACTGCAAGGCCGGCGAGTACTGCGAGCCGGCGCTCGGCGGCGGCGCGACGGGCGACGCGGGCGTCGACGGTGGCGACGCGGGGGGCCCGCTCTGCCCGGAGCCCCCTCCCCTCCCCGGCAAGTGCGTGCCGCGTCCCCCCGTGTGCCCCGACGCCCCGAGCGGCGACGCCGGCGTCGACGGCGGCGACGCGGGCGCCACCGACTGCGTCCCCAAGTGCGAGTACAAGCCCACCGCGGGCAAGCTCGACGCGATCCAGGAGTGGTCGTGGGGCCAGGCCGGCGCGACCGAGTTCCCGACCTTCGTCGACGTGTGGGCCACCCCCACCGTCGGCCGCGTCTACGACACCAACTGCGACGGCAAGATCGACCAGCTCGATCCGCCGAACGTGATCTTCGTGAGCGGCAACGCCGAGGGCACGTGCTGCCAGTGCAACGGCAAGGTCCCGACCTCGTGCCACACGGGCGTGCTCCGCATGCTCAACGGCCGAACCGGCAAGGAGATCTGGTCGCTCCGCAAGGCCTCGACCACCAGCGTGGGCTTCTCCGGCGCCTCCGTCGCCATCGCCGATCTCGACGGCGACGGCCGCATGGAGATCGCGGCCATCACCGGCGAGGGCTACGTCGTCGTCGTCGACGGCAAGGGCGCGGTCAAGATGACCAGCGACAAGCCGATCCCCGGCGGCGACACCACCAACGACAACTTCGGCTGGGGCGGTGGCCTCGCGATCGCCGACATGGACGGCGACGGCGCGCCCGAGATCGCCTACGGCCACACGGTCTTCACCACCAAGGGCGGCACGCTCAAGCTGCTGTTCGGCGGCACCGGCGCCAACACCCACATCGATCTCTCCACCTTCGTCGACCTCGACGGCGCGGCCGACGGCAAGCTCGAGCTGCTCGTCGGGTCGGTCGCCTACAAGGCCGACGGCACCGTGCTGTGGAACCGCACCGACATCGGCGGCGGCTTCCCCGCGATCGGCGACTTCGACAAGGACGGCAAGCCGGAGGTCGTCGTCATCGACCAGGGCAAGGCCTACGTGCTCGAGGGCGCCACGGGCAAGACCATCATCGGCCCGTTCACCATCCCCGGCACCGGCTCCGGTGGTCCCCCCACCGTGGCGGACTTCGACGGCGACAAGGTCCCCGAGGTCGGCGTGGCGATGCAGAACTTCTACAGCGCCCTCAAGGTCGACATGAAGGGCAAGAAGTTCACCACCATGTGGAGCGCGCCGAGCCACGACCTGAGCTCCTCGGTCACCGGCTCGAGCGTGTTCGACTTCGAGGGCGATGGCCGCGCCGAGGTCGTCTACAACGACGAGTGCTTCCTCTGGGTGTACGACGGCCCCACCGGCGCGATCCGCTTCGCTGGCCTCACCACCTCGTTCACCGCGACCGAGGCCTCGCTGGTCGCCGACGTCGACGGCGACGGACGCAGCGAGATCCTCATGGTGAGCAACGGCGCCGACCCGAGCGCCACCGGGTGGAAGTGCAACATCGACCCCTGGAACAAGGCCGACGCCAAGACCGGGCGACCGGCGTGGGTGCCCCCCAAGGGCGGCACCGCCTACCGCGGCATCACCGCGTTCGGCGACGCGAGCAACGCCTGGGTCGGCACGCGCACGCTGTGGAACCAGCACACCTACCACGTGTCGAACATCTGCGACGACCGTGACTCGGCGTGCGTGGCGCCCAACAAGTACGGCTCGATCCCCAAGAGCGAGC
Organism: uncultured Polyangiales bacterium; assembly: GCA_964624885.1. Lineage (GTDB taxonomy): Bacteria > Myxococcota_A > Polyangia > Polyangiales > JADJMO01 > JADJMO01. The sequence goes on along the minus strand of CAZUZY010000040.1, from coordinate 7,812 downwards.
AGAAGAACTGGACCACCCCCTGGCTGAACAACTTCCGCCAGAACGTGCAGGACAAGGGCATCTTCGACGCGCCCGACGCCACGGTCTCGCTCGCCGTGCGGTGCACGACGCCGGTGCTGCTCGACGCCTCGCTGCGCAACGCGGGCCTCGCCTCGCTGCCCGCCGGCGTCGAGGTCGGGTTCTACACGGTGGCGGGCAAGCGGCTCGGCTCGCTGAAGTCCTCGGCGGTGCTGTTCCCCGGCCAGACCGAGAAGCTCTCGTTCTCGGTGACCCCGGGGGACGCGACCAAGGACGACACGTTCTACGCCAAGATCGAGATCGACCCGAAGAAGCCGCTGTTCCGCGAGTGCCGGGCCGACAACGACCAGAGCGCCAACGCCAAGGCGAGCTGCCCCAAGTAGTGAACGGAGCGAGCCGCAGGCGAGCGCAGTGAACGGCGGCCGCCTCCACGGGCGGCCGCTCCAGCATCAACTAGCGTACCCTCGGGGGATGCGCCTGCTCCCCCTCGCCCTCGCCGCCGCGCTCCTCTCCACGGCCTCCCTCGCGGCGGCCGCGGAGATCCCGGTCAAGACCAGCGCGGAGCTCACCGCCGCCATCGGCGCGGCCAAGCCGGGCGACACGCTGGTGCTCGCCGACGGCACCTACGCGCTCACCGGGGCCTCGTGCTCGGCGAACGGCACCGCGACCGCCCCGATCACCGTGAAGTCGGCCACGCCTCTCGGCGCCAAGATCCGCTTCGACGCGCTCGAGGGGTTCAAGGTGCGCGGTGCGCACTGGCACTTCGAGGGCCTCGACGTGCAGGGGGTGTGCGCCGCCGACTCCGACTGCGAGCACGCGTTCCACGTGGGCGGGGGCGCGGTGGGCTTCGTCCTCCGCGGCAGCCGGGTGGTCGACTTCAACGCCCAGCTCAAGGTCAACTCGGACAAGGACTCCACGGGCGCCTGGCAGACCCCGCACGGTGGGCTCGTCGAGGGCAACGAGATCTACGACACCCACGCCCGCGCCACGAGCAACCCGACCACCAAGCTCAACATCGACACCGGCGACGGCTGGATCGTCCGCGCCAACTACCTGCACGACTTCCAGAAGGGCGGCGGCGACAACACGAGCTACGGCGCGTTCATGAAGAGCGGCGGCAAGGACGGGGTGTTCGAGCGCAACCTCGTGTGGTGCGAGAAGACGCTCAAGGGCGGCACCCGCATCGGCCTCTCGTTCGGCGGAGGCGGGACCGCGCCACAGTTCTGCGCGCCGGCGTTCGACGCGGCGAAGCCCTGCGATCCCGAGCACACCGGCGGCACGATGCGCAACAACATCGTCCTCGAGTGCAGCGACGTCGGCATCTACCTCAACAAGGCCAAGGGCACGAAGCTCTTGCACAACACGCTGATCGCCACCGCGGGCATCGACTTCCGCTTCGCGAGCACCACGGGCGAGGCGCGCGCCAACGTCCTCGCCGGCAAGATCCGCGGGCGCGACGGCGGCACGTTCACCGGCGTCGACAACCTCGAGAACCTCACCCCCGCCGACTTCGCGGGCTTCTACGTCGCGCCGCTCGCCGCCGACCTGCGCAAGAAGGGCGACCTCGCCAAGCTGCTCGACAAGGCCACCGCGGCGAGCGTGACCGACGACTACTGCGCGCGCACCCGCACGGGGACCCACGATCTCGGCGCGCTCGAGCACTCGCTCGGCGACTGCGACACCACCAAGACCTGGCCCGGCGGCGGGGTCACCCCACCCCCGCCCAGCGACGCGGGCGTCGACGCTGCGCCACCGCCCGCCGACGGCGGCGATGCTGCCATTCCTGCCACCGACGGCGGAGACGACGCGGGCGCGGGCGCGACGCCCACCGACGAAGCGGGGGGCTGCGGCTGCGCGGTGCCGCGACGCAGCGACACTCCGCTCGCGCTGCTCGGCCTCGCGCTCGCCTTCACGCTCGCGCGAACGCGGCGCCGCTGAGCACCCGCGCGGCCTCCTCGGTGTAGTCCTCTCCGTGCTCGCCGCGGATCGCGAGGGGCGCCTCGATCACGAGCCCTCCGGGCCGCCCCGGCTTGGCCTCGAGGAACACCACCTGGGCTTCTCGTTGCGGGCGCGGGTGCACGAAGCGCAGTCGCTTGCCGTGGAGGCCTCGGGCCCGACAGGTGGCGAGCAGCTCGGCGACGCGTGACACGGGGAACGAGAGCACGAGGCGGCCGTCGCGGCCGAGCGACCGCGCCGCCGCCCGCACGAACGCCGCGAGGCTCCCCTCCACGAACGCCCGTGCACCTGCGCGCGCTCTACCCGTCGCGGTCGGGCCGTCGTCCACCTCGAACCACGGCGGGTTCGCCACGGCGAGGTCCACGCTCAAGCCGCGCACGCGCGTGACGGAACCCTCGAACACGTCCACGCGGTCGGCGCAGGCGTTGTGCTCGGCGTTGGCCCGGGCCAGCGCCGCGTGGGTCGGCTCGAGCTCCACCAGCGTCGCCCGACGCGCCCAGCCGGTGACCGTGAGCACGAGCCCGACCGCGCCGGGCCCGGCGCCGAGATCGACGAGGGCGCGGAACGGGCGCGCGCGGCCCTCGATCGCGAAGGCGGCGAGCAGCGGCGCCTCGACCGCGACCCGGTAGCCCTTGCTCGGCTGCTCGTAGACGACGCGCCCCGAGAGGAGCGCGTCACGCGTGGTCGCGAGCTCGATCGCCGGCACGCCCTACTTGCACTTGGCGCCGATGCAGGCCGCGATCTCCTTGTCGCAGACCTTGCGGAAGCAATCGATGGTGGCGCCACCGCCGCTGCACTTGGAGAAGTTCTTGACCACGCAGGCGAACGCCTGGTCGACGAAGAACTGCACGGCCGGGCAGCCGAGCGAGACGCAGTTGGCCACGCAGGTCGGGCTCGGGAGGCCGCCGACGCCGGACGAGATGCACTTGCCGATGATGCAGGTGAGCACGTCGAGACAGCCGGTGGTCTCGCAGGCGCCGCAGTCCTCGGTGCAGTTGGTGCAGGTCTCGTAGGGGCCTTCGCACTTCTTGTTGCCGCACACCGAGCAAGGGCCGCAGTCGGACTTGCACGAGGCGCAGGTCTCGGTGCCCTTGCAGATGCCGTCGCCACAGCCCTCGCACTTGCCGCAGTCGCCGGGGCAGCTGAAGCAGTTCTCGGTGGCGGCGTCGCACTTGCCGTCGCCGCAGGTCTTGCAAGCGCCGCAGTCGGGCGCGCAGGAGAGGCAGTCCTCCGACCCGGCGCAGAAGCCGTCGCCGCACTTCTCGCAGCCGCCGCAGTCGCCCGGGCAGCTGTCGCAGGTCTCGCCGCCGTCGCACTTGCCGTTGCCACAGGTCTTGCAGAGGCCGCAGTCGACCGGACACGTGGCGCAGTCCTCGCCGCCGGCGCACACGCCGTCGCCGCAGGCCGGGCACTTGCCGCAGTCGTCCGAGCAGCTCGCGCAGCTCTCGGTGTCCTGACAGGTGCCGTCGCCGCAGGTGGAGCACTTGCCGCAGTCGCCGGGGCAGCTCGTGCAGCTCTCGCTCGGATCGCAGACGCCGTTGCCGCAGGTGGCGCACTTGCCGCAGTCGGCGGAGCACGAGGCGCAGCTCTCGTCGGCCTGACAGATGCCGTCGCCGCAGCTCTTGGGGGTGACGCCGCCGTCGATCTCGGGCTGCGCGACCCCGTCGAGCGTCGAGCGCGAGCCACACCCGAAGGCGAGGCCGGTGACCATGCTGGCGGCACAGGCCACCTTGACGACCCGCTGGACGAACGACGCGCTCATGAGACCTCCGAAGGCAAGAGATCGAGGAGTCTAGCGCGCAGCCCCTCGATTGGCCCTATTTGCTGGCGGGGGGCCCCCGCTGGGGTCGGCCGCCGCGCCGCTCCTCGCTGCGCTCGTCGCGTCGCTGACCGCCGACCGCCCCCCATTGCTGGCGGGGCCTTCGACCCCCGCGGGGTCCCCCTCGTCGTGTCGCTGACGGCCGACGGCCGAGGCGGGTGGGGAGGAATTCCGCCCCCGCTGTGGTGGCCGATGGGTAAGCTCTCGCCTCCCTCGAGAAGACCTGCTGCCCGTGCTCCCCAACGCCCTCCGCCTGATCCAAGTCGGCCTGGCCTCGCTGATCGTGGCCGCCGCCTTCCGCGCGCCGAGGCACGGATTCGTGTTCGATTTCGGGGGCCGCGTGTTCCACGCGGGTCCGTACTGGCTGCTCGCGGTGGCGGTGCTGGTCGGCTCGTACCTGCGGCAGGCCGAGGTCGCGCGGCGCATCGCGCGCATCCCGCGCGTGGTGCTCGACGTGGTGTTCTTCGCCGTCGCGTTCCTGCTCGTGAAGCGGTTCACCTTCGGTGCGTTCGGCGCGTTCCCGCAGATCCAGGACGAGATCAGCTACGACCTCCTCGCGCGCCGGATCTCGATCGGCCAGCCCGTGCCGCCCTCGCACCCGCTGTTCGAGTTCTTCCGCATGCGCTTCCTGGTGGAGGACGGGCGCAGCTACCCGCTGTTCCAGCCCGGCTGGCCGCTGCTGCTCGCGGTGTTCTGGAAGCTCCACGCGCCCGGCCTCGCCCCCGCGTTCGCCACGGCCATGCTCGTGGTCGCCGGCTCGCGGCTCGCCGATCGGCTCTACGGCCGGGTCGCCGGGGTGATCGCCGGCCTCTTGCTGCTCTGCAGTGGGTTCCTGCACGTGGTCGGCGGCGCCTATTTCGCGCACACGCTCGCGGCCGCGCTGCTGTGCCTCGGGCTCGAGGGGCTGCACTTCGCGCTGGTCGACCCCGACCCTCGCCGCGCCCACCTCGGCGCGGTGCTCGGCGGCATCGCGAGCGCGTGGCTCGTGATCACCCGCCTGCCGACGGCGCTCACGCTGTTCTTCGGGATCGTGGTGGGCGTCCTCGTGTTCGGGGTGCGCTTCCCCTCCAATCCAGCCCCAGCCTCGCGGTTCGCGCGGTTCCTCCGGCCGAGCGTGCCACGCGCGGTGCGGCGGCCGCTGCTCGTGTTCGTGTGCCTCGCGGCCCTCGGCCCGCTCACCCAGGCCGCGTGGAACCTCCGCACGACGGGGCACGCGCTCGAGCTGCCGCAGGACCGCTACTTCGCGCAGACCGAGGACAACCCCGACTGCCACCGGCTCGGCTTCGGCGACGAGGTGGGGTGCGGGCGCGAGCATCCGAAGGAGGTGCCCCCCGAGGGCTACACCCTCGCGCGCGCGATGCAGGTCACCACCATGCGGTGGAACGTGTTCCGCGTCGACGCCTGGGGCACGGGCTGGCCGATCGCGCTCGCCGCGCTGTTCGTGCTGCGGCCGCGCCGACGCGAGGACGCGCTCGTGGTGGTGGGCACGCTCGGTCCGCTCGCCGTGTACTACGCGTTCTACTACCACGCGATCCAGCACGGCGCGCGGCTCTACGCCGACCTCATGGGCCCGCTCGCCGTGGCCATCGCCGCCGGGATCAGCCTCGAGCGCAGCGAAGGCGACGACACGGTGCCGAGCAAGGCGTGGCGGATCGCGTCGGCGGTCGCGACGATGCTGCTCGCTCTCGTGGTCGTCGACGAGCTGCGCGAGGACATCCCAAAGCGCATCCGGGACATCAACCGCCAGCGCCAGGCCGAGCGCGTGCAGGAGAACGTCAACGCGACCAACGCCCACCACGCGATCGTCTACGTGCAGAACTGCGTCGAGCCCGACCGCGGCGACGTCGTGTACGGCTGGCCGAGCGTGCTCAACACCCCGCGGCTGTGGGACGGCGATCGCGTCTACGTGCGCAGCTTCGACGTGGCGCACGATCGCCAGATGGTGACCATGTACCCGACCTGGAACCACCAGCGGGTCGACTGCATCGGGCGCCCGCTGCCGTTCCCGTTCGCGCAGCCCACGCCGTCACGGGTCGTCGTCGAGGGCGAGGCGAAGTTCCCGCCCGACACGCGGGTGGACAGCTACGCGCAGATCGAAGGCCTGCCCGAGGCGAGCAACCGGCAGTTCCTCAAGATCACGTTCCGCTCGCCGAAGGCCAACATCGTCTTCCGCCAGCACCTGTTCGAGGAGGGCGACTACCAGATCTCGGCGGAGATCCCGCTGCGCTTCGACAGCGGCCGCTTCGCGCTCGTGGTCGACGGCACGGTGCTCGCGCCGCCGCTCGACGGACGCGGCGCCAAGTCGGTCCTGCACTGGAACGCGGCCGGCAAGGTGCACCTCGTGGCCGGCACCCACCGCATCGAGGTGCGCTCCCTCGAGGGCATCGGCACGTTCGTGCACGCGCTCGATCGCCTGGAATTCTCGAAGTAAAGTTGCCCCGCGCCCAGGGGCTCACTTCGGCGCGCGCTGCTCCTTCATCCACACCCGCAGCTTCGCCGTCTCCTGCGCCGTCGCGCCGAGCTCCACCGCCTCGGCGAGCGCGGCGTCGGCCTCCGCGTGGCGGCCGAGCTTGGTGAGCGCCCAGGCGAGGCCGAGGCGCGCACCAGCGTGCTTGGGGCGGCGCTTGATCAGCTCCTCGTACCAGCGCAGCGCCTCCTTGCCGTCCTCGTCGATCACGGCGAGCGTGGCCAGGCCGAGCACGCAGGTGGCGTCGCGATCGCCGTCCTTGGTGGCGAGCCCCGCGGTGTAGGCCTCGCGCGCGCCCTTCTTGTCCCCGCGCTGCAGGCGCGAGAAGCCGAGCGCGTGGTAGGTGAGCGGGTCCTGATCGCCGCGGTGGATCGCCTCCTCGAGCCGCGGGATCGCGGCGGCGTGCTCGCCCCACGCGGCGCAGCGCAGGCCCCCCTCGCGAGGGCCGCGCGGGTCGGACTTTTTCACCTCGGCGGCGCGATCGTACTCGACCAGCGCCTCGTCGTAGCGGTGGGCGAGCTCGTAGCCGTGCCCGAGGTCGATGTGCGCCTGCGGGTCGTCGGGGTGCGCGTCGCGGATCTTCTCGAGCTCCACGATCCCCTGCGGGATACGCCCGTGGGCGAGCAGGAGGAGCGCCTTCTCGCGCGGGGTCTCCACGTGCGCGCAGCCGACCGTCACCACGCTCGCGAGGACGAGGACGAGGGCGCACACGCGCGAGGTCATCAGCCCTCGCCGAGCAGCTCGAGGAGCGGGGGCACGGTCACGAGCATCTCCTCGGTCGCGCTGCGGGTGGCCACGATCACGAGGGCCCCTCGCTCGCCGGCGCGCACCGTGGAGGGCGCGGGCTCGCGCGCGAGGAGCTCGGCGGGGAACAGCACCTCGCCCGGATCGAGCGTGCCGATCTCCATCGCGTCGGCGTCGGAGCCCGTGCGCAGCGAGAGCTCGCCCGCGCCGACGAAGATCAGCGCGCGCACCACCTCGCCCTGCTTGACCACGGGCGCGAACGGCGCGAGGCGCATCGTCTTCGCGCGAGAGAGCACGGCGTCGAGGATGCCGCCGTCGAGACGGGCGCCGAGCTTGCCGGTCAGCGCCCCCGCGACGACGTGCACGTCGTCGCTCGCCGGCTCGAGCTCCTGCACCACCCACGGCGCAGCCACGTGCAGCGCCTCGACCGCCTCCTGGGGGACGGCGAGGTAGCGAGCGCCCTTCGGGCCGCCGAGGAGCTGGAGCTGACCGGCGGCCGGCGCGAGCGGCGCGAGCAGGCGCACCTGACCCTGACCGATCACGTCGAGGCGGGTGATGTAGCCAGGGGCGCGCACCTCGAGCTCGCCGGAGAGCACGACCACCATCGGCGGCGCGACCTGCTGCTCGTCGGGCAAGAGCACCTGCTTCTCCGAGGCCTCGACGAGCGCCTCGCGCGCGTCGTCCGGCACGTCGGCCAGCACCTCGAAGCGCTCGGGGTCGAGCACGATGTCGCGCGCCGACGCCACCGCGCGCGAGACCGGCGGCGGCGCGGGCGTGCTCGGGAAGCCGTCACGCGGGGTCGGCAGCT
>CAZUZY010000039.1:0-35510 GCA_964624885.1 uncultured Polyangiales bacterium | reverse complement strand
ATCGGCTTCTGGGGAGTCCTGCTGATCGCGACGAGCCTCTTCGCGTGGACGAGACTGCGGGGTCGTTGAGCCCGCCCGTTCAGGCCGCGAGCGGAGCCGCTGGGCGTCCTCGGCCACGGTGAGCACGAAGTGGTCGTGGTCCCGCGTGTCCATCGGGCGCTTGCCGCTCCACGAGCGGCTCCGACGGAGCTGGTGCGGTCCCTCGCCGAGCCGTGCGTACACCCGCTCGAGGGCGGTCCTGCTCGGACAATCGAGCTCCAGCGCGAAGGTGGGGCGGATCTCGGCGCTCATCCCAGGGAAGGGGCGCCAACGCGATCGGAGGTTGTCACGCGATTTTGCACCCGTGATGGCGCCGTGGCCATGGGCTATGGCTCCCGGGTGACCGCGTTGTCGCTCCCCACCCTCTGGGTCGCCCCGGTCCGCGGCCTAGTCTTCCTCGCGCCGATCGTCACGGGAGACGAGGTCGTCGTCCGCAGCTCCCATGCCGTATCGTTCCACGCCCTCGCGGATGGCCACGAGCGCGCGAGGGTCGCCCTCCCCGCAGCCGACCTCTACCCGAGCTTCCTGGTACGGAGCGGCAGACTCGTCTTCACCGAGTGCTGCGTGGAACGGAGGCGGTGGGTCGTCGCGGTCGCGCCGGCAGGCATCGCGTGGACGGCGCCGCTCGGCGGCGTCGTGATCGAAGGCGCCGCCGCGATCGTCGGCGACGAGCTGTGGGTCGTGGTCGACACCCGGAAGAAGGGGCGGATCGTGATCGCGCGGTTCGACGCAGCCACGGGAGGCGCCCGCAAGGCCATCACCTTGCGCGTGGGCGGTGACCGGCTGCTCGTCGACGGCGACGCGCGCATCGTCCTCTCTCGCGTCGGGGACGCCGAGACACCGTCCGCCTACGTCCTCGGCGACGACGGCGCGCCGCGCCGGGTGCTGCGTCGCGACGCGCTCGCGTGTGGCTCGAGCTGGAACGGCCTGCTCGTCACGTCCACCCGGGGCGCGCGCGACGGCTCGTCGACCGTCGAGGTCTGCGATGTCCACGAGGCACGCGTGCTGTGGTCCCACCCAGCGGCGAGCGAGGTGACCTGCATCGACCGCGGCGAGGTCGCGGTCTTCGAGGCCGACGGGCCGGAGTGCTCGTCGGTGCTCCGGGACGCCCGCACCGGCGAGCCGCGCGGCCGCATCGGCGTGGGTGCGATCGAGCCCGCCCGCGCGACGTTCGTCGGCTCTCTGCTGATCGTACGCCACATGGGCGGCGCGGTGCTCGTCGACCGGGACGCCCACCGCGTGATCGGCGAGGCGGACGTGTGGACGGCAACGGCCGCCGGCGAGCTCGGGCTGATCGGCGGCGACGGCAGCGTCCACGCGGTGCCGCTCCGAGCGTAGCTCGTCGCGCCGCAAGCACGCGCATGGACGGCCAGATCGCGGGCGGCCACGGCGATGCCGATGGCTGGGTCGCCTCTCCGCGAAGATCGGAGCAACTTGCTCCACTCCATGCGAGGAGAGGTCGCGAGGAGGGGCTCCCTGGAGGACGCGGGCACGATGGGCTTCGGTGATCGTAGCGAACGGGGCTCGACCTGCCACCCGCGGCGAGGCGAGGGCCATGCTCGGCGGAAGTGTTCTCGCGGCTCGCTCTGCAGGCCGCGGACTGGGTCGAGGCGGGGCCGCCAGTGGCCTGGGCGGCAGGGATGGCTGGGGCAGCGGCACGATCGCGCTGCGCCACCGGGAGCTCGGCGCGAGCACGCCGTGGTAGCGCAGGAACGGGCGACGCGGCGGGGGGATCAGCGCAGCAATCCTCGCGAGCAGCTCGACCGGCTGCAGGATCCGGTGGGTCGCGTTCCTTCGCGGGTGCTGGAGCCGGTAGACGATGCGTCCGTCGGGCAGCACCGAAAGCCGGTGGAGCCACCAGAGACGGCTCCGCCGCTCGAGCCCTTTGGGGAGCGAAATCGCATAACCTCTGTTATGTAAAGACGCGTCCCTCGGCGACGGAGCAGGTTGGACTGCCTACCCTCCGGTGGTGCGCCACGTCTGGAGCGAGGACGACACGGCGCGGCTCGGCGCGGTCTGTCGGCGCGAGCACACCACCGTGCATGGCGCGCTCCTCGCGGGCCTCACCCTCGCGACCCTCGCCTCTGCCGGGCACGGCGGCCCGCGCGGCGCGACCCTCGGGTCCCCGGTCGACGTCCGCGCGTGGGCGGGCCGACGTGGGCGAGGCGCTCGGCTTCTACGTGTCGATGCTCGGCTCGGTGCACACGGTCGACGGGGCGACCTACTTCTGGCGGCTCGCACGCGAGGTGCGCGCGGCCCTCGTCGCGGGGCTCGAGCGCGGTCAGCACCGGCACCTGGTACCGCCGCAGTTCGCGTTGCTGGCCGGCTCGGTGCGCGCGCGTCCGCGCCGGACGCTCGAGCTCGTCGCGCAGATGGGACCTCCCACCACCGTCGGGATCACCAACATCGGGCGCATGGATCTCGGGCTCGACGGCCCGGTCCGAGCGGAGCACGGGGGCTTCGCCGCGAACCCATCGTTCCTCGGCGAGCTCGCCTCGACCGCGACCACCCTCGAGGGCCGCCTCGTGTGGACGATCTGTGCGCAGACACCGGTGGTCTCGCGCGCGGCCGCCGAAGGGCTCCTGGCCGACGGGCGCGACCGCGTGCTCCACGCGTCTCGCTCTGGGTAGCCAGGCGAACTCGGCGCGAGCGGTGAAGGGCGTCGCAGGCCGGCACCGAGGTCGTACGCTAGGCCTTGGCCGTGGACCCGGACTTCCGCGTCGCGATCCACAAGTGCGCGCCACACACGGTCTCGATGTGTCTCCAGGCGCCGGGTAGGGGCGCGGTTCTCTACTCGGCGGTGTCGGTGCCGAGGTCGGACCCCGTGTCTGCGATGGGCTGATCGAGATAGGTGTGACCACAGCCGCCGAGGGCGACGATGGTGGCCAGCATGATGCGCTCGTCGAGACTCATGGCTCTATTCCCCCTGCCCTCAGTGCCCTCACTCGGTGCCTTCAGTGCCCGAGCGCTTCCCACCCGAGCTGGGCGATCGCGCGCGGGTCGACGCCCTCCGTATTGGTGAGGAAGGCGACTGCGTGCCCCGTGGCGGGCTGGATGCCCACGAACGCCGAGAAGCCGAAGTCAGCCCCGCCGTGCAAGTAGATGGGACCGCGCGGATCCGTTCGTACGAACACCCCGAGTCCGTACTCGTCGCCGAGGAATCGGGCCGTCGTGCCGTCCGGCAGTCGGGTGGGAGCGACCATCGTCTCCACTGCCTTCGTCGAGATCAGCGTGCGCTCCCGGAGCAGCTTCGAGGCGAACGTCAAGAGGTCGTCGACGTTCGAGACGAGGGACCCGTCGGCCGAGGCCCAGTCATTCGGGAACTCCGGGACGACGAACGCCGTCCCGACGCGACGCGACCCTTCGGTGCGACCACCGGGTATCGCCTCCGCGCCCTGGAGAAAGGTGTCTCGCAGCGCCAGCTTGTCGAGGACCCGAGCTCGCAGTGCCTTCGCATACGACGGGCGCCCCTTCGCCCCAATCATCTCGGACACGACCTGGTAGCCGGTGCCCGAATAGGAGAACTCCTTGCCTGGCTCGAACATCAGGTCGTGCCGGTCGGTCACCCAGGCGATGACCTCGGGGATCGTCCAAGCGCGCGACCAGTCGAACCCGAGGTCGCTGTTGTAGTCGAAGAGACCTGAGGTGTGACCGAGGAGGTTCCGGAGTGTGATGGTCGTGGCGCCATCGACCGCGACGCCCTGCGATTCGGGCGTCGCGTCGAGCGATAGTGCGCCCTCGTCGACCAGGCCGAGCGCGAGAGATGCCGTGAAGGTCTTCGTGATGCTCCCGACACGAAACCGGTCGGCCACCACGACGGGGCGCTTCTTGGCCAGATCCGCGTGGCCGCAGCTGGCGTAGTGACGACGCCCGTCCGTCTCGACGACGGCGATGACGGCGCCGAGCAGTGCGCTGTCGCAGTAGCCCTTCAACCGCTCTTCGAGGCACCTGTCACAGAACGCAGAAGCATCCGCAGCTCCGTCGGACCCGACTTCCGTGGTCCCCGCCTCGGCGGGCGGAGAGGCGGGAGCAGCCGGCGTCGAGTCGCTGCAAGCCACCAGCAAGAGCGGAAAGATCGTGGTGCGGTGCATTCCACGAGAACACCCGATCACGACGCCGTGCTCCATGGCTATTTCGTCGACGGGAACGTCAGGGCGGGCGCGAGCGCGGAGAGCTCGGAGCGCCGACGGAGCCGCAGGCGGCGGAGCGCTCTTGAGAGGAGCGTGGCGACGGTGCTCTCTGCGATCCCGAGGTGGTAGGCGATGAGCTTGTTCGAGAGCTCCCGCCCAGCCAGGGCGGCGACCTCGGCCTCGCGTGGTGAGAGCGCATGGTCGGCGTGGGTGCCCACCGGATTGGCGACCGCGACGACGTGACGTCGGCCGTCGCTGTCGAACTGATCGAGGAGACTGAACCTCCCGCTCACCAGCGCGGGCCAGAGCTCGAGGCTGGTCGAGTCCCCACGGGCGTGGCTCGTCCGGGCGTGCTCCCGGGAGCGGACGGCGTGGCGGAGTGTTTCGCGCAGGCTCTCGGTCTCGGAGCTGGCATGGACCAGCCTGCCGCCGGTCGTGAGCACGGCCGCCGACGGATGCATCACGAGTTGTCGCAGGCGGAAGGCCGCGCCGAGGTGGGCCGCGATCCGGCCCAGCACCGTTCGCAACGGCGCGGCGAGCCGGACGGGGTCCGGCTGCGGTGCCCCGACCAGCACGCCGACGGGAGCGGTCGGACTGCTCCGCATCGCGATGTAGTCGCGGACCCCGAGCTCCCCGGTCCACTGGTCCCACAGGTTCGACTCGATCCCCATGGCCTGAACAGATTGCGTCCCGTCTCTACCGCCCGCACGCCGCGGTAGGCCACCGTCGCAGCGCGCTCCCCGAAGCGATCCAGGAACTCGGTCGGCAGGCCGACGAACTGGGTAGGAGCGTCGAGCACGACGAGCGGGCCGATGTGCGGGCGAGCCCCATCTCGAACGTCGTAGAGCCACGCGGTCGTCCCACGACCTCGGCCGACGAGCGGCGCGATGGATCGGGCCAGCCCTTCGATCCACTTCTCATCGGTCGCGTCGAGGTCATACGCTGCCTCGACCGATGCCAGCCAGTCCGCTGCCCCCCTTGCCATCTCACACCTCGTCGGCGAAGACCGATCGTCGAGCATACATCTGGAGGTGCAACGGCGTCACTCTCCTCGTCGTTTCGTGGCCGCTCGCGTCCCGGGATGTTCGTCTCACGCCCGCGGAAGCCAGCGTTGCCGGGCTCGTCGCCCAGGGGCTCACGAATCGAACAATCGCCAAGCTGCGAGGGGTGTCCGCCCACACAATCGCCCACCAGGTCGCCTCGATCTGCAAGAAGATCGGCCTCGGTTCGCGACGAGAGCTCGCGCGCCACCTTCCACGAGCGCGGTGACGATCGCAGCTGGTGGTCACCGCTGCTTCGCGAGCGACAGGATCTCAGCCTCCGTGAGCGGTCGGCGGAAGAGCCGGAGCTCGTCCAGCCGACCTTCCCAGCTCCCGCCGACCGTCACGCCGACGTCCGAACGGATCTCGCCGAGGCTCGCGGTCGCGCTCGTCGTGGCGTCGCCACCCCCCGCCGACCACTCCTTGGGCGAGCCGTCGAGCCACGCGGTCAGCGCGCTCTTGCGGTCGAAGACCACCGCCACGTGGTGCCACTTGCCGTCGGCGGGGAGGGCGCGCTTCACCGCCGCAGTGGAGGTGCCGTCGCTGACCCGGAACACCAGGATCCCATCGGTCGTGAAGAGGGAGTAGCCAGCGCTCTTCGCCGCGGTGTTGCCCTTCGCCAGCAGGATGCGTTGGCCCTTCGCCTCGGTCGTGGAGAACCAGAGCGAAGCGGTGAAGGCGTGGTCGGTGGGCTCGTGCGTCGCCCTCCGCGGCAGCGTGAAGCCGTTGGCGTGCAGCGTGACGAACCCGTCGGGCGGCAGGAGAGCCGGGTCAGTCGACAGATCGGCGAACGGTACCGTGAGGATCTCGGGTCCCGACCAGCAGCTCAGGTTGCCGTGCGTGAGCAGGTCGAACGGGCAGTGGAGCTCCTGGCCGGCGGGCACCTCGCCGAGCGCCGGGCGTGTGCTCGTGGTCTTGGCTCCGCGGAGCCGGAACGTCTGCGCCGCGTCGGCGCCGCAGTTCCCGAGCTGCACGCGCGCCCCCGGCACGAACAGGTCGCGCGCTTCGATCTCGATGCAGCGCCCCTCCCAGCCCACCCAGGTGATCCCGGCCTTCGCCGGCGTGGTCTCGAGCTCGAGGCCGCGAGGGTAGAACCGCTGGTGCGTCGCGTTCGCGTTGCAGGCCTCGAGGAAGATCGGCGCGCCGGCCGTCCCGGCCAGGCTCGGGGTGACGGCGAGGCACCGGGAGGCCCCGAGGTTCACGAGCTGGTCGCCCGAGGTCCGTGCCCAACCCTGGCTCGGCGAGCGATCGCACGGCGCCATCGTCACCGTGCCGTCGGGCTTGCCGGTCAGACAGAGCCCGCTCGCCGCCAGGATCGCGTCGTAGGACCCCGTCCATGCGTAGCCGCCACAGTCCGAGTCCACGCGGATCGAGCGCACGTTGTCGTTGAAGCCGCTCGGGAGCTTGGAGGTGTCGCCGCTGACGGCCGTGCACTCTCCGCGGAACCAGGTGTCCTTGAACAACGCCGCCTTCTTGCCCCCCAGGACCTTGATGGAAGACATGTTGTTCGCCGAGGCGGCGACCGTGTCGGGCACGTCCGCGTGGAACTGCTGACTGCTCCCCCCGAATTTGGTCGTGGTGAAGGTCTGGATGGCGACGCTCGTCGGACACGACCGATCAATCCGCAGCGAGCCCGCGAAGTCGTTCGCGCTCTGGTACTTGCTGCCGTTGTCGTTCCCGAAGACGTTGCGGCAATAGCCGCCGTAGCCAGGGAGACTGTAGAGCGCGAGCGTCTTCTGGGGCCCGAGCCACTTGACCGAGGAGATGGCGCGATCCATCCCGATGTTCTTCAGGTCGGGCACGTCGAACGCGAGCTCGACCGCGCGGCCCGCGTACTTGGTGTCCTTGAACACGCGCACGACCGGCGTGCCGGGGCAGAGCTGCCCGACCTTGATCGACGACGCATGATCGTGGCCGACGTTGCTGAGACCCATGGTGACCACGTCGGTCGAGAACGAGTCGCAGACGCCGCGGTAGTCGGGATCGGCGAAGACGGCGACGGAGGTGCCCTTGGGGAGCTGGATCGACGAGACCGCGTCCGCGATCCCCGCCGGCAGGGCCGGTGTGTCGGCCGACACCGCGAACGACTTGCCCTTGTACTTGCTGTCGGTCCACAGGGTGGGCTGGCTGACGGGGGGCGTGGGCGGTGGCGGAGTCGGCTTGCACTCCTCGGGCAGCTGCTTGAGTCCGTTCACGGTGCCGACCGCGTCGGACGCGTCCATGATCAGGCTGACCAGCTCGGCGACGCGCTTGGGGATGTTCTTGGCGGCCGACGTGCGCTTGACCAGGTCGATCGCGAGACCGAGCGCGAAACCGCCGAGGTCGCGGCACTTTGACTCGTTCAACGAGAAGCCGCTCGGCTTCTGCGCCTTCACGAGGTCGATGGTCTTGATCAGGCACTTGGCGGCCCGATTGACCTGATCGGAGAGCGCAGTGGCGGCGCCGCACACCTCGCCCGCAGGGGGCACCAGGAGCGCCTTGCAGATCCCCGCGCGCGAGGCGCTGGAGATAGTGGACACGAGCTCGCTCGAGTCCGAGACGAGCGACTCGATCGCGCCCGGCAGCGCGCACACGAACCCCGCGGCCACGTTGGCGCCGCACGCCTTCACGCCGCCGAGATCGGGGTCGATCTTCGCGTTGCCGCCGCCCCCGACGAGCCGAGAGATGTCGCTGCACGAGAGGCTCGCCAGATCGCGGACGACGATCGCGCCCTCCCGATAGGCGTAGAGCGCGGCGTCCTTGAGCCCGGCGGCGACGGTGCCGCTGATGTTGCCGGCCTCGTCGACCATCACCTCGCCCACCTCGACGGCGCCGTTCTTGAACTTGACGAACAGCTTCCCGCCTTGTTCGCGCAGCAGGCCGTTCTCGACGGTTGCGTCGAGCACGCTGCGCGACCCGCGCACGACCTGGTAGGCGACGACCTTGCCGCCCCCGTCGATCGCCAGGTTGGCGATGCGCTTGCCTCCCTGCGCGAGCGCGCCGGTGGTCTCGTGCCAGGCGCTCCGTCCGACGTCCTGGCCCGACTTGATGAGGTCGTCGAGGAAGTTGGCGTGCGCTCCGCGCGTGGAAGCGAGCACACCCACCACCAGCCCGAGGCGCAACGCCGGTTCGTGCTTTGTCATCTCGTCCCCCTCTGGGGGTGAGCGTACGACATCGCGTGGCTGTTGCGCGTAACGACCCTGTCACTCTGCGGTTTCGAGCGAGCGTCTGCTCCCGCCGTCGGTCTCCGGTCCGACGGTTCCGATGTCGCCGCGGAGCGCTCACGTGATAGGCACGGACGATGTCCCCACGCTCGCCCTCCTCGCCCTCCTCGCCACCCTCGCGGTCTCCTGCGCGGCCACGCGCTCGTATCCGCTCAGCACGCCGGCTTCGGCGGCGTCTGGGTACTTCGCGCCGCTCGGCGCCTGCGCGACGCAGAGGGGCCTCACGTTCGCGCAGCACCCGACCTCGCTCAACGTGCGCTACGACGCGCAGATCTGGATTCAATTCATGATCCAGGGATCGGCGTTCAACATGGTCCTGGTGATGGACCAGGGCGTCACCGACGAGGCGAAGATCGGCGCCGCCAAGGCCAAGGGCGACGAGATCTACTCGTGCGCGATGGCCGCCGGTCCCGTTCCGACCGGCGTCGCGCCGAAGGCGATCGTCGTCCCCGAGCTCCCCGCGGCGGCGTGTCCAGCATCGACCAAGAAGTGCGGCTCGATCTCGGACTGCGTCGGCGTCTACCCCGGTGCGAGCGCCCGGTGCACCAACGGCTTCTGCTGGAAGATGGACGCTCCCGGCTGCCCCTGCGCTGGCAACACCGACTGCGGGTACGGCATGCACTGTGGCAAGGGTGTCTGCCACCCGAACAAGCTGGGTGCCCCCTGCGCCGGCAAGGACACGGGCGAGTGCGGCTTCGACCTGCACTGCGGCGGCGGCGTGTGCGTCCCGAACAAGTCGGGTTACGCCTGCGCCCGGGTCGGCGACTGCGGCCTCACCTCTTCGTGCGTCGACAACGTCTGCAACTGATCGCTCGCCGCGGTGGGCCGCCCCGCAAGCCAGCTCGATGCCCCTACTCGAAGGGCTTTGGAGCACTGTATCCTTGCCGGATGGTGCGACGTGACGAACCCGGCCCCGGGGCTACAGAGGCAGCTGCGCCGAAGTCACCGACGCTCGTCGTCTGCGGCCAGTGCCGTCGCCACGTCCGCCTCGACGACGCGGTGTGTCCGTTCTGCGGAGGCGGTCGACGCGCGCGCGCCGCGCCAGACGTGCCGCTCTTCGCGCAAGGTGGGCGGCGCCTCGATCGGCTCTCGCTGATGACGTTCGCGAGCCTCGCGACCTCGGTCGCCGCTTGCGCGTCGGGGCCGGCCGCCAACACCGGCGGGACGACCGCGTCGAGCACGGCCCCGTCCACGACGGCGAGCCCGCCACCCTCGGCCACCGCTCCGATCCCGTCCGCGACCGCCTCGGTGCAACCCTCCACGACCACGGCCCCCACGGTCTTCGCGCCGCCGATCCCCTCCGACACGGGCCCGGTCGTCAACGCCCCGATGTACGGCGCACCACCCCCGTTCAACTCTCCGGGGCCGGGCATCGGCGCCTACGGCGCCCCGTTCCCCGGCGGGCTCGGGAAGGGCCCCGCCTCGAACGTCGTCGTGACGAAGGCCCCGCCGGGGGAGGGCGACGCGCGGCACCTCAAGGCGCGCATCGCCGGGCTGCGCGCCTGTCACCAAGTGCTGCTGGCCACCGATCCCACCCACAAGGCCGTGTGCAAGGCGGTGGTCAGCCTCGGCGGCGGTGCGCCGGCCAAGGCCACCGTGGTCTGTACCCCCGCGTCGCCGTCGCTCGAGGCGTGCGTGAAGAAGCGCCTCGAAACGGGTGCCGTCGCAGACGACCCGGCGCACACGTTCGACGCGAGCCTCTCCTTCTCGCCGCAGAACTGAGCGACGAGGCCGGTCACCGGCCTCCTGAGTTCGTGGTCCACACGCGCGTGACCTCCACGCTGCCGCAGAGCAACGCGCGCATACCGGTGGCGCGGTCCCGCCACCCGCCACACGCTCGACCGCCTCAACCAAGCCCCAGCTGGCGGAGCCGGGACTCCACATACGTCTGACCGAAGTCGGTCAGCGAGAAGCACCCGTCCTCGTAGGCAAGCCAACCGGCCTCGACGAACGGCTCGATTGCCTGCGCCATGGCTGCCGTCAGGGCTGTTGACAGCCCGAGTTGGATAGTGAGCTCACCGACGTGGCACCCGCGGCGGCCGACCGTGTGCAGGATGCAAAGGGTCTCGATCTCCTCGCGTGAGGGAGGCGGTGCTTTCATGGCGTCCCCTTGATCTGACGGTCGTAGGCCTCGAGAACTCGCGCGAGCAGGCTCAGCCGCCGGTGCCCCGTGCGCGGATCGGGCCGAGCGTTGCGTGCGTCCTTCAGGTAGGCGGCAATGTCACCGACGATGAACAGGCCCTTCATGGCACGTGTCAGCGCCACGTTCCAGCGTTTCGGCAGGTTCATGAACGGCGAGCCGCGCCCCGACCGCACAAGGCTGATGAACACGTAGTCGGCTTCGCGTCCCTGGCACTTGTCGAGGGTGCACACCGAGACCTCGAGGTTCGTGATGGCCCCGTCCCTTCGCAGGGTGTCCACCGCAAGCCCGAGCAGCGCCTCCTGCTGTGTGTAGGGTGTGATCAACATGATGGTCGGGCGGTCCTTCGCGGCGGCAGGATCGGAGTCGAGCTTCCGCAAGAGGGCGACGATCGTATCGGCCTCGGTCGGATTGAGCTCGCCCGCGTCGCCCGGCGGTGTCACCTGGAGCAGCCGTACCCGGCAGACGGCGTCTGGGTCCGTCTTCCCGTCGTGCAATGCCTCGCCGAAGTAGAACATCTCGCGCGGCACCCGGGAGATGCTCGCGTGCATCCGATACTGCTTTTTCAGCACTCCGGTGAACGGGCGAACTGCGTCGACGACGTCGCGTGCGGAGAACGCGCCGAGGTGGAGGAGCGGCGCCGTGTCGAAGCCGGCCGCGGGGATTCCCGTGAGCCAGTCGTAGACCGCGACCGCGTTCAGAGCGAAGCGTTCGGCGATCTGCTGGCCCAGAGCTTCCACGCTGGCGGGTTCTTGCAGGACGGCGACCGCCAGCGCGGAGGGAAGGCTGCGGGCGATGCCAGCGCGATAGGTCACCATATCGAGCTCTTGGCGGCTGCGCCTGCACCATGGCTGCGCGTGGTAGACGCCGTAGCTCTTCTCGAAGATGGCGGCTCCGGCGCGGAGCTTGGCGTCGACAAGCGGCCTGCCGGGCGCGCCCTCGATCTCGAGTCCCTTCTCCACAAGGACCCGGATCGTTCCCTCGCGACGCGGGTTGTGCCTGTAGTCGCGACCCGACACCGCCAGCAAGAGGTCGGCCGCAGCCTCCAGGTCCGTCTGGGCGCAGATGACCACGCCGGCGCCGCGCGAATCGGGCAGCAGCGCGACGGATGGTGCGCGCTCCATCCCGAGGAGCTGCGCACGCACGGCAGTACAAGTTCGCACCGGGTTCTTCGCGACCACGATGAGTCGCTGGTCGGCGCGTTCGGCGGGGGGGATGCGCTCCAGCACTGCGCCGACCGAGCACGCGAGCTCCATCTCGGAACTGAGGATGTCGTCGAGGGTCACCGCGTTCTCCTCGCAGCCGTTGAATGGAGGCAACTGCTGCGGGTCGCCGACGAGTGCCCAGCGGCGCGCCTTGACAGCGATCGCCAGGAACTCGGGCAAGGTCATCTTCGACACCTCGTCGACGATCAGCAGATCGAAGGTCCCAGGATCTGCGTTCCTGACGGAGTCGTAGGAGAGGACGCCGATGGGCGTTCCGCAGATGACGGACTCGAGGCGCGTGAGCGCCGACGACAGTGGAGCCTGGCCCGCAGCGTCTTCGTCCACGAGGGCGAACAGGCCCTGGGCGAGTGGGAGGTGCTTGCACAGCTGGCGTTCGACCAGGCGGCCTATGGTGGCGCCTCGGTGTTGCTTCTTGCTGCCGACCCAGTAGGCGAGGGCCCGCTCCGACAGCTTCCTCTTGCGCGCAGCGTAGCGTACCGGGAAGCTGTTCGGCTCGAGTGGGCCTTCGGCCGCACACTCCGGCGTGAGCTTCTCGACCACGTTGTCGACGGCTACGTGCGTCGGCGACACCACCAGCACCCGCTCGCCACGCGCTGATGCTCGCCGGATGATCCCGCTGATGACGGTCGTCTTGCCAGATCCGGGCGGTCCTTGGATCACCGCGAAGTGCGGCGTGGTCGTGGCCTTGCCGACGCAGTCCTTCTGGAACTCGTCGAGTCGCTCTTGGGCCGGAGCGATCTCGTCGACCGTCCTTGCGGGATGATGCAGGACCCCAGCGCCGCACAGGCCGACGAGGGCCCGAAGCGGGCCGAGCGGACCATCGTCGGGGGCGTCCTCGATCCTCTGGAGCGCATCCAGCTGCCGTTCGATCTGGACCAGGTTGGGGACGATGGCGAGGTAGCGGATCTGCTCGCGCGACGTCGGTGCAGTGGCGAACGTCAGCGACACGACGCGCCTTCGGTTGCCCACTTCCTCCGCCCGGAACTCGGCGAGCTCCAGCGTCTCGGGCGCTGGGTGCAACGCGAGGAACTCGCCGGGCGAGGTAACGAGCAGGTTGGCTTGCTCGACGGTCAGGAGTGTGATCGCACCCTCCAGGGTCCCAGTGATTGCTTCGAGCACCTCCTTCTCGCGGTCGCGCCAGAGGTTCTCGTAGTCGATGGTGACCCGTACCGAGCAGGTGCCGTCGTCGGGGTCTTCGTGCCAGGCGTTGCGGCCAGCCTGGAGAAGCTCGGCGGCGCGGTCCAGGGCACCGAGGATATCGGGGGCCTGCGGCGCGGTGTCACGGGACGTCCCCTGGATCTCGGCGATGATCGGCCGATCGAGCATGCGCTCGCGCTTGGCGCGCAAGCTGGATCTAAGGCCTGGGACGACGTTACGGAGCTGGGGGGGCTCGGGCATCGATAGTTGGGCAGACATCGGTTCCTCGCTCTTGTGAACTGAAGGTGAACGAACGACACGACGCGACGCGCAGTCCTGCTCGCGCGCGAGATGGCAAGACGTCGCGCACGGAGGACGGCATATCGCTCCGACGACGTTGGCTCGCGCGTGGCAGATCGTTGCGCGCGCGATGTGGGGACGAATGTCGGGATGGCCGACGTCGCCACGGAACGTGGACAGCGGTCGGGCGAACGCACCGCGACGAGCCACGGTGCGGCGAAAAAGGGGTAATCGGTCGAACGACGCCGTGACCCTCGCAGGCGCTGCGGGGCTGGTCTTTATGCCAAACCTATGGTAGGCTTTAGCACTGCATATGCAAGTGGGTCAAGCATGACCGGCGAAGAAATACGTCACCTGCGCGAAGTTCTCGGCATGGCGGTGCCGCAGTTTGCTCAGTTACTGGGGGTCAATCCGACGACGGCATACCGATGGGAGACAGCCGCCACCAAGCCGGTCTCGCTCGACCCGCTGCACGCGTCGCTGCTGGAGCGCTTGGCGCAGAGCCTAGGAGCGCGGCACACCAAGGCGGAGCAGCTCGATTGGGCGAAGAAGCTCACCGGTGCGGTGCTGGTCGGTGGTACCCTCGCCGGTCTTGCGGTGCTTCTCTCGGAGCTGGTCCCGAAAGGCGATCAGGGCACCAAGAAGCGCTGAGCGTCGCCGCCGAGGGTGGAGCGTCCGTGCAGCACGATGCGAGCAGGCTTCACGGGCGCGCCCCGAGGCAGGCCGTGGCCGCATGGATGTCGAGCACCGGCGTGATGCTGCCCGCCGCATCGCGCTGGTAGCCGCCGGCGAGGTTCCATGCGACGGGGGCGGGTGCTCGTGTGAACACGATGCGGTCGCGCTCGGCGAGCTGTGCGCCGTCGAGGAACCCACCGAGCGGATCGGCGACGTGCGGGTCCGCGCCAGCTGGTAGAGGATGACCTCGCAGTCCCCCATCGCGGTGACGACCGACGGGAGCTCCGCGAGGAACGCCGCGGCCTGGCGTGGCGCGTGGTACGTCGCGCCCGCCGTGAAGTGCCTGATCCTGGCGCGCTCTCCGAGCCGCTCGAGGATGTCGTCGGTGCCGTCACCGTAGTGCATGTCGCAGTCGAGGATCCCGACCCGCCGAGCGCCCTCGGCCAGGAGCACGAGGGCCGCAACCATCAGCCCGTTGAAGGTGCAGAACCCACCGCCGTGATCCCACCCCGCGTGGTGGAAGCCCGAGCAGGGCGCGGCGGCGTGCTCGCGGCGCGACCGGGCGTGGCGTGCGGCGGCCAGCATCGCGCCCGAGGTCCACGGGAGCGACGCGGCCACCTCGGGCGAGCGGTTGCCGAAGCCGTTGGGGACGGTGCAGGACAGCACGTCGCGCACGTAGGCGGAGGCGTGGGCCGTCGCGAGCTCCGCGAAGGTCGCGGGCGCGGGGTGGCACAGTTCGATCGGCAGACCACGCCTTCGCCAGTCCGCGACCACCGCGGCGGGCTTGCCCGCGCTCGGCGAGAAGGAGGACGTGGAGGCGACCATCTCGGGGGCGAAGAAGACCTTCATGCCCGGAAGATGCGACCCATCGACATCATCTGCCATGCAAGTGATTGCATGTGACATGATTGTGCAGTCATGTCACTCGACGGCCTCTCGCTCGAACGCCTCCGCTCGTTCCTCGCCATCGCCGACAAGGGTGGCATCGCGCAGGCCGCGCGATCGAACCCGACCCGCCAGAGCCAATTGAGCCGACAGCTCGCCGAGCTCGAGGCGTACTTCGGCCAGCCGTTGATGGAGCGGCGAGGGGGACGGCGCATCCTCAACGAGCGCGGCCTTCGCCTCGCCGAGCACGTCCGATGGATGCTGCGGGGGCTCGAAGACCTCAAGGCGGGGCGGGCCGAGACCGCGCCGACCTTCGTCCTCGCGGCGGGCGAGAGCGTCCTCCACTGGCTGGTCCTGCCACGCCTCGCGGCGGTGCCCGCGCGCTTCGAGGTCGTCGCGTTGCCCGCCGAGGAGGTGACCGCGCGCCTGCTCGACGGCACCGCCGACCTCGGCATCGTGCGCGCGGCCGAGGTCCGACAGGACTTCCAGAGCCGCGCCATCGGCGCCGTGGAGCACGCGCTGTTCTTCCCGAAGAAGCTCGCTGGTGGGGTCGCCGAGGACGAGCTGCTGTTCCGTCTGCCCCTCGCCCTGCAGGTCAGCGACACGGACTTCCGGGAGCGGCTCGCCGAGCTCGCGCACCGGCGCGGCGCGACCCTGGACATCGCGCTCCGCTGCGAGTCGTTCCCCCAGGTGCTCCGGGCCGTGCAGTCGCAGCGCTACGCCGGGCTCCTGCCGACCTGGGCCGAGTACGATCTGAAGGCGTCGCAGTACGGCTCGGTGCCGGTCGGGGGCCGCCACGCCTCGAAGCTCCACCTCGCCTGGACTCGACGGCTCCCCGAGGTGCGGCCTCTCGCCCGACAGGTCGTCGAGCGTCTGGTCGAAACGTTGCGCGAGCCTGTCTGATCCGGCCTCGATGCGCCGGAACCCGTCGCGCGCTGACGCGGCCCCGAGCGACAGGTTTCCGATAGGATGACGTGCGCGAGCCGACGCGAACATGAAGCCACCCTGCGCGCGGGAGACCTGAGCCTGTCCGCCTTCCTCGCTGCGCTGGGGAGCGTGTCGCCGCTCCTCGTCTGGGGCCTCGTGTCGCGAGGGCTCGGCCTCGTGTTCCTGGTGGCGTTCCTCTCGCTGGCGCGCCAGGTGGTGCCGATCGCGGGGCGCGAGGGCATCGCGCCCGTCGTCGAGCTCCTCTCGGCGATGCGGCGCGACTTCTCGGCGGCGCGGTTCCCCTACTTCCCGACGTTGCTCCACCTGCGCGCGACCGAGAGGGTAGGCAGTCCAACCTGCTCCGTCGCCGAGGGACGCGTCTTTACATAACAGAGGTTATGCGATTTCGCTCCCCAAAGGGCTCGAGCGGCGGAGCCGTCTCTGGTGAAGTGGCGTTCCGTCGATCTCCATACGGCAAAGGTCACGGGTGCGAACTTCAGCGGCGCCAACGTCGTCCAGGCCAACTTTTCAGGGCTTGATCTGTCGGGCTGCAACTTCCAGCGCACCAACGCTGGCGGGGCGAACTTCGAAAAGGCGAAGCTCGATGGCTGTGACTTGTCGGACGGCACGTTCAGCACGGCCAATCTTCGCAAGGCCAGTCTGGTGCGGGTCATCGCCAACAGGACGTCCTTCAGCGAGGCGACGCTCGATGGCGCCAGCTTCGATTCAGCCAGGCTGACGGGCGCAACGTTGGACAAGTATCGCAAGCTCGGCGCGAGTTTCTCTGGGGCGACGGACGCACCTCGACAATAGAAGCCCTGTCCACAGGCGATTGGACAACGCCCCAGTCGGCTCCAATCGCTTGCGAAGCTCCGAAGCCGCCCAGGTCCACCTCGCCATCGAGCGATACCCGCCGATCTCAGGTGGGACCCGATCCTTCGACTGCCTTACAGAACTCGGCGCAGAGGCCGGCCAGCTCATTGCTCTTCAAACCTTGTGCCTTTTCTTACATCGCCTTACCTCTGCGTGAAGGCTTCCACAGCTTGAGAACAACTCGGTTCGGTTAGTTGTAATCTCAAAAACCCTTCATTTCGAAGGTGTCACTCCAACCATCGAGGGCGATGCGCATGCCGAACTTTGCAAACCTGTCTGACTCACAACTGGACGAGGCCGAGAAGGTCTTCGACATCTATGACACCGAGAAGTCAGGACAGCTGCAAAGGAAGCAGCTCCTCAGGGCGATCCGCTCCATGGGTCACTTCGTAAAGAAGGAGGAGGCCGAGCAAATCCTCCAGGACCACGATGAGGACCACGACGGGACCATCGGGATCGAGGAGTGGTACACCATCGTGGCTGACTTCGCGCGGGCGGCCGAGATTGAAGCCAAAGAGCGGGTGGCCGCCAGGGGAACGGACTGGGAGCCGCGACAGCCCGAGGACGGCAGCTACGAGGTGAGGAAGGAGATCAAGAAGGCGCTGCTGGTGGGGGTGACCTATCCAGGGACAGGCAGTGCGCTTCCCGGCTGTAGCAATGACGTGCGCACCATGCAGCGACTCCTGAAGTGGCTTGGGCTGGAACCCCTGGAGGTCCAGCTGTACACCGACGACGAGAGTTTCTCCGAAAGAAATGGTCTGCCGACCAAGGAGAACATCGAGAACGGCCTTCGCTGGATAGCTGAGGGTGCGGAGCCAGGCGATAACCTGTTCATTCATTTCTCCGGGCATGGTTACCAGCTCCCCTGTGAGAACGAGGAGGACAAGGCGAAGGACCCGGACGGTTTTGACGAGGCCCTGGTGCCGATGGACTTTGAGGAGAATGGCTCTATTCGCGACAACCAGATTGATGAGTTCTGTGCTCGCCCACTCCCTCGTGGGGTGCGGCTGACCGCCATCTTCGACTGTTGCCATTCGGGCTCCATGATGGACCTCCCTTTTGTCTTTGGGAGGGGCATGGAGGGCGACCCCAGCGGTGAGGCCTGCGTGGTGATGTTCTCGGGTTGCCAGGACGAGCAAGAGTCGGCCGACTGCGATGACGTGGTGGGTGGCTTCAAGGGCAAGTTGTTGCCAGGTAATCCCGATGCCCAGTGTGGCGGGGTCTGCACGGCCGCCATGGTGGAGTCCTTCATGGACGTGGAGCGGCCCAGTGTTGGGCGCCTGTTTGAAGCGCTTCGGGGGGCGGTCAGCACCAAGGGCTTCCAGCAGGTCCCCCAGCTGTCTGGGTCCCATGAGTTGGATCCGGAGTTCGAATTCACCTTCTGTGGGCCCTTGATGCCGGTGCTGCCGCCGCCGGAGGAATAGGCGGTCAGGCCTCATCGGGCGGCCGGCCGGGAGCGGGGTTTGGGTTCGAATCGGTCTCGCTCTCGGAGCTCAGCTTCTCTTCGGCGCCTTTCGTGGCTGGCGCGGACCGGCCCCCGGGTCCTGCTCCCGATTCGAAATTGGAGGTGAGCTCGCTGGGATGCAACAACGTTGGGGTATCCCGTCAGCTTCGTGTGATCGAGGAGGCCACGGGCTGGCTCCGGCGAGCAAGGGGCTCGCCACGGGGTTTCCCAGCCCGGCTGTTTCTGCTCAGCCCGGCGCTGATTTTCGAGCTCTGTCGTCTGGCCGGGCCAGGGGTTGCCTCAAGCCCCAACTGGGGAGGTTACCGCTCCAGGCTGGCAATCGAGCCCAGTCCACAGTCGATTCGACGCCATTCCTGCCATCTCCAATCGCCTGTGAATCTCCGAATTCGCCCGAGCCCGACCCGCCAGCGATCTCCGGAGCTTCAAGGTGAATGCACTCTCCGACGACCAGGCCCTTGAGCCCATCCTGGGCTCAAGGGCCTGACTGGCCTTCCAATCGAGTGCGAGCCGATGCCCAAGTGACGACTCCCGACCGTCAAATCGTCACTTGGCCTTCTTCTTCGCCTTTTTGGACACAGGGGCCTTCTTCGGCCTCTTTGAAGCCTTCTTGGCGGGCTTCGCCTTGGGCGAGTCAAGTCCAGCGCGGAAGCGATGCAGTGCAGTATCGAGATCTTCCGCGAGCTTGGCGTTCTTGCACTCCGCGCTCCCCTGCACGAAGTGACCGACGACCTGTCGAGTGCCCGCTTTGTAAATAGGCCCGTCATCCCAACAGAACAGCGACAGGTCGTACAGGTGCTTCCCGTCTGGCGCGTGGGCGGTGAACAGGTTGTACAGGTGTCGACTGTCGTCGGGAATGGAGACCTGTTCGGCCACGAGTTTGGGCAGGGGCGTACCTGGAGGCGGCATTGGCACCGCCCGGAGCGTGATTGCATGCGGCTTCGGTGGCGGCTTGTTACCGAGCAGCGCAGCCACAGCCGGGTGCTGGTCGCCAATTCGTTCCAGCTCGTCAGCAATGACGCGCTTCGGATTGCCACCGCCACCGCGACCCACACTCTTGAGCAATGCAAGGAGTCGAGCATCCGGCACCAGGGGCAGGGCGCGTAGGATGGCCTTCTCAGCGTAATAGGGATGGACCCCGCGCACGCCAGACTCGATGGCGCTGGCGCGCCGCTCGGCCGGAATTCGCTTCAATACGTCGTGCTTTCGGTCAAATTCAAGCGTGTAGAGATGGTCCCAGGCGGGCGCAAAGGGGAGCTGCCCTGCGGCTGCAGCGAGCAGCACGACGATGCGAGCCTCTCCAGGGACGAGCGAGCCGTAGCAATCGGGGCTCGCACTCCAGCGCAACAAGAACTCGGCCATCGCAGGCGCGGCCTCCACACCGGGGTCGCCGAGCGCCTTCATCTCCGCGATCGAGCACAGCTCGTCTTTGCCAAGATCCTCCAGAGCAGGCTCGGAGAGCCGATAGCCTCTCAAGGACCCCTCGCAGAACGCCTCGATGCGCTGTGGCAGGGGGAGTCTCTTGAGTACGGACCAGCTCGCGGGTCTGGCAAGGACACGCCAGAGCGGAGGCCCACCCGGCTCGATTGGCTGCTCGAGTCGACCTGGAGGATCGAGCCCAAGCCACCGCCTCAAATTCCATACGTCGATCGGTGTCGCGAATGATGCCGGGATGATGCGTGGGAGTGAGGTCGAGAGCTCGAGCAGCGCACGCCACTCTGGAGACAGCTCCTCTGGGAGCAAGGAAGGGAGGCTACCGAGCTGGGGATATCCGAGGTCCTTGAAACAAGAGGGCAGCGCCGCGTATCGCTCGGCCCCTTTGGTGATCCGCCCATCGAGCAAGTCCGTGAGTGTGCGAGCGACCGAATCGGGCAAGACAGCCAGCAGCTCGGCCCGACGCTGTGGCGTGGGCGGCGACCCCCAGTAAGACGCGTCGTGCGGACGTGCAGAGAAGCTCAGCTCCATCACATCGACAGGTGCGTTCGCCATGTTTCCTCCCGAAACGTTGACATCTTCGCGCGGTGGAGGCGAAGCGTCAGGCCCGAAGATGCGATCTTCAAGGTGGGTGGCCGCATCCCGCTCGGCACGCTCAACTACCTGGCCGTCGGCGCCGAGTTCGGGCCCCACCCGGGATCCCTCGACCGCGGGCAGAAGATCGGTGGCTCGTTCCAGACCGGCCCCTACGTCTCGCTGCAGCGATACTTCGCGGCCACGCCGGTCCCATGCTGGTGCTCTGGGTGAACCCCGTCCAGTACGACCACACCCTCACGGCCAACGAGGAGGGTACCGGTACCGTGAGCAGCAACGCCATCCGCGTCTTCCAGTCCGGCGGGTTCGGCATCTCGTACCTGTTCTGAGGCGCGATGGCCCTCGAGCAGCTGCTCCGCCTGGGCGTCGTCGCCATCCTGTCGTTCGGCCTCAGCTACGTCGGCGCCGCCGTCGGGCTCGTGCTGGGGCAGTTCCGGGTGGTCATGTTGACGTACGTGCTCGGGGGGGCCGGCGCCGCGGTGGCGACGAGCCTCGTGGTCTCGACCGCGGCGACCGTCGTGGGCTCGGTCGGCCACGCGCGGAGCGGTCGCGTGCGACTCGTGCCGCTGCTCATGATCGGCGTCCCCTCGGCCGCGAGCGCGTACCTAGTCACGCGCTGGGTACACCAGCTCGACGCTCGCGTCGTCAAGCTCGGCATCGCGCTCGTCCTGCTGGCCACGGCGTTCCAGATGCTCGCGCGCCGGCGCACCTCGATCCCTCCGCCCGCGACGCTGGCTGCACCCCGCCCGGCGGTCGTCGCCCTGTTGCAGATCCTCGTCGGCACCGTGCTCGGGGCCGTGTCGGGCCTGGTCGGCCTGCTCCTCGGTTCGCTGCGGCTGCCCGCCATGTTGCGCCTGGGCGTGACGCCGGCCACCGCGGTCGGGACCAACATGGCGATCGGCGCGCTCACCGGCACGTTCGCGGGGCTGTCGGCGGTCGTGGGCGGGCAGGTGAACCTGAAGGCCCTCGTGGTCGTGGCGCCCGTGACGCTGCTCGGCGCGCACCTCGGCGCGAAGAGGACAGGGACGATGAGCGCGCAGAGCCTGACGCGCTGGATCGCGCTGGCGCTGATCCCGACCGCGCTGTTCATGATCGGGGAGATCGTCGTGCGCCTGCGCCACTGAGGTTGCCCGCTGCGCAACGGGCAAAGGACCGCCCCGAACACCCTTGCGCCGCGCGCGAGAGGCGCCATAGTGCGCCGCCTCAGCAGAAGTTTGCCGCGGCGGTGGTGCAACCGCCACCAGAGACGGTTCCGCCTCTCGAGGGAGCGAAATCGCGTAACCACAGTTATGTAAGTCGCGTGCCTTGGCGACGGAACAGGATTGGACTACCTCCTCTGCTCACGGAGGGATCACGCGGGCGTCGCGCCTCACCATGTCGACGAGCAACCCCAGTTGTCTGACGTATCCGTCGAAGAACTCGGGCTGACGGAAGCTCGAAGGCCCGTCGGCGAGGGTTCTTGCCCGGACGCTCTCGAGCGCCCTCAGGAGGTCGCGCAGTCGAGCTGCTGGGAGGGATCTGAGGTCGGCATACTCGAGGCCTTGTTCGGAAGTCGCTTCTCGGAAGAGCAGCGCCAGATCCGGGCTCGACGTGGCGATCACCTCGCTCACCTGCGAGAGGACGTTGCGGAACACCCAGCCCGCGGTGTCCCACACGTCACGGTCGTTCACGACCAGCGTTCCCGACATGTTGGCTCGAGCGGAGATACCTCGGTGCAGGGCGCTCACCAACTCCAAGCGACTTTGGCCTCAGCGCGTCGCTGCCGCGAGGCGCGTCTTCACGTCGATGATGGTGCGATGGGAGGGCAAGCCGAAGCTGACCTTCGCCGAACACGCAGAGCGGCTGCGTCGTCTCGGAGCGGCCGCGCGGGCGGGCTGCGCACCGCGCGAGATGGCAGCGGAATGCGGTCCCCACCGGGTCCTTGCTGCGCTCGGCCTCGTCGTGGTCGTCCGCGCCCTCGTCCGTGCCCGGCGCCGCGGACGGCTGGTCTCCCACGGCTTGGCCGTCCCGGGGAGGGCCCTCGGCGTCGGCGAAGATCCGCAGCGCGGCGGAGGTGAGGCGATCTACACGCTCGTCTACCGCTACGAGATCGACGGAGCGGCGCCGAGTCGGGTGTTGTCGGAGGATGCGCAGCTGCTCGCGCGGTTCGTCGACGACGCCGCGTGCTGAGGAGCGTTGCGATACGATGCGCGTCATGGCCATGGACGCCCAGAACGACGCCCCGCTCCAGGAGCCGTTGGCGCTCCCGCCATCCCCGCGGCGGGAAGATTTCGTCGCGGCGGCACGCGCCACGCTGCTCTCGCTCGCCACGCGGGGAGGCGGTCCGCGCTCGACGACCCATCGCCGCGAGCTCATGCGCACGTTCCGCAGCCGGGTGCCCGAGTTCGAGCCGAAGGATGTCGATCTCTGGACCGTCGTGAGCGGATTCCAAGTGCTGGCCGGGCTGGGCCTCTCCGTCGGGCTCTTCGTGTTCACTATGCGCACCCAGGTCTGGATGATCACGGCGGCACCCCTGCTCTGGGCCGTCGCCGAGGCGCGACGCCGGGCGCTCCAGCCCGGACTCGACCGGCAACGATACCGGTCCGACTGCGAAGGCATCGAGGCGCTCTACCTCACCCAGGCGTCCGACGTGCCGCCCGTCGTCCGAGGAAAGCGGCCGCATGGCAAGGCCGCGCTCCTCCAGACCGGTCCGAAGCATTCGCTCGTCCGCCTCTCCGCAGGGGCGTCGCTGCCAGCCACGGCGACGTGCGCAGTTCTCGGCCGCGGAGACCCGCGCGTCGCTCTCTCGCTCGCGCTGCGTACCTCCTCCGAGGACACACCGTGGGCGACGCTGCACGTAAGGGCTCCCTACAAGATCCAGTCAGACGAGGTGGTCGTGGTCACCCTCGAGCTCGGCGTGGACGGTCGGGTTGCGATCGCCGACGCCACGGTGGTGGGGCGCGGTGCTCCCCTCGACGCATGGTTCGAAGACGAGGACGTGCGCTTCCCCGTCTGACCACCGCGCGGACGTTTCTCGGCTACCGCGCGCCGGCGTCGCCCGCACGCTGCGTCCCTACGCTTCGCGCCGATGAAGGAGGATATGCGCTTCACCAGAGATCTTCCACCGTGCGAGCCCAGTGGGGAATGAATGCGCATAACCATGGTTATGTGAAGACGCGTCCCTCGGCGACGGAGCAGGTTGGACTGCCTACCCTCCTTCACCTGGGGCGCAGCGCTCGTCCGGTTCTGACCGGGTCTCCGACCGGTTCTCGAATCTTGTCGGGGACTCGACAAGGGGAGGGCGTCTGAACGAGGCTCGGCATGGCTCGAGATGGTCAAGCTCCCTCAATCCAAGACCTGCGCGATCTGCGCGCGCGTCTCCGAGTTCGACGTGGTCGTCACCAGGACGGTCAGGCCGAGCGAGGTTCGCCACGCGATGATCGACGGAGCGTCCCACGCGGCCCCCGCGCTCGACGTGTGCCCGGGCTGTGGGCACGTGGCGCCGGAGGTCTCCGTGCGCTACCCCCGGCTCGAAGAGGCGTTCGCAGCACGTGAGGCGATCCTCTCGCGCGCCGAGCACACGGAGATCGCACGACGCTGCCTCGTGGCGGCGAGCCTGTTCGGCGACGCGGACCCACGGCTCGAAGGTCGATGGACCCTCGAGGCGGCGTGGGACGACGAGCGCAACGGTCTCTTCGAGGCGGCGGTGGAGCTGCGCGCCCGAGCAGCAAGGCTCTTGGAGTCCGCGCTGTGGATGGGGCGTGCCCTCGGCTCCAGGCCGCGCGCGTCCGCGATCCTGCTCTCCGAGTGTTACCGCGTCGCACGGATGCCCGAGCGCGCGAGAGAGCACGTTCGCTTCGTCGTCGACGCGTCCTCGTGGGGCGAGGGCGTGAACCTCCTCGTGTTCGAGCTTCACGCGATCGAGTGTGGAGACGAGCGGCCGCATTCACTGATGCACGCGCGCGACGTCTTCGCTGCGCTGAAGCCAACGTATCGCCGGGCGCTGGTCGCTCGCGCGGGGGCGCCGCCGTCGGCCGTCCCGCTCGCTCCCGTCCGCGAGTTCCGCGATCCGTCGTTCTTCGCCTCCGACTACTTTCCGGAGCTCCAACGCTTCGTGCTCGACTACCTGCGGCCAGAGCACGTTCCCGACCTCCTCCGCCGTGACGCGGTGCGGTCGGTCGTGCAGGCCCTCCAGTCGACGGTCCGGTTGACGGGGGCGTGGTGCGGAGGCGACGCGGCACAGATCCTGCCGCTGCTCGCGACGCACGCCGATCCGATCGTGCGTGAACGAGGCCTGCGTGCGTTCGTCGACGCGCAGTTCCCCCGGGAACATCAACGGTGGATCGGCGAAGGCGCAAAGAGCCTGCGAACGTCGTTGCACGACGAGGACCCGACGATCGTCGTGCACGCGAGCACGCTCCTGAGGCGGCTCGTGCCCCGCATGCACCGCATGGAGTGGCTCTTCGTGCAACACGAGGCCGAGAAAGCACGTTCGACCGCGAAGAGCCCTTCGGCGGAAGAAGCCCTCGACATGCTCCTCGCCGCAGTGTCGAACCCGAGCGAAGACGCCGGGCATCTCCTCGACCGCGCCGAGGCCGGGGACACGACCGTTCTGGTCGGGATGATCACGATCGTGCGCACCAGCGAGGACTTCCGCCATCGTTCGGGCGCGGTCCAGGCGCTCGGAGCGATGGGACCGAAGGAGGTCCTGCCCGTGCTCCTCGACGCGCTCGGTGACTCGGACAACGGGCGGGCCCACGTGCTCGCCGAGACCCCGACGGTGTCCGACGCCGCGATCGACGCGACCCTGGTGTTGCTCCTCCGCCGCCTGGGCGTGACCGAGGCCGACGTCGAGCTGGTGCTCGCGCGCATCGATCGCGGCGAGCTGGACGAAGCCCGCTCGTACGAGACGGAGCAGGCGCTCCTTCTATTGCACAAGCTCGTCTCCGCGAGCCCGGTGGCGAAGCGCGCCCTCGTCGAGCGCTTTCCCTCGCTCGGGCTGGTCGGCCGTCTCCGCGTGGTCGAGGTCGCCATGGAGGCGCTGGTGCGTGCCGCGCTCGCCGATCCCGACCCTCGCGTGCGCCACGAGGAGCTCGCCCGCGCCGCGGCGATCAAGAAGACACCCTTCCTGGACGGGCTGCTCTCGCTCGTCGCCAACGAGGATCGAATCGCGAGGACCGAGGTCGCCCAAAAGCTGGCGAGAGGAATTGGGGAAGTGGCGCCGGAACACGCGTTCGAACGCATCGTGGCGCTCCGGAACGATGGGCAGTCGGTGCGCGCGAGAGAAGTGCTCGACCTCGCTCTGCTTCATGTGTGCGAGCGCGTCGCAGAGGAGCGGCCACGAAGGGCGCTCGAGCTCCTGCTCCTCGCATCGGCGCGGCGGCCATCTTGGGCTTCGAGCCCGCTCCCGGCCTGCACGAAGCTGCTGCGCGAGGGCCTCACGGACAGAGACGAGAGCGTCGTGTCTGCATGCAGGGATGCGCTCACGGCGCTCAGCCCATCTTCACCTCTGCCTCCACGAACGCCTTCAGGCTCTGGAGATTGAGCGCCCAGAACGCGGTAGCCCTCGATCCAGCTGCCGACAACCTAGAGCGAGGGGCGATGTCGCGGAGCGGGGTCGGGTCGAACTCGTAGACGCGCCGAACCTGCTGAAGGCCGCTGCTCCGTGGTGCGCTGCACAGTGGGGTCGGACTGGACCCGGCGCTGGAGCGCGGCGACCTAGCCCTTCGGCGGCGCGAACGTGCTCGCGACCACGTCGGTGGCCCCGAAGCGCTCCTCGCAGAGGACCCGGGGCAGCACGTGGGTGCCGACGACGCAGCGGACCTCTGGCGCCTCGCCCTTCACGGTGAACGCGCCCTCCCGACCGACGAGCAGGAGGCCGTTCCGCGCGGGGGTGACGACGAGCCGCGGCGCGTCCGCCTTGTCGAACACGGTCAGGGCGAGATCGCTGCCGCGGACGACCAGGCCCCCGTCGGGCCCCGCGTGGACGTCCTCGACCCCCGCCGGGACCGCGACGCTCCGCAGGCGCTTCCCCGTCGTGCGATCCCAGATCTCGACGCCCTGGCTCGTGCCGACGAGGAGCGTGTCGTGGTCCCCGAGGGCGAGGGCGGTCACGGTGCGACCGATCTCGTAGCTCGCCGAGACCGCGCCCGTCGCCGTCGAGTAGGCCCTGACCACGGAGCGGGCCTCGACCTGAGCGGGCTTGGGCGGCTGCCAGGGGAGGTAGACGGTCTTGCTGTCGGCCGAGAACACGCCGCCGGTCCAGTCGTAGACGCCGACCCACTCGGGGGTGGTCTGGTCGAGCACCTTCGACTTCTGCGCGACGAGGTCGTAGAGGGCCGCGCGGTTGATCGTGCGGACGATGGCGTACCGGTTGTCGGGCGACACGCCGAACGACCCGCCGACGGATTTGGTGCCGAGGGAGGCTCCGGTCGTCGGGTGCAGCGCGTGCAAGCCGACGATCTGTTGGAAAGCGCGCGGCGCACCTTCGCCGTCGAAGTCGGCCCAGTGGAAGGGCTCCGCGCGCAGGAAGACCTGCTTCGGGCCCGAGGGGCCGCCGAGCGAGAGGAGCTCGACGTGCGCCTTGGTCGTGCAGAGCAGGCGATCGTCGTGGAGGGCCAGGGAGAGACCGCAGCCGCCGAGCGCGAAGGCTCGGTGTCGCCCGCCGACGAGCTCGATGTCGTGCGCCGTCCCCGAGGGAGGCGCGAGCACCCAGTGGCTGGTCGAGAGGGCCGTCGCGGCGCGGGGCCGAGCGGCGGTGTGGGTCGTCACTGCCGTGCCCTTCATCGGGTCCCAGATGCGCAGCGTCCCGTCGTTGCTGCTCGTTACGAGGCGCTCGCCGTCCGGCGAGTAGTCGACCGAGTGGATCTGGTCGGTGTGCCCCTTCATGGAGCCCTCGCCGTTGCGGCCGACGAGCGTCACGGGATCCCAGAGGCGCACCGTGAGGGTCCCGGCCGAGGCGATCTGCAGGCCCTTCGGGTGGAAGGCGATCTCGATCGCGGTGCGCTTGTTCGCCGCGAGGGGGCTCTTCGTCCCCTTGTCCACCGACACCCAGTGGATGTCGTGCCAGTCGCCGAAGTAGAGGCGGTCCGAGTCGGGGCCGAACACCATCGAGGCGGCGGGCGACTCCGCGATCGTCTTGTGGACCGCGCCGGTCTTGGTGAGGACGACGTCGACGTTCTCCCCCGCCCGACGGATGGCGAGGCGCTTGGTGTCGGGCGAGAGCGCGAGCTGCACCGGTCGATGCTTGCCCGGGACGACGATCGTGGGACCGGCGCCGGACAGGGGCTGCAGGCGCACGGCGTGGGTACTCGGCTCGGCGGCGGCGAGCAGCACGCCGTCACCGCCGAGCGCGACGGGGGCCGACAGCTCGAGCGGACGTCCGCCGTCGAGAAGCGCCGCTCTCACGCGGCGAGCCCAGCGAGCGCGATCTCGAATCGCTCGATGGGGACCCCATCGTGATGGAAGCGGTGCAGGATGTTGACCCAGAGGTCGAGTCCCCCGTCGCCCAGCCGATCGTTCGATGCACTACGGCGCTTGATGGCCCTCGGCCTGCACCCCGTCGGCGAGCTGGTTCACGCCCCACTGGAGGTAGGGCACGCCGAAGAACCAGAGCGCGAGCCCGGAGATCTCGACGTCCAGGCGCCGCGCGTATGCCGTACTCGTGATGATGTGACCGAGCTGGCGCTGCACGAGGAAGATCAGGATCCCGCCGACGATGCTCGCGCCGCGGAACAAGATCGTCGTCGACTTGCTTCGCTGGCCTTCGTAGCAGCCGTCTTCTGCTCCTGATACTCCGCGTCGCCGCTCGATTGAGCTCAGTCGCCGCTCGGCCAGGCTCTGTGCTCGAAGACGTGCTTGGCCAGCCGTTCGAGCTCGCTCGCGGTCATCGTGAGCCAGTGCGCGCGCCGCTCGGGCGGGACGGGGAGGCCGACGGCGGCTGCGAACTGATCGAGGGCAGAGACGAGGCCCTCGACGCGGCCCTCTGCGAGGCCTTCGACGCGGCCCTCTGCAAGGCCCTCGACGCGGCCCTCCTTGGGGCTGGGGGCACTGCGGCGGCGGCGACGCTGATCCAGCACCGTGTGACCGGCCGCTCGCGCTATCTCCGCGGCATGAAGATGACATCCACCAGAAACGGTTCGGCCGTTCGACCCACCGGGGAGCGAAATTGCATAACCATAGCTATGTAAAGCCGGTGAGGTCAGCACGAGGGCGGTGCGGCCGTCGGGGTCGAGCAACCCTGTCTCCAGGGTTTCCGCGGTCGGCTCCCGTCGTGACGTTAACCGACCGCGCGGAAGCGGAACGTGTTGGCGATGACGTCGAGCGCACTGACCAACCGGAGCGACCGCAGGGTGGGGTCGGCGTGGGCGGTCCGCATGAGCCCGAGCAGGGCCTCCCGACCGCGCAGCTCGCGGGTACGCATCACGAAGCGTCCGTCATCGGCGTAGCAGGCCTCGAGGAGCTGCCGCCGGACCGCGTCGTCGGTCACCTGCCACGCGCGCACGTAGTCTGCGACGGCACTGGATTCGCCCATGCCTGCAGCTTGCCTGCTGCGCCTTCTGAGTGGTGCGCCGCCGGACTACCGACGCCCGAGCAGACACGGTACGCGTGCGGTCATGCGCGCGATGATCTACGCCTCGTACGGAGGGCCTGAGAAGCTCGAGCTCGTCGAGCGAGAGGCCCCTGTCGTCGAGGACGGGCGCGTCCTCGTGCGCGTCGTCGCGAGCAGCGTGAACCCGATCGACTGGAAGCGGGCCGCCGGTGGGCTCCGGCTCATCATGCCCGCCTGCTTCCCCATCGTGGCGGGCTACGACGTGGCAGGCGAAGTCGTGGAGGTGGGCGCGAACGTCGAAGGCCTCGCGGTCGGCGACCTCGTGCACGCGCGCATCGGCGAGCACGCCGGGGGCGCGTGCGCGGAGCTTGCCTCCGTCGGCGCGGACGTCGTCGCCAAGGTTCCGGCGGGCATGGACCTCGGCGAGGCCGCGGGGCTTCCGCTCGCGGGGCTCACGGCCCTCCAGGGACTCCGTGACCAGGCGAAGCTGCCCCTCGAGAACGCGCGCGAGCGGGTGCTGGTCGTCGGCGCGTCGGGCGGCGTGGGACACCTCGCCGTGCAGATCGCTCGCGCGGCGGGGGCCACGGTCGTCGGCGTGTGCAGCGCCCGCAACGCCGACCTCGTGCGCTCGCTCGGCGCTCACGAGGCGGTGGACTACGGGGCGCCCGACCCGTACCGCGGTCAGGCGCCCTTCGACGTCGTGCTCGACTGCGTCGCGGGGGACGCGGCGCCGTTCGTGAAGCTCCTGGGGCCGGGCGGTCGCTACGCGTCGTGCCTCCCTGGTCCAGGCGTGTTCGCGCGGAGCGCGCTCAACCCGATCCTCGACAAGAAGGTGCGTCCGGTCCTCCTCAAGAGCCGGGCCACCGACCTGCAGATCCTCGACCGACTCGTGGAGCGCGGTGCCCTCCGGGTCGTCGTCGACAGCCGCTTCCCGCTCGCCGAGGTGGGAAAGGCGTGGGCGCGATCCATGACCGGGCGCGCGGTGGGGAAGATCATCGTGGACGTGGCGCGCTGAGTCACGTCGACGAGACGGCGACGGAGGCATGGCGCGTGCAAAGCGTCGGGCATGCAACCGACGCATGAACGAACGGCCTCGACGTTCGTCGCGACGCCGCGGGTCGCCTCGCGCGCAGAAGTCCTCGAGCGGTGGCTCGTGTCGCTGGCGCTCGGCGCGTGTGTGGCGGCCCTCGCCTACGCGACCGCGCGGACCGTGCAGTTCCTCACCCTGCCGCCGTACGACCCGAAGACCGCGCTGCCCCCCGTGCGGATCCCCTTCTTCGGGAGGCTCGAGCTCGCGATGGTGTGCGGGGTGGTCGCGAGCCTCGGGGCAGCGCAGCTCCGCGCGCGGGACAGCGCTCGGTTCGATCGCGCGTTGCCGGGCCTGATCGTGGCGACCGTGGTGCTCACCACCCTGCAGGCGGTGTTCGCGCCATGATCGCCCTGCGCGTGCTCGAGCGGGTCCACGGGCACATCGGCTGGCTCTCGGCCGCCGCGCTGATCCACCCAGCGATCGTGTTGCGAAACCCTCGTCGGAAGGCCCGGGGCGCCGCGCTCTCCGGCGCGCTCGTGCCGACCCTGGCGGGCGCGCTCGGCGCGTTCCTCTACCGGGACTTCGGCCGCACCCTCAAGCGCCCCTTGTTCACCGCCTCGCACGTGATGGGCGAGCTCTTCGAGCGCAAGGAGCACCTCGCCGTCGCCGCCGTGGCGCTGGCCTGGACGGGATTCCTCCTCCACGTCTCCGTCCGCAGCTCCGATGCCTCGAGTCAGGCCCGCGCGCGGGGCGCCCACTACGCGTTCGTCGCCGCCGCCGTGATGACCGCCGTGGTGTCGACGCTCGGCACCGCGGTCTCGAGCTTCCTGTCGTTCTGACCGTCTCGCCCGTGCGCCAAGCGTCATGGGTCCATGACGGTGACATCGAAAAGTTCCATCCACATCGCAACCCAGGAGACCGATCGTGATCAAGCTCCTCCCCCGCCACGCGAACCTCGCGCTCCTGTCGCTTGCCTTCCTCGCCTGCGGTCCGTCCGAGGGGGTGGTCGAGTCGCAAGACCTGGGCGATGCCTCCCTCGACGTGGCGGCCGAGACCGCGTCTCCGCCAGACGCACCGACGCTGTCGCTCTGCACCAGCAACGCGGACTGCGCCAAGACCCCCGACACGCGCTACTGCGACGTCCCGACCGGCAAGTGCGTCCCGTGCCTGCCCGACGACGCCGCCTCGTGCGCCACCGGGTTCGTCTGCAGCGCGAGCTTCACGTGCGAGGTGGTGTGCAAGGCCGGGCAGTTCCACTGCGACGCCGGCGAGGTCATGCAGTGCGACCCCGGTCCGCCCGCGCGCTGGATCGCGAAGACGCCGAGCGTGGTGTGCAACGCCAACAAGGGCGAGGTCTGCGACCCCGTCGCCGGAGCGTGCGCGCCGGTGAAGGTCGTCGGCACCACCAAGCCCACGGGCAAGTACTACCAGTACGCGGTGTTCACGCCCTCCAACAGCGAGTTCAAGGGGGGCTGCGGACTCGACGCGATCGGCGACGACATCTACGTCAACCGCGACGGCAAGAACCTCGACGTCTACCACGTGATCCTCGAGGACACCGACGGCGACGGGCTCCTCGAGCCGAGCCAGCACCCCGACAACCCGAAGGCCCTCGGGCCGATGGAGAAGCGGACGCTCAAGTTCGTGAAGACCTACACGACCTCGACCGACGCCGTGCCGCTCGGCATCCCCTACGACGCCGAGATCGTCGCGCTGCCCGATCGCATCCTCTCGAACGCGCCCAAGGGCGGCGTCTCCGAGTGGTCGTTCGCCGGGATGACCTCCACGGTCTCGCTCCCCAAGGCGGCGTGGACCGGCGATCCACTGCAGCTCCTCGGCTACGGCGAGAAGGACAAGACCTACTACGCGGGCGATGCGTACGCGCGCCGGGTGTACTCGTACTCCAAGGTGAAGGAGCGCTGGGTCGTCGAATTCGCGTTCCCCAGCCTCGCGGGCGATCACTTCGACGGGATGGAGGTGGTGGTCGCGCCGACCACGGGCATCCAGTACGTCTACGTCTCCGACATGACCTCGAACTACCTCGGCCAGTATCGCCGTGACGGCGCCGGCGGGTGGGTCCAGGAGAACCTCTTCCAGTACAACGACGGCACGGGCGCCGACGTCGAGGGGATGGGCTTCGGAGCCCTGAACCACTTCTGGATCGGCAACTGCGGCTACGGCTCGGGCGGCGTCCACAAGCTGTACGAGATCGGCGGCGGTGATCTCGACCGTTACACGACGCCCGCGGTGAAGTGATTCGCGGGTCGGGGTCGTGGTCGGCAGCCTCGGACGCGTCCGTGCGCGTATCGTCGAGGGCATGGAAGACATCGCGATGCAGTTCATGCAGGCGCTCAATCTGCGGGACGAAGGGCGAGCCCTCGCGCTCCTCGATCGCGTGGACATCCACGGATCGCTGACCGGCGATGGCCAGACGGCATTGCACGGGGCCGCGCGGTTCGGCTGCGCCTTGGTGACACGAGAGCTACTGGCCCGAGGCGCTCCCCTCGAGGCTCGCACGCACGGCGGGTCGACGCCGCTCATCATGGCCGCAGGTGCCGGCCACGTTGCGGTCGTCGCGGTCCTTCTCGGGGCTGGTGCCGACGCCCGGGCCAAGACCGAAGCTGGCTACACAGCGCGGGATGTCGCGGAGACGAACGGTCGCGCCGAGGCAGTGCGGTTCCTCACGGCTCGGGCGACGTCCTGACGCCCGGGTGACCACGAGTCATCACGCTGGGGAAGCAGACGCAACTCACCCGCGGAAGAGATCGAACGGCGATCCGTCGTCGTGGACCTTCGCACCCTGCACGCGGGCGAGCTCGGCCCGCGCGACCTTCGCTCCGACGGCGGGCAGCATGATCGCCACGTCGGTCCATCCGGCGCCGCCGAGCGCCGAGACGAGGGGCGAGAGCGAGTCGGGTTCGTAGCGCCCGCTGCCCCACGCGATCCGCGCCGGCCCATCGCGCCGCAGCACGACGCACGGTCCGCGGTGCACGAGCTCGAAGCCGCGCCCACCTTGGAGGACGAACCGGGCCTCCTCGAGCGTGCTCTCCCCGAAGGCGCGGAGGGCCTCGGCGAGCGGAGCACCGAAGAGCACGAGGGCGCGCGCCTTCGCCCGGGCGGCACGGTCGAGCGCCTCGGCAGGCGTGGCTTCGGCCGTCGCGACCATCGCGAGGTTCGGGAAGGCCGCCGGGGGACCGGCCAGCGGGAGGTTCTGGCCGAAGCAGCAGATTCCAGGGAAGGGGCCGTGACCGGCCAGCGCATCGAGGAGGCGGCTGCTGCCCGTCACGAGGGTGCGTAGCGAGCGGGCCGCGCCGAGGAACGCGACCAGCCCTTCGACGTCCTCGTCCGAGATGTAGCCCACGTCGAGGTGGAGCTCCTCGAGCGTGCACGCGTCCGCCGGATCGATCGCGCGGAGCTGCCTTCCACGAACGGCCATCGCCCCGGCCACGAGGAAGCCTCGCTCGAAGCGACGGCCCACCCGACGCACGGGCAGCGGGCCGACCCACGCGTCACCGTGGGTCTCGAGCAGCGCGGCGGCGCGACGGCGCATCGCCCCATCCGGCTCCGGGTGACACGCGAGCACGAGGTACTCGCCGCGCGGATCGCCGGTTGCCTGCAGCGCATCGGCGAGGACCAGCCGGCGCTCCGTCGACCCGGGCTCGGCGCGGAACGCGGCCCACGCCGCGTCGACGTCGACCGCCGAGCGCGTCGGTCTCGCGATCAAGTCGACCGGCGCCGGCCCCGTCTGGGCGCGCTCGAAGGCCGCCGCGAGGGTCGCCGCCGCGCGCCGGAAAGGGTGGGCACCGTGCGAGGTGTAGGTCGCCCAGATCCTCGGCAGGGCACGCGCGATCCGCGGGTCGGGAGGGAAGCGCGAGAGCACGTCGATGCGGCGGAGCGCGAGCTTCCACGCGCTCGGCCAGGCGGTCGCGAGAAGGCGCTCGACGTCCGCCGGATCGTGGCGCGCCGCGACGAGGTGCCAGGTGTCCTCGAGCTCGGCCTTCGACGGGGCGCGCAGCGCCGCCCGACGGTGGCTGACGCCGGCCTCGACGATGGCCGGGACGAGCGCGGGGTCGAAGGTCGCGCGCCACGCCGCGAGGAGGCGCGCGAGGCGGTCGTCGCCGTTCACCTCGACGACCTCGTGGAGCTCCGCGTGGGCTGCGTCGAGGCGTCGCCGCACCACGCCCTCGGCGCTCGCCCGGGCACGATCCAGCGGTTCGACGGCGGCCGCGCCGGCCCGACGGGCGAGGCGTAGCGAAGTCGCCCGGGCGATCGCGAGATCCGACCCGAGACCGCGCGGCAGTGCGGCGACCAGCTCGGCGGGCAGCGGATCGAGCAACGCAGCGACCGCCTCCATCGTCGGCCAGGCGCGAGGCCGGGTGGGCACGTCGGCCGCGAGGCCCGCCACGAACGCGGCGAGGGTAGGTCCTGCGCTCGCGGGCGCGTGGAACGACACCATGGCCGCGAGCGGCGCGCGTCCGTGGGCGGCGGTCGCGACGAAGTCGGTCACGAAGCTCGTCAAGCCCGCGACCCACCCCAGCACCTCGGCGTCGATCGGCGGCGTGGCGCGGAAGAGCGCTTCGCACTGCGCACGGACCCAGGCCTCGTTGGCCTCGAGCCAGTCGACCAGCGGTCCCGTGCCCGCGTGCGCGTCGGCGATCGCGGCGGACACCGGCTCCGGCAACAGGGGTCGGAAGCGCTCGAGCACCACCCGGTCCATGGCCGCATCCTAGCGGTCGCCCGAGCCGTCGCGACCCAGCGAGTCCGCCGGTGACCTGCTTGACGCGCCCTTCGGCCCGTTCCCTGCTCCCCGTGTGCGCGTCTTGCTCCTGTGCCTGCTGCTGGTCGGGTGCTCGACCGGCGCGAGTCCGCTCTTTCCGAGCTCGACGCCGAAGACCGCCGTCGACGGCAAGGGACCCGATCGCGATGGAGACGGCATCCCCGACGCGGACGACAAGTGCCCGGACGTCCCGGAGGATTTTGACTTCTTCGAGGACGAGGACGGTTGCCCCGATCCCGACAACGATCAGGACGGTGTGCTCGACAAGGACGACGCGTGCCCCAACGTGCCGGGCCCCGCCACGGCCAAGGGATGCCCGCCGAAGGTGGCGAGCGACCGGGATCACGATGGCATCCCGGACGACCTGGACATGTGCCCCGACGAGCCGGAGGACAAGGACGGCTTCCAGGACGAGGACGGCTGCCCGGATCCGGACAACGACAAGGACGGCATCCTCGACAAGGACGACAAGTGTCCGAACGACCCCGAGGACAAGGACGGCTTCGAGGACGAGGACGGCTGTCCGGACCCCGACAACGACGGCGACGGGGTCCTCGACGTCGACGACCAGTGTCCCAACCTCCCCGGACCGAAGTCGAACGGCGGCTGCCCGAAGAAGTGAGCGGAGCGAGCCGCAGGCGAGCGCAGGGAACAGCGGCCGCCTCCACGGGCGGCCGCAACAGCAACAAGTGACGCCTCGGACGTCGATACGGCGCGACCTAACCCACCACCGTGGGCCACATGCGCCCGACGAAATCGCGGAACGCGGCGCCCGCCTGCCACCCCGGGTCGTCCTTGGCGATGGGCCGGGAAGGCGCGAACCACCGCCCGAGCTCCGCGGCCACCCGGGCCACCTCGGGGTCGTCCTCGATCACCACCAGCGCCTCGCTCTCCCAGTAGCCGGCGGTGACGTCGAGGTTCGCGCTGCCGAGGGCCAGCACCCGCCGATCCATCAGGACCAGCTTGGCGTGCACGTGCGGATGCACCACCTCGAGCGCCGGATCCCACCCCGGGCGCGGCGCGATCGCGAGCTCGCGCACGTCGGCGCCCGCCTCGACCAGCGCCGCGAGCCGCGCGCGCACCAGCGTGTCCGCGAGTCCCGCGACCC
>CAZUZY010000038.1:0-36013 GCA_964624885.1 uncultured Polyangiales bacterium | reverse complement strand
GCGTCACCGTCGCCAAGGAGATCGAGCTCGAGAACAAGTTCGAGAACATGGGCGCCCAGATGGTGCGCGAGGTCGCGAGCAAGACCAGCGACGTGGCCGGCGACGGCACCACGACCGCCACGGTCCTCGCCCAGGCGATCTACCGCGAGGGCAGCAAGCTCGTCGCGGCCGGCCACAACCCGATGGAGCTCAAGCGCGGCATCGACGCGGCCGTCAACGCCATCACCGACGAGATCAAGAAGCTCGCCAAGCCCACCAAGGATCCGAAGGAGATCGCCCAGGTCGGCACCATCTCGGCCAACGGCGACGCGACCATCGGCAAGCTCCTCGCGGACGCGATGGAGAAGGTCGGCAAGGAGGGCGTCATCACCGTCGAGGAGAACAAGACCTCCGAGACCAAGCTCGACGTCGTCGAGGGTATGCAGTTCGACCGCGGCTACCTCTCGCCGTACTTCGTGACCGACCCCGAGCGCATGGAGGCGATCCTCGAGGACGCCTACATCCTCATCTCGGAGAAGAAGATCACGAACATGAAGGACCTCCTCCCGGTCCTCGAGGCGATCGCCCGGGCCCAGAAGCCCCTCCTCATCATCGCCGAGGACATCGAGGGCGAGGCGCTCGCCACGCTCGTCGTCAACCGTCTCCGCGGCACCCTGCAGTGCTGCGCGGTCAAGGCCCCCGGCTTCGGTGACCGCCGCAAGGAGATGCTCAAGGACATCGCCATCCTGACCAACGGTCAGGTGATCGCCGAGGAGCTCGGCCTCAAGCTCGAGAACGTCACCATCTCCGACCTCGGCCGCGCCAAGCGCGTCAAGGTCGACAAGGACAACACCACGGTGGTCGACGGCGCGGGCGAGAAGGAGAAGATCAAGGCGCGCGTCTCGGAGATCCGCGCCCAGATCGAGAACACCACCAGCGACTACGACCGCGAGAAGCTCCAGGAGCGCCTCGCCAAGCTCGCCGGCGGCGTCGCCGTGGTCAAGGTCGGCGCGGCCACCGAGACCGAGATGAAGGAGAAGAAGGCCCGTGTCGAGGACGCGCTCAACGCGACCCGCGCGGCGGTCGAAGAGGGCATCGTCCCCGGCGGCGGCGTTGCGTTCATCCGCGCGCAGTCGGCGCTCGACGCGCTCAAGCTCGACGACGAGCAGGCCTTCGGCGTCAAGATCGTGCGTCGCGCGATCGAGGAGCCCATCCGCCAGATCGTCCAGA
The DNA here is from genome assembly GCA_964624885.1 of uncultured Polyangiales bacterium. Classification (GTDB taxonomy): domain Bacteria; phylum Myxococcota_A; class Polyangia; order Polyangiales; family JADJMO01; genus JADJMO01. The sequence goes on along the minus strand of CAZUZY010000038.1, from coordinate 34,804 downwards.
ACTGCGGCGGCGAGGGCTCGATCGTCGTCAACAAGATCAAGGAGAACAAGGGCAGCTTCGGCTACAACGCCGCCACGGACAAGTACGGCGACATGCTCGAGATGGGCGTGATCGATCCGGCCAAGGTCGTGCGCACCGCCCTCCAGAACAGCGCGTCGGTCGCGGCCCTCATGCTCACCACCGAGGCGCTCGTCGCCGAGAAGCCAAAGGAGGAGAAGGCTCCGGCGGGCGGCGGTGGTCACGCGGGTCACGGCCACGGCGACTTCTGATCGCGCGTAGCCGAGTGTGCAGGAGGGGCGTCCGCGAGGGCGCCCCTTTTGCCGTTCATGGCGGATACACTCCCGCGCGATGACCGAGCCCGCCCATCGCCTTCCCGTCCTCGCCGAGCGAGGCGTCGCGCTGATGCTCCCGGATCCCCCGGAGGAGATCGCGCTGCGGAATCGCCCCGGGGCGCCGGTGCCGGCCGCGGTGCGGCGGGGCGCGCGGGTGGTGGCCGAGGCGCTGTTCTCGCCCGACGGCGAGCCCCCCGACGCGGAGCGCCTCGCCTACATCGAGGAGGACTTCGGCGACTTCTACGCCCGCGCCCACGGCAGCGCCCGCACCATCCTACGCCTCTCGCTGTTCGCGCTCACCTGGATCGCGCCGCTGTTCGTGTTCGTGCCGCTGCCGCTCGGGTCGCTCTCGCTGCGGCGGCGGGCCCTCGCGCTCGAGCGGCTCGAGGCCTCGCCCCTCGCGCCCGCCGCGCTCGCGGTCAAGGCCATGCTGTGCATCCTGTGGTTCGAGCACCCGACCACGCAGCGGGAGACGGCCACCGCGCCGAGCTGCAAGGGCAGGGGGGCGTCGTGAGCGGCGGCGTCCACAGCGGGCTCCTCTCGCGCAAGGATCTCGACCTCGACTGCGACACCGTCGTCGTCGGCTCGGGGGCGGGGGGCGCGGTCGTCGCCTGTCACCTGGCCGAGGCCGGCGAGCGCGTGATCGTGCTCGAGGAGGGCCCCCAGGTCCCGGCCCGCGAGCACGGCGCCATGCGCCAGAGCGAGAGCATCCGCCACCTGTGGAAGGACGGCGCGATGACCCTCGCCCTCGGCACCGGGGGAGGTCCCAGCATCAACGTCACCACCGGGCGAGCCCTCGGGGGCTCGTCGATCCTCACCGGCGGCGTGTGCTTCCGCATCCCCGACCACGTGCTCACCGCCTGGTCGCGCGACCTCGATCTGCGCGAGCTCTCGCCAGAGGGCATGCGCCCCTATTTCGAAGAAGTCGAGCGCGACGTGCACGTCGAGGAGGTGCCCGTCGAGATGCGCTCGCGCAGCACCACCCTGTTCGGCGAGGGCGTCGCCCAGCGGGGCATCGCGATGAAGCCGATGCGCCGCAACACCCTCGGGTGCGACGGGTGCGGGCGCTGCAATTTCGGCTGCCCGCACTCGGCCAAGCTCAGCGTCGATCTCACCTACCTGCCGCGCGCCGTGCACGCCGGGGCCGATCTCTTCGCAGACGTCACCGTCGACCGCGTCGACCTCGACGGCGCGCGGGCGACCGGTGTCCGCGGGACCTTCCGGGATCTCGAGGGCCAGCGTCACCGGCTCGCCGTGCGTGCCCGCCGGGTCGTGGTCGCCGCCAACGCGATGCACACGCCGCTGCTCCTGGCTCGCAGCGGGGTGCGCTCGCCCGCGCTCGGCAAGAACCTCACGCTGCACCCGAGCTTCCGCGTGATGGCGTTCTTCGACGAACCGGTGCGGGGCTGGGAAGGCGCGCTCCAATCCGCCTATGTGGACCACTTCGAGGCCGACGAGGGCATGCTGTTCAACTCGCTGTTCATCCCCAACGGGGTGATGGCGGGCACCATGCCCGGGTTCGGTCCCAAGTACTGGGATCGCGCCAAGGACGTGGCCCACCTCGCCATCTTCGGCGGCATGCTCCACGACGACGCGGGGGGCGAGGTGCACGAGGCGCCCTTCGGTCGCGACCCGGTGATGACCTACCGCATGTCGGAGCGCGATTTTCGCAAGATCCCGCGTCTCCTGCGGCTCATGGGAGACTTCTGGTTCGCCGCCGGCGCGCGCGAGATCGTGCTCCCGGTGTTCGGCACCGAGCCCGTCGACGCCGACGGCCTGCGGCGCTTCCCGCTCGAGGAGGTGCGCGGCAGCCAGCTCGAGTGCTCGTCGCAGCACCCGCTCGGGAGCTGTCAGATGGGCGCGGCGCGCGGGGTGTCGGTCGTCGATCCGCACGGCAAGGTCTGGGACACCGACAACCTCTATCTCGCGTGCGGCTCGATCATGCCCACGAGCCTCGGGGTCAACCCGCAGGTCGCCATCATGAGCATGGCGACCCGCATCGCGCACCGCCTCCGGGAGCGTCGCCCGCGAGGCTAGAGGCCGGAGATCTTGCGCACCGTCGCGGCGTAGTCCACGCGCGCGGCTCGCTTCGGCAGGGTCGGGGGCAGGCGGAGCAGCTGCTTCTTGAGGACCGCGCGCTGCACCGGATCGGCGACCTCGAAGCGGATGCCGACCGAAGGACCGAAATCGCCGGGGCGGCGGCCGTGCGAGACCCGCGCGACGACGCCCTCGCCGTCGACGAAGGTCTGCCCGTCGGGCGTGCGGAAGGTCAGGACCACCTTCTCACCCGTCATCACCGGCTCGCGCAGCGGTACGCGCATGCCGTTCATCGACAGGTCGAGCACGCGGTCGGCGATGCGCCGGAAATCCCGCTCGCGGACCACCTCGCAGTGCACCCGGACATGACGACGGACCGACTTGCGATCGGCAGCAGCGACGAGCTCCATGGGACCTCCTACGCCCTGGATCGTGGCATGTAGGCAAAGGTGGGCAAACTTCCCGGCAACCCACGTCAGCGCGCGCGGGTGCGCGGATCGAGGAACGCGTACAGCACGTCCACGACGAGGCTCGCGACCACCACGCTGATCGCGGCCACGAGCACCGTGCCCACGATGACCGGACCGTCGCGGTCGTGCATGGCCCGGACGGTGAGGGTGCCGATGCCTGGCCACGAGAAGATCTGCTCGGTGATGACCGCGCCACCGAGCAGCGCGCCGAGGTCGAGCCCGATGACGGTGACGATCGGGACCAGGGCGTTGCGCAGCACGTGGACCAGGACCACGCGCGCGCGCGACAGGCCCTTGGCCCGGGCGGTCCGCACGTGATCGAGCTGCAGGAGACCGAGCACCTCGTCGCGCGCGAGGCGCGTGTAGTAGGCCGCGCCGAAGATGCCGAGGGTGAGCGCCGGGAGCGCGAGGTGGCGCGCGCCGTCGCGCAGCGTGCCGTCGCCGCCGCCCGAGAGCGGCAGCAGATCGAGCTGGTAGGCGAGCACGTACTGCAGGAGCACGCCGAGCAGGAACGTGGGCGCGCTGATCCCGAGCAGGGCGAGCCCCACCGCTGTGCCGTCGACCCAGGTGTTGCGCCGCAGCGCCGCGACGACCCCGGCGCCCACCCCGAGGAGCACGCTCAGGGTGGTGGCGGCCAGCGCGAGCACGATGGTGTGCGGCAGGTGGTCGGCGATCACCGCGGCCACCGGGCGCCGCAGCTGGTAGCTCTTGCCGAGATCGACGCACAGGCGGCCTTTCACCCAGCACGAAGAGAAGTCCGGGTCCTTGGTCGGGTCGATCCCGCGCGGCACGAGCCGCACGATGCGCTTCAGGAAGATCGCGTACTGCACCGCGAGCGGCCGATCGAGGCCGAGCTGCACGCGGATCTTCGCCACGTCCGAAGGGCGCGCCTGCGGACCACTCACCATGCGCGCTGGATCGCTCGGCAGGGCGCGGTTGAGCGAGAACGTGGCGGTGGTCACCACGAACACGACGAACACGCTCCAGGCGAGGCGGCGCGCGAGGTGCCGGAGGACGCTCACCGCCCGAGCCCCCCGAACAGGCTGCCGAAGGCGCGCTTCACGCGGTGGTTCACGAGGCCGGCGTGGCCCGCGTCGCGCGCCGCAGGGTCGATCCACGCGTGCTTGAACGCCCGGTTCCAGACCGGGTGCGGCTGGTAGCCCCGCAGCCAGGGCTGCACGAGCTCGATGCGCATGGTGTTGTAGGCGAACGCCCACGGAGCGTCGTCGCAGACGATGCGGTCGGCCTCGCGGTACATGGCGAGCCGCTTCTTCTGGTCGATCTCGCCGTGCGCGTCGGCGAGCAGGGCGTCGAGCTTGGGGGTCGAGTAGAACGCCCAGTTCTGCGACTCCTCGGGCGCGATCCCCGCGCTCGAGAAGGTGGGCTCGAAGAAGTCGCTCGGGTCGGCGTAGTCCATGAGCCAGGCGCCGTAGCCCATGCGCGCCTCCTTCGGTCGCCCGACCACGGCGAGGAACTGGGCGAACGAGGTCTCCTTGATCTCGATGCGCAAGCCGATGTGCGAGAGGTCGTACTGCAGGAGCGTGCCCGCGCGGATGGCCGTCTCGCCCGGGCCGGCCCAGTAGGTGATCGTCTCGGGGTAGCCGCCCTTGCCGGTCTTCGGATCGTAGGCGTATCCCGCCTCGGCCATGAGCGCGCGCGCGGCCTCGACGTCGGTCTTCTGGCCGTGGAACGCGGGGTCGTAGCCGGGGATCCCGGGCGGGATCACGTGGTCGGTCACCTTGGCCCACCCCTCGTAGTACTTGGCGAGGTGCGGACGATCGACGGCCATCGCGACGGCGCGCCGCACGCGCACGTCGTCGAAAGGCGCCATGTGCACGTTCATGAACTCGCCGTACACGTCGGGCGAGGGCAGCTCGGTGAAGTACTTGGACCACTCGGGGTGGGTGCGGAAGTGGATCGCTCCCGGCCGCTCGAACTCGTTGAAGACGCCGTCGATCTCGCCGCGCTCCACCATCAGGCGCTGGGTGACGCGGGAGACGTTCTCGGTGAGCTCGATGGCGTCGAGGTACGGCTTTCCGGGCTCGTGCCAGCCCGGAAATCGCTCGAGGCGGATGCGCTGGCCAGGGAGCCACTCGGCGAGCCGGAACGGGCCCGCGCCGCACGCCTTCTGCTGGAACTGATCGTCGTAGGCCCGACCACCGCTCTTGCACACCGGACGCAGCGGCGAGAGCGCGAGCACCGGCAGGAACGTCGCGTCGGGCTTCTGCAGGCGGATGACGAGCACGTGCGGCGATTCGACGACGACACCGGAGATGTTGGGCGCACTGCCGGCGCGGTAGGCGGAGGCGCCCTCGATGGGCTCGAAGAACGAAGCCACCGGGCACGGGGTGGCAGGCGCGAGCGTGCGCTCGAAGCTGCGCTGCAGGTCGGTCGCGTCGAGCGGACTCCCGTCGTGGAACGTGAGCCCGGTGCGGAGGAAGAACCGGTAGGCCTTGCCACCGTCGAACAGCTCCCAGCGCTCGGCGAGGTCGGGGACGATCTCGCCGGTCGGACCGTAGTCGACGAGCCCCGCGAACATGAGGTTCAAGAGCGGCTGCGACTCGGTGTCGAAGGCCACCGCCGGGTCGAGGGTGCGCACGCTGACATAGGTGGCGTAGCGCAGGGTGCCGCCGCGCACCGGGCTGGTCGCGGTGCTCGCTCTCCCCTTGGGCCCCCGGCCCTCGCGCTTGCCGCACGCGAGCGGGCCGGCGAGCAGGGCGAGCCCGAGCACGACGAGCGCCTCACTCCTTCGGATCGAAGGCATCGCGGAGCCCCTCCCCGAGCAGGTTGAAGCCGAGGACCGTCAGGAGGATCGCGATGGCCGGCGCGGCGAGGAGCCAGGGCGCGAGCGCGAAGTAGGGCCGCGCCTCGTCGAGCATCGAGCCCCAGCTGGGCGCGGGCGGCGGGAGCGAGAGGCCGAGGAACGAGAGCGCGGCCTCGGCCACGATCATGGTGGCGACCGAGCTCGTGCCGAGGACCACCAGCACGCCCGCCACGTTGGGGAGCACGTGCCGCAGCAGCACCCGCGGCGTCGAGGCGCCGAGCGCCTGGGCCGCGACGACGAACTCGAGGCTGCGGATCTGCAAGGTCTTGCCGCGGACCACCCGCGCGTTGCCCGTCCAGGCGGTCAGCCCGAGCAGCAGGAACAGCGTGGCTTCGGTGGTGCGGTCGACGGCCGCGGCGATCGCCATCGCGAGCAGGAGGAAGGGGAACGAGAGGAGGGCGTCGACGAGGCGCATGAGGCCGTCGTCGACGTCGATGGCGGGGTGGTGCTCCTCGCGACGATCGCGATCCAGCGCTGCGCGGACCACGACCGAGGCGAGGGCGAGCCCCATCGCGCGGAGCAGGTGGGCGTGGGAGAAGGCGAACCCGAGACCGAGCCCGAGATCGAGGAGACCGCTCGGCGGAGGCGCGCGTCGATCGAGGAGCGCGCGCAGTCGCCCGAAGGCCCGCAGGCCGAACGAGAGGGCGAAGGCCGCGAAGGCGAACAGGAGCACACCCTCGCGGACCCCGCCGCGACGCAGCGCGAGCAAGGCGGCCACGGCGAGGGCGAACAGGCCGAAGGCGTCGGACACGACGTCGACCCTCACGCGGCGCCCCGCGAAGTAGCCCGCGCCGATGCCGACCATGGCGCCGAGCACGGTCGACACGAGGGTCGCGAGGCAGGCCACCTCGAGCGAGAGCCGCCCGCCGTGCGCCAGCCGGGAGAGGACGTCGCGGAACACGGTGTCGGTGCCGAACGGGTGGCGCAGCGAAGGCCCCGACGGCGTGCCGAACGGGCCCCGCCCGTGGTCGAAATCCGGCGTGAGCGGCGAAGGCAGGAACAGCGGACCGAGGAGCGCGAACAGCACGAGCGCGGCGACCAGGCCGAGGCCGACGAGCGCGCCCCGGTTCTTCCGGAAGCGCGCGAACGCGCGGCTCGCCGCCGTCATGCCTTGGCCTCGCGCAGGAATCGCTCGATCAACTCGGCGAGTCTGTCGGGATCCTCCTCCGCGGGGCAATGGCCGCCTTCGACGACCTCGAGGCGCGCGCTCGGGAGCTCGCGCACGAGGCGCTGGCCATGGGTCCACGGCTCGATGCGATCGTTGCGGCCGAACACCAGCATGGTCGGGCAACGGACCCGGGGCAGTCGGGCGAACAGGGCGGCGCGTCCGCTGGTCTCGCGCAAGAGGGGCAGGGTGGTCTCGTCCGGCTTGCCGAGGGCGCCGCGGCGGCGCAGGACGAGTCGCCCGAGGCCCCGCCGGAACAGGGCCCGACCGACGACCGGCAGGAGCGCGAGGCGCTCCTCGAGGTGCGCGCGGCGGGGCAGGATCGGGGGCGCGATCAGCACCAGGCGCTCGACGAACTCGGGCCACTCCGTGGCGATCAGCAAGGCGAGGGCGGCGCCGGTGTCGTGTCCGATCAGCACCACCCGGCCGACACCGATGGCGGCGACGAGGTCGACGACCTGCTCGCCGAGCGACTGCAGCGAGGAACCCTCCGTGTCCCGCGCCGGTGCGAGGTCGGGCGCGACGACGCGCTGACGGACGCTGAGACGATCGAGGAGCAGATCCCAGTGGGCCGCGCCGTGTCCGAGACCGTGCAGCAGCAAGAGCCGCTTGTGCTCCGGGGCGCCGACGTCGCGGTATCGCACCGGGCCGCGGGGCAAGGCGACCTCGAAGGTCCCTGCTCGAGCCGTGCCCTCCGGGGCTTCGGCCCGAGGGGCGAAGAGCGCGTCGTCCGCGTCGCCCATTGCTGGCGCACGATAGCCGGTTCGACCGCGGCGCTGTCACCTACATCGGCGCACGGGTAGGAGCCGATCGGCGCCGGTAGGACAAGTTCGCGACTTTCGACGCGGGACGTCGTAGCCAGGCCGGCCATTCGCACGAAGTGGCTGAAATCCAGGCCCATCGGCGCGTCGAGGCGCCATCTGCGGCGATATACCGATGCGGATAGTACGGACGTTTCGTTGTCATCGATAAGTGGCGTCCCCACGAAGTGATTCGTCAATCGTCTCTCTGTGGACAGATTGCATTGCGAAACGTTGACCCCGTTCCATTCAGTGGATTACATTCGCGAGCGCAGTAGGGAACACGACACTGAATGGTCGTTTCCAGCCACTGACGTTCACTTCCTCCCATCCGACGCTGTTGTTCGTGCCACGATGAGGAGACCAGGTGCTCGGGCCGCCTCGTTCACCCCACCCCGTTCCGCTGGAACGGCCGGGCGAACGGTGTCGGCGATCGTCCGAGCAGGGATTGCTCGATCGAGTTGGGCGAACGACACGAAAGGATCACGAGGGGGTCGACGTGGACGCGGGTGAAGACATCGAGCACAGCGAGGCCGAACTCGACGACGAGACGGTCGCGCGCATCGAGGCCAAGCACCCCGCTGGGTTGACCTCTCACGCCATCCTCGAGGCGCTGCACGGTACCCGTTACCGGATCAGCGAGGCGACGCTCCGCAAGTGGGTGCAGCTCGGGCTGCTACCCCGCAGCGTGCGCGTCGGACGCAAGGGCAAGCACCAGGGTTCGCAGGGGATGTATCCCGTCGCCGTCATCCGCCAGATCAAGCGGATCAAGCAGATGATGGCCCAGGACTTCACCATCGAAGAGATCCAGCGCGAGTTCCTGTTCGCGCGGAGCGACATCGAGGAGACGGAGCGAGTGCTCGGGCGCGTCATCGACGGGCTCGAGCGGGCCGTGGAGGAGCGCGCAGGCGCGCCGGTCGGCAAGGCGCTCCAGCGGGACATCGAGGACGCGCGCGATCTCTCGCGCACGCTCGTCGACAAGCTCGGCCGGATCGAGAGCGAGCTCACCATGCAAGCTCGACTCCGGAGAGCGGCGGTCTAGCGAACGCGCGCGGGACGCGCGTTCGTCAGGGGCAGACAGAGATTCACGAGGTGGCCGCGCAGTGGGCGCTCACCTCTCGGCGACGGGCCCGGCGCAGGCGAGCGGCGGGTGAGCACGGGTGCGTTCGCGCGCCGTGTGCCGTCGTGTGGGCGTGGGCCAGGCGCGCGCGCTCTTTCACCGACCACCGAGACCAGGCTTCCGCGGGGAGAGGCAGACCAATGAACGACGATTTCGAAGACGGGTTCGGCGAAGAGACGCTCGAGGGCTTCAACCTCGTGGACGACGACGCGGACGACGGTCCGCTGCTCGAGACGGACGGCGCGCTCGCGCTGGCGCCCGCCGAGCTGGACGGCGAGCCCGAGCTCACGCGCGAACAGCGTCGCTCGCGCCGCAAGCGTGACGTGCGCGCGCGGACCATCTCGGTGAAGCGGCTGTCGAAGGCCGAGCTCGAGCGGGGCCGGCTCATGTACCCCGAGGACACCGCGACCATGCGGCCCCGGACGCGGGCCGAGTGCCTCGAGGGAGCGCGGCCCTGCCCGTTCGTCTCGTGCCAGCACCACCTCTACCTCGACGTCTCGCCGCGCACCGGCGCGATCAAGCTCAACTTCCCGGACCTCGAGGTCTGGGAGATGACCGAGACCTGCGCGCTCGACGTCGCCGACCGCGGCGGCACGACCCTCGAGGAGGTCGGCGCGATCATGAACCTCACCCGCGAGCGCATCCGCCAGGTCGAGGTGAAGGGCCTCGCCAAGCTGCAGGCGTTCGACCAGATGGCCTCGCTCCGTGACTACGTGGACGAGGGTCCCATCGGCAAGCGCAAGCTGCCGGTGATCTCGACCCGCGAGCTCGATCGCGAGCTGGCCGACGAGAAGCAGCGCCTCACGCTCGACGCCGACGACGAGGACGAGCTCGAGTCGTTCTGAGCTCCGGACCGAACCGCGGCGTCAGCGCTTGGCCCCGACCTGGCCGGCGAGCGCCGCGAGCTCCGTGAGGGCCTTCTCGCACGCCGGCTCCGCGGTGGCAGCCTCCTTGGTGGCGTCGTCGGCCGCGCCCACGATGACCGCCAGCGCGCTCGGCGTGGCGGCGCCGTTCCCGCCGGCGTCGACCGGACCGAGGGTCTTGGCCTTGTCGACCAGGTTGCGGGCCTGCACGAGCGCGCTCGCGTAGCGCACGCAGGCGTCGCGGGCGGCGCACACCGCGCCCCCGCACGGAACCGCCGAGAGGGCCGCGAGCGCCGGCTTGCGATCGTCCCCCTGCGCCTCCTCGAACGCTCGATACGCCGTCAGCACCGCGCGCGCCTGCGGGTCCCCCCGATCCCGGCAGGCGCCGAGGGTGAAGACGGTGCAGAGAGTGGCGAGGGCGATCGAGGCGGTGTGGCGTGCGGTCATTGTAGGCGCTTGACGATCCAGAACCCGCGAGGGGTGTCGAGGATCGGCGAGAGGCTCCCGACAGGGAGCGTGAAGAGCACGTACTGCGTGGCTGGCTCGAGGACCCCGCGCTTGACCGAGCCGATGTCGGTCATCGAGCCGGGGTCGCCCGCCTTCACGGCGGCGGCGAAGTCCTTCTGGGCGTCGGCGAGGAGGGTCTTGGCGCGCAGCTCCGCGACCTCGCGGGGGGGCGCGTCCTTGGGGGCGAACTGTGCGCCCTCGTAGCGCACGAGGATCACGCCGAAGCGGATCCAGTGCGGCGAGCCGACGGGCAGAGGCGGTGGATCCTTGCCGTCGGGTAGCTTCTGGCCCTTGTCGGACTTGGCCACGCCGTCGAGCGCCGCCTGCAGCTTCTCGATCTGCGGCGGCGACACCGAGAGCGACGGCATGGCGTGCAGATCGGCGATGGCGCTCGAGAGGCGATCGGCGGGGCTCGGCCCGGTGGGGTCGAGCGCCACCGGGGTGGCCGAGGGCGCGGCGGTCGCCTCGCGACGGGGGCCTCGCGCGAGCGAGAACACCACCGTCGCGATCACGACGGCGCCGATGGCGATCGTGGTGTTGCGCGACGGAGGCGTGTCCATGGGCACGGACGGAGGCTAGCCCTTCGGCTTGCAGGGGTCTTCGTCGTCGAGCCGCGGGGTGAACCAGACGAAGTCGAACGGCAGCGCCTTGGCGTGGAACACCGCCGCGTAGGCCGGCGCGTCCTTCCACTCGGCCTCGACCTCGACGAACGCGAGCGAGCGAGACTTCGTGCCGGGCTTCTTCTTCCCGAGCGCCCAGGGTACCCCGCGGTCGTTGCGCGCGTGGCCCGCGCCGGCGACGAGCACCGCGTGCTCCTTGCCCACCAGGGTCTCGGCCATGACGCTGTCGCGGATCCGCTGCGCCAGGACCATGCGCCCCACCGCGGCCTTCGGCAGCGCGCCGCAGTGCGAGGCCAGGAGCTCGGCCTCGAGCGATGCCTGCTCGGGCAGCGCGTCGTCGAGGTGGTGCTGGGCACGGAGCTCGGGCGGGAGCGGCGGCGCCTCCTTGCCGACCCAGCCCTGCAGCCGCGTGCGCGACACACCGGCGCCCAGCAGGGGCAGCCAGTGCGAGCGCACCTCGACGAACACCGGGCGATAGAGGGCGAACGGCGGCCAGCCCGAGGTCTGCCAGGCCACGGCCTCGCCGATGGCGTCGGGATCGCCCGGGTTGTCGGCGATGGCCGCGTCGAGCTTGGCCTGCTGCTCGACCTCGATCATCTCGAAGGCCACGGTGGGCCGGACGGCGCGCAGGACGAGCGCGTGGATGACGGCGGCCTGCAGGCGATGGTGATCGGGCGCGTCGTGCTTCTCGCCGAGGAGGACGACCTGGGCGCCCGCGAGCGCCTCCATCATGACGTCGGCCGTGACGAAGCCGCCGGTGGCGGGCGCGTAGATGCGGCCGACCAGCGGGTGACTGATGTCGAGCTTGGCCTCCCAGGGCTCGCCCACGAGCGCGGGCGGTGGGTTCTTCGGGAGCGCGACGGGACCCTGCGAGGGCGTGCAGGCCGTCGCGCAGACGAACGACGTGATCGCGAGCGCGAGCGTGCGGGTCATCGCGGCCGATGCTAGCCGCGCGGGCCGTGCGCGGGCGAGGCGGAGGCCAAAAAGCCGAGCGGCGGATCCGGAGACCCGCCGCCACGCGCTCGTGTGCGAGACGATCAGTGCGTCTCGCCGCCCTTGCTGCCACCCCGCTTGCCGGGGCGCCAGAGCTCGACCAGCGCGAGCTGGGCCTCGCACCACTCGATGCGCGCCGCGTGCTCGTCCCAGCGCGCGCCGCTCTTGATGCCCTTCTCCTCGAGCTCGGCGAGCCGCTCGCGCTCGGCGTCGAGGGTCTCCTGCGTGGCCGCGGGATCGATGTCGTCCTCGGGGACGAAGTGCTCGGTGAGGACGAGGAGCTTGTCGGGGCCGGCCTCGGCGAAGCCCGGGCCGATGACGGCCCGCTTCTGACCGCTCTTGCTGCGGTAGGTGAGGACGCCCGACTTGAGCGCCGCGAGGAGAGGCAGGTGGCCCGGGAGCACCCCGAACTCACCCGCGACGCTCGGGGCCTGGACCTCCTCGACCTCTTCGCGGAGCGCGATGCCGTGGCGGGTGACCACCTCGAGGTGGATGGCGGTCGTGTCGGCCATCTCAGTTCCCCGCCATCTTCGCGGCCTTCTCCTTGACCATCTCGATGTTCCCGACGAGGTAGAACGCCTGCTCGGGGAGGTCGTCGTACTTGCCGGTGAGGATCTCCTCGAAGGACTCGATGGTCTCCTTGAGGGGGACGTACTTGCCCTGGAGGCCGGTGAACTGCGCCGCGACGAAGAACGGCTGCGAGAGGAACTTCTGGATCTTGCGCGCGCGGGCCACGAGGAGCTTGTCGTCCTCGCTGAGCTCGTCCATGCCGAGGATGGCGATGATGTCCTGCAGATCCTTGTACTTCTGCAGGGTGCGCTGCACGTCGCGCGCGACCTTGTAGTGACGGTCGCCGATGACCTGCGGGTCGAGCAGGGTGCTCGTGGAGTCGAGCGGGTCGACGGCCGGGTAGATGCCGAGCTCCGCGATCGAGCGCGAGAGCACGGTGGTGGCGTCGAGGTGGGCGAACGTGGTGGCGGGGGCCGGGTCGGTGAGGTCGTCGGCGGGCACGTACACGGCCTGCACGGAGGTGATCGACCCCTTGTTGGTCGAGGTGATGCGCTCCTGGAGGGTGCCCATCTCGGTGGCCAGGGTCGGCTGGTAACCGACGGCGCTCGGGATGCGGCCGAGGAGCGCGGACACCTCGGAGCCGGCCTGGGTGAACCGGAAGATGTTGTCGATGAAGAGGAGGACGTCCTGGCCCTCCTGGTCGCGGAAGTACTCGGCGCAGGTGAGGGCCGAGAGGGCGACGCGGGCGCGGGCCCCCGGGGGCTCGTTCATCTGGCCGAAGATGAGGGCGGTCTTGCTGATGACCGGCTCGCCGGTCTCGAGCTTGGACTCGGTCATCTCGAGGAACAGGTCGTTGCCCTCGCGGGTGCGCTCGCCGACGCCGGCGAAGCACGACACACCGCCGTGGGCCTTGGCGACGTTGTTGATCAGCTCCTGGATGAGGACGGTCTTGCCGACGCCGGCGCCGCCGAACAGGCCGATCTTGCCACCCTTGCGGTAGGGGGCGAGGAGGTCGATGACCTTGATGCCGGTCTCGAAGACCTCGACCTTGGTCGACTGGTCGACGTAGGGCGGGGGCTCGCGGTGGATCGGGTCGAAGCGGGTGGCCTTCGGGGTCTCGCCGCCGTCGACGGGGGCGCCGACGACGTTGAGGATGCGGCCGAGGACCGACGGGCCGACCGGCATCGCGATCGGCTTGCCGGTGTCGCGCGCGTCCATGCCGCGGACGAGGCCGTCGGTCGAATCCATCGCGATCGCGCGGACCATCGACTCGCCGAGGTGCTGGGCGACCTCGAGCACGAGGTTGTCGTCCGCCTTGCTGATCGACGGGTTCGTGACCTTGAGGGCGTTGTAGATGGCGGGCAGCTGGCCGCTCGGGAACTCGACGTCCACGACGGGGCCGATGACCTGACGAATCTTGCCTACGAACTGGGTGGTCGCCATCTGTGCGCCTTCTCTATCGGTTCAGGGGAACGGTCGGTGTCTCTTCCCGAGCGCGCGGCGGGTATCACGGTCCCACCCGACGGGCAACGGGAACTGTGCGGATGCTCAGGCCAGGCCCTTGGCTTCGCTCGGACCCACGGCGATTTCGGGCTTCTTGCCCTTGTTCTGGGGCCGGCGCTCGTCGGAGTGAAGGAGGCCGTCCTTGAGGGTGATGATGCGGGGCATCGACGCCGCGAGCTCGCCGTTGTGGGTGACGATCACGATGGTCGTGCCGTGGCGCTGGTTGATCTCGAAGAACAGCTCGTGGATCGAGCGGCTCGTGCCCGAGTCGAGGTTGCCGGTGGGCTCGTCGGCGAGGACCAGCTTGGGCTCGCGGAGGAGGGCGCGGGCGAGGGCCACGCGCTGCTGCTCGCCGCCGGAGAGCTCGCCGGGGCGGTGGGTGGCGCGCTGCGAGAGGCCCACCTCCTCGAGGAGCTTGCGGCCGCGGACCTCGAGATCCTTGCGGGGGAGGCCGCCGATCATGCCGGGCATGATCACGTTCTCGAGGGCGTCGAACTCGGGGAGCAGGTGGTGGAACTGGAACACGAAGCCGATGCGCTCGTTGCGCAGGTCGGCGAGGGCGGAGCTCCCCAGCTTGGTGATGTCGGTCCCGCCGATGGAGACCCGCCCGCTGCTCGGCAGATCGAGGGTGCCGAGGATGTGCAGGAAGGTGCTCTTCCCGGCGCCGCTCGGGCCGACGATGGCCACGACCTCGCCCTCGTCGAGGGTGAGATCGATGCCCCGCAGGACCTCGAGATCCTTGCCCATGTGTTGGAAGGTCTTCTTGAGATCTTGGACTTCGACGAGCGGCACGGGCGCGCAACTACCACGGGGGGCCGATGCTTCCCAGAGCGGTGTGCGTCCGACCGCGGTCAGAGCCCGAACGGCACGTCGAGCAGGCGGTGCTTGCGGAAGTCGCGCTGGCCGCCGGCGATCTTCCGCTCGGCGAGCTCGTGCATCAGGAGGTTGATGGGCCAGTACGCCACGTTCTGGATCCACGAGTGCTCGAGGCCGAAGTCGTAGCGCTTGGCGATGGCGGGGTAGGCGTACATCTCGCGCCAGGCGCGGACCCACCCCGCGCGGAGCTCGCCGCGGGTCAGGTGCTTCGGGGTGAAGAACGGCGCGTCGGTGTCGTGGTCGGTCGACAGCCACCACCGGTCCTTGGTGAGCCGCCGCTCCTCGACCAGGCGCTGGTAGAGGCGGGTGCCGGGGTAGGGGGTGAGGAGGGCGAACAGCGCCATGGTGAGCTTGCTCTCGACGCAGAACTCCACCGTGCGGCGGAACGAGTCGCCGCGGTCGTCGTCGAGGCCGAAGATGAAGCTGCCCCACACCGCGATGCCGTGGTCGGCGAGCATGCGTACGATGTCGTGGTACTTGCGCGGCTTGTTCTGCCGCTTGCCGGCGCCGGTCACCGCGCCGTCGTCCACCGACTCGAAACCGATGAACAGCGCCTTGCACCCCGCGCGGGCCATCAGCGCCACGTTCTCGACCTTGTGCAGCGCGGCGAGCGAGGCCTGCCCGACCCAGTGCTTGCGGAGCGGCACCATGGCCTCGAACAGCTCGCGGCTGTACTTCACGTGCACCATCACGTTGTCGTCGCCGAACAGCACCCGGGGGCCGCACCGCTCGAGCTCGCGCAGCACGTCGGGCACCGGCCGGAAGCGGAACGTCGTGCCGTTGTAGGTGGAGACCGAGCAGAACTCGCAGGGGAACGGGCAGCCGCGGGTGGTCTGCACGACGTCGAACGGCACGTAGCGGAGCGACTGGGTCAGATCGCGGCGCGGCATCGGCAGGCCCACGAGATCGGGCCAGCCCTCTTGCTTGTAGACGCGGCGCTGGGTCAGCGAGCGGGTGCGGCCGAGGCGTCCCTTCTCGGCGTCCTCGAGGACCTGCGTCCAGAGGCCCTCGGCCTCGCCGGACACGATGGCGTCGGCGTGCGCGAGGCCCTCCTCGGGCAGCGCCGTGACGTGGACGCCGCCGAGCACCACCTGCACCCCCCGGGCGCGATACGCGTCGGCGATGGCGTAGGCCCGCGCCGCGGTCTTCGAGCCCACCGAGATGCCCACCAGATCGGGGGTGTCGGCGGCGGTCGCGAGATCGATGGGATCGAGGCCGTCGTCGCGGAACGTCACGTCCATCGACGACGGGGTGTGGGCCGCGAGCGTCTGGGCCCAGAGGGGCTTGATGTACGTGGAGTCCTCGTTGGAGGGCGCGACCAGATGCACGTGCATCCCTGGGAGACTATCCCATATTGCCCGGGAAACTGGCCGGTTGGAGACACGGGTTGCACGTTTGCCTACATGGACCTATATAGGCGGCACTTCGCGGCGAGGGGCTGCGGGGTCGCTTCGCCGGCGCGTCATCCAGGCGGTCGAAAAGGGGTCGAATCATGAAGGCGTGGAAGCTTGCTCTCGGTGCGATGGTCGCTGCGTCGTTTGCGCTCTCGGGGTGTGCGGTCGAGTCGACCGACGACGAAGGCGCGATCACCGACACGACCGACGACGCGGTCACCTACGCCAGCCTCGAGGGCACGTGGGTCGGTGAGGACGGCATCATCTACTCGCTGACGCTCACCAAGGACAAGGCCGAGACCCTCGGCGGCTTCCTCAAGGGCTACCGCTTCGACGCCACCATCGACACCGGCGTCCGCTGCATCACCACGCCCTGCGACATGGCGAGCACCACCGTCTCGGGCGTCTACAAGGTCGTCGGCACCAAGCTGACCCTCGCGTCGTACGACAAGCCGTCGCTCGCGTTCTCGAAGATCCTCGGCGACTACAAGCTCGCGACCAAGGACAAGGTCACCAAGATCACCCTCACCAAGTCGGACACCGGCTCGGTCGAGCACTTCCACAAGCAGGTCGGCATCCCCTGCGGCAAGAACGTCTGCGGCGCCGGCCAGTACTGCTGCAACCCGGTGATGAGCATCTGCGCCAAGATGGGCATGATGTGCATCATGGGCGGCTGAGACTCCTTCTCTCGTGCCCCGGCGCGGTGATCCTCACGGATCGCCGCGCTCGGCGTTTTGGGGTAGCACTCGGCCGCGATGACCACCCCGAACCTCACCGTCGTCGATCACCCGCTCGTCAAGCACAAGCTCACCCTGATGCGGAAGAAGGACACGAGCACGGCCTCGTTCCGCACGCTGCTCGGTGAGATCTCGATGCTGCTGGCCTACGAGGCCACCCGCGACATGAAGCTCGGCGAGGTGGACATCGAGACCCCGCTCGTCGCCATGAAGGCGCCGCAGCTCGAGGGCAAGAAGGTGGTGCTGGTCGCCATCCTCCGCGCAGGGCTCGGCATCCTCGACGGCATGCTGGAGCTGATCCCGTCGGCGCGCGTCGGGCACATCGGCATCTACCGCGACCCGAAGACCCTCGAGCCGGTCGAGTACTACTGCAAGGTGCCGCCCACCCTCGAGGAGCGGGACGTCATCGTGTGCGACCCGATGCTCGCCACCGGCAACAGCGCCGTCGCGGCCGTGGAGCGCCTCAAGCGCAACAAGCCGGGCTCGCTCAAGCTGGTGTGCCTCGTCGCGTGCCCCGAGGGCATCAAGACGTTCCACGCGGCCCACCCGGACGTCCCGATCGTGACCGCCTCGGTCGACAGCCACCTGAACGACCACGGCTACATCGTGCCCGGGCTCGGGGACGCCGGCGACCGGATGTTCGGGACAAAGTAACGGCTGGGCTGACCGTCGGGTGCGCGAGAGCGGTGGCCGTTTCGCGCGCATCGCGTACCCTGTCGTCCGCGGAGGTCACGATGCGACGTTCTCTCTTGGGCTTCATGGGCCTCGGGTTCGTGCTGGTCGCCTGTTCGTCGGGGGGGACCGGCGAGGGAGGCGCAGCGCTCGACCCAGGGCCGAGCGCGCTCGTGCTCGCGCGGCCCCACGCGGCCCGTCCCGCACCCCTCCAGCGGTTGCCGGTGGGCTTCTCTCTCCGCGGCGAGACCGCGCTCGGCGCGGCCCGGGCCACGTTGCCGCTGCGGGCCGACGGCCTCGTGAAGGTCTCCGTCGGGGCGCGGACCGTGGAGCTCTCGTCCCCCGACCTCGCCGGCAAGTCCGGCACCCTCGAGGACGACGCCATCAGCTACGGGGACGTCGCGCCCCGCACCGATCTGGTCCTCCTGGCGCTCCCCGACGGCTTCGAGGATCTGCGGGTGCTGCGCGACGAGAAGGCACCCACCACGTTCCGCGTGCGGGCGCGCGGCGAGGGGCTCACCCTCCGCGCCCGCGAGGGTCGCCTCGAGCTCGTGAACGACGCGGGCCGGGTCGAGCTCGGCACCGCGCCCGTGGTCGCGGTCGACGCCAACGGCCACAAGAGAGCGCTCGGGCTCACCGTCGAGGGTGACGTCGCGACGCTGCGTCTCGCCAAGGAGGGGCTCGCCTATCCGGTCGTCGTCGACCCGCTCTGGAGCGCCACGCCGAACATGAGCTCGGTGCGCGACAACCACTTCGGCGTGGTGCTCGCCGACGGTCGCATGATGGTGGGTGGCGGCGTGGGCGGCCCCTTCGCCGAGATCTACAGCGCGACCACCAACACCTGGACCAGCGCGGGCTACCCGAGCGACCTCAGCTGGGCCGGCATGCGGGGCATCCGGCTCGCGGACAACAGCGTGCTCGTGGTGGCCGGTGGCACCGATGCGCGGACAGCGCGGTGGACCAGCGGCACCTCGTGGACGCTCTCGGGCAACCAGGTCGTCGCGTGTCAGGGTTGTGCGCTGGTGCGCCTGCCCGACAACCGGATCCTCAAGGTGCCCGGCGTCGGCACCAACACCGAGATCTACAACCCGGCCACCGGCGCCTGGACCACCTCCACCACGTCGACCTCGTTCTCCTCGCCGACGGCGGTGCTGCTCGCCGACGGGCGCGTGCTCGCCATCGGCGGCCCCACCTACCAGGCGCCGCTGATCTGGAGCGCTGGGGTGTGGAGCAGCACGGTCGGCGGGCCGGCGCGCACCTCCGGCAACGGTCCTACCCTGGAGCGTCTCGCCGACGGCAGGGTCCTCGCGATCGGGTCGTGGGAGGGGGGTTCGACCCCGCCGAAGACCGGCTACCTCTACACGCCGAGCACGAACGCCTGGACGCTCACCAAGGGCGAGATGCTGCGGGTGCGCAACTTCGCCACGATCGACACGCTCAAGAGCGGCAAGCTCCTCATCAGCGGCGGCGAGATCCCCGGCGCCACCATCGCCTTCCACGACGCCGAGATCTACGACCCCGTCACCGAGGGGTTCTGGCCCGCCGAGAACATCGGCGCGGGGCGCCGCGGCGCGGTGAGCGGCGTGCTCGGGGACGGCAGCGTGCTGGTCGCGGGCGGGCAGACCTCGCCCCCGGGATCGTACGGCCCTTCCACGACCGCGATGCGGTACGTGGGGCTCACCCTCGGGGCGTCGTGCGCGCCCCCCAACGTGCCCGTCGCGTGCGACTCCGGGTTCTGCACGGAGGGCGTGTGCTGCGAGGCGGCGGCGTGCGTGAAGGGCACCTGCGCGTCGGCGGCGCGGCCGGGCTTCTGCACCAAGAACGACGGCGAGAAGTGCACGGCGGGCACCCAGTGCACCTCGGGGCTCTGCGCCGACGGCGTGTGCTGCAACAGCGCGTGCGGCGGCCAGTGCGAGTCGTGCAACCTGCCGGGCACGGTGGGCACCTGCGCGCCGGTGCTCGGCGCGCCCGCCACCGGCCACGCGGCGTGCGGCGGCACCGGCGTCGGCACCACCTGCGCGGCGGTGTGCAACGGGGTCGACCGCACCAAGTGCAACTACCCGGGCAGCACGCTCGCCTGCGGCAAGGACTCCTGCGCGTCCGGCGTGGAGGTCAAGGCGGGCACCTGCAACGGGGCCGGCACCTGCACCACCACCTCGGCGAGCTGCGGCGCGTACACCTGCGGCGCGAGCGCCTGCAAGCGCTCGTGCGTGACCGATGTGGACTGCGACCCGGGCTCGTACTGCGGCGGCGACAAGTGCCTCCCGCGCGACGGCCTCGGGGAGCCGTGCAAGGCCGGCGCTTCCTGCGGCGCGGGGCTCTCCTGCGTCGACGGCGTGTGCTGCGGCACCGCGAGCTGCCCCGCCAAGTCGTCCTGCTCCGCGGGCCCCGAGAAGGGCAAGTGCTCGAAGCTCGCGGGTGCCGACTGCACCACCGACGCCGAGTGCTCGACCGGCGTGTGCGCCGACGGCGTGTGCTGCGATCGCGCGTGCAACGGCCAGTGCGAGGCCTGCAACGTCGGCGGCTCCGAGGGCAAGTGCTCGCCGGTGCGCGGCGAGCCGCGTGGCACCCGGGCCAAGTGCGACGACGGCGCGGGAGACGTCTGCAAGGCGCTCGAGTGCGACGGCGTGAAGGATCCCACCAAGTGCGTGGCGTTCAAGAACGGCGGCACGGTGACCTGCAAGCCCGCCGCGTGCGACGGCGGCTCGCTGGTGCCGGTCTCGTCGTGCGACGGCGCGGGCACCTGCGTGACCCCGCCCAAGGCGGACTGCGGGCGCTACACGTGCGACCCGGCGCCGCTCGGGTGCCGCACGAGCTGCTCCACCAACGCGCACTGCAACACCGGGTTCTTCTGCGTCGGTGGCAAGTGCTCGGAGGGCGCGCGCTGCAGCGACGACTTCACCACCTCCACCTCGACCGACGGCGTGACCGTACCCTGCGCGCCGTACCGCTGCGGCACGGCCGGCACGTGCAAGGACAGCTGCGGCACGAGCGACGACTGCCTGCCCGGGGCGGCCTGCGAGAGCGGCAAGTGCGTGTCCGTGGCGCCGCCCGTGGAAGACTCGGGTGGGTGCGCCCTCGGCACCTCGGTCGGGCGCTCGTCCAGCGCGGCGGCGGCGCTGACGCTGCTCGCCCTCGCGGGGCTCTCGCGGCGGCGGCGCCGGTGAAGCGCGCGTAGGCTACGCCGAACGTCTGCGCAGGGCCCTCGCGCCCTCGATCAGCCGTTCGGCGGCGGCCTCGAAGGCCGGCGCCAGGGACGCCGGCTCGAGCAACTGGAACGGCAACCCCACGTGGAGCACGAGGGCCACGAGGGCGGACTCCGTCTCCGCGCCGACGGACAAGATGGTGCGCTTCGGCGATCGGGCCTCGAGGGTGCCGAGCCACGACGGCAGCTTCGCGGTGAGCTCCGCGAGCGACCCGGCGAGCAGGAGCCGCGCGCGGAAGCGGTAGGGCGCCGAGACCAGCGAGCGCTTGACGTAGGCGGCGATGCCCTCGGCGGGCTCGCGCGGCACGAAGCGGCGCTCCTCCACGACGAGGTCCCGCGACGCGACGCGATCGAGGCGGAAGGTGCGGAAATCGTCGCGATCGACGTCCCGGGCGACCAGGTACCAGCGGAGGTGGGCGTGGACGAGGCGGAGCGGCTCCACCGTGCGCCGTGTCTCGACCCCCTGGTGATCGCGGTATCCGAACCGCACCTCGAGGGTGTCGCGGCAGGCCCCGGCGAGGGCGGCGAGGACCCGGAAGTCGACGCGGGGTCGCGAGTCGGGCAGGGCGAGCGTGGCGGCCTCGATGGCCCCGAGCTTGCGCCGCACGCGGGGTGGCAGCACCTGGTGGAGCTTGGCGAGCACACCGAGGGCGACGTCGGGCCGCTCGGACGCGCCGCCGTTCGCGGCGAGGGCCACGGCGACCGCGACGGCCTCGTCGTCGTCGAGGAGCAGCGGGGGCGTGGTCGTACCCTGGCCGAGGCGGTAGCCGCCGCCGACCCCCGACGAGGCGTCGATCGCGTAGCCGAGGGCGCGCAGCCGGTCGACGTCGCGCCGCAGCGTGCGCACGCCGACCTCGAGGCGTTCGCCGAGCTCTCGCCCGGACCACTCCCGGCGCGTCTGCAGGAGCGAGAGCAGCCGCAGCACGCGGGTGGAGGTGGCGAGCACGGCCCCACGCTATCGAGGACAGAAACTGTCCGCAATGGGCCCTAGGGTGGCTGGACCGCGATCGAGCGGATGGAGGAGCCGGATCATGAGCAAGAAGCACTATCGGGGCAGCTGTGCCTGCAAGCGGATCACGTTCGAGGCGGACATCGATTTCTCGAAGGGCACCCACAAGTGCAACTGCACGAGCTGCTGGAAGCGGCGGTGGTGGACGGTGAAGGTGGAGCCGGCCGAGTTCAAGGTGCTGACGGGCGAGGACGCCTTCGATCCCAGCGGGCGGTTCTGCGCCACCTGTGGCGTCGGGACGTTCCGCCACGTGCCGGTCTTCGACTGGAACCCCACGCCGTATGTCTCGGTCAGCGTGGCGAGCCTCGACGACCTCCCGCCGACCGAGCTGCTGGAGGCCGAGGTGACCTACTACGACGGGCTCGCGGACAACTGGTGGTCGAAGCCTGCGGAGGTGCGCCACCTCTGAACCCCACCGGCGGAGCCGATCTGATACACCGGCTCCCATGAAATACGGCGCGCGCAACCAGATCGAAGCCCAGGTGACCAAGCTCAAGAAGGGCGACGTCATGTCGCAGGTGAGCCTCTCGCTGGAGGGGCCCGCCGCGCTGTCGTCGGTGCTCACCACCGAGTCGCTCGAGGAGCTCGGCCTCGAGGTGGGCGACCGAGTGAAGGTGGTGGTGAAGGCGATTCACGTGCTCCTGATCAAGGAGTGACCGCGGGCGCCGAAAGGAGGGGAATTGGCGGCCCGGCGCGCGATGGGGCATGATCACTTCACTGTGCGCTCCCCCCTCCTTTCTTTCCTCGCTCTCGGCTTCCTCACTGTCGGTTGTGGCGGACGCCTCGACCCCGACGACGGCTGCCCCGAGGACCGCTGCGTCGACGGCGGGTTCGACGGGGCGATCGTGGACTCCACGTTCGACGGCGGGTTCGACACGGGCTTCGACACGGGGCCGGGCCTCTGTGGCAGCGGTCCGTGCACGCCGGGGACCAGCTGCAAGCTCGACTGCAACACGTGCTCCTGCTTCGCCTCCGGCGAGTGGGCTTGCACGGGCATGGCCTGCATCGACAGCGGGTTCGACACCGCGATCGACACCACGCCCCCGCTCACGTGTCCGACCCTCGCGCCGCCCAACGGGGCCGCGTGCGCCGGCTTCCTCTCCTGCGCGTACTCCAACGGCTGCGGCGGCAAGACCTTCGCGAGCTGCGACGGCGCGCGGTGGAACGTGAAGTCCGACCCGTGCACCGGGCCGACCTGCCCGGCCGTGCGGCCGGTCGAGAAGACCTCCTGCAAGGGACCGATCGCCTGCCCCTACGTGAACTCGTGCGGCGGGACGGACACGGTGTTCTGCGACGCCTCGTCGAGCTACTGGCGCGTGGTGACGGGCGGGTGCCCGCCGCCGCCGCCGGTCTGCCCGAAGACGAAGCCCGCCGCGTTCAGCGCGTGCACCGGCTCGCTCAGCTGCGCCTGGGACAACGGGTGCGGCGAGGTGGTCTACGGGTTCTGCGACGGCAAGAGCTGGAACATGAAGGAGAGCCCGTGCAGCGCCGGGTGTCCGGGCGCCAAGCCGACGAGCGGCGCGGCCTGCAAGCCGCTGCCGGGGAGCTCGTGCCGGTACATCTCGGTGCCGGGGACCATGTGCACCACGCAGTGCTTCTGCGCGGACGACGGCCGCTGGGCGTGCATCACGCCGCCCTGCTCGGGGTAGCGCCACCAGCTCGCCCAGCTACGACCCCGGCCACGGAGTGGCCAGCGAGAGCTCCGTGAGCCGGCGGTGCAGTTCGCCCGTCGACGGGCGCGACGAACGCTCTTTGGCCAGGCAGGCGAGTATGAGGGCCTCGAGCTCGCTCGGGATCGGTTGCGGGGAGCGTGCTGATGGCGCGACCGGTGCGCCGTAGAGGTGCTGGGCGTAGAGGGCCACCAGCGATGGGGCCGAGAAGACCGGTGCGCCGGTGAGCAGGAGGTAGGCTACAGCGCCAACGGCATAGACGTCGGACGCGGCGTCGATCGTCGCCGGGTCGGCGATGGCCTCGGGCGCCATGTAGAGGGGGGTGCCGGCGAGCGTGCCGGTGCGGGTGAGGGCGTGGTCCGTCATGTCCTTGGCGAGGCCGAAGTCCACCAGCTTCACGCGATCCCGACCCTCGACTTCGGCCAGCATGATGTTCGCGGGTTTGACGTCACGGTGCAGGATGCTGAGGGAGTGCGCCCGCAGGAGGGCGCTCGCGACGCTTGCGAGCGCCGCCGTCGCGCGGGCTGCCGGCATCGGACCGGTGGCGGCGACGTGGGCCTCGAGGTCGATGCCTTCCACCAGTTCCATCGCGTAGTAGTGCTCGCCGGTGGGAGTGCGACCGGCGTCGAGGATGGCGACCGTGTGCGGGTGCCCGAGGCGCGCCGTCAGGCGATGCTCGCGCTCGAAGCGGGCCTGGGCGATCGCGTCCGCGTCGGCGGCCAGGACCTTGAGAGCGGCGGGGTTCCCGCGATGACGCGTTTGGTAGACGGTCGCCATGCCGCCGCGGCCGAGCTCCCGCTCGAGCTCGTATGGGCCGACGCGGGGTGGACCCGACCAGCGCGCGACCACGTTCGCGACTGCGCGCCAGCCACGGAGGAGCGCCGAGTCGCCCACGCCCTGGGTCAGCGCTTGTTCCATCGCGCGCTCACTGGGGTCTCGACGAAGGTCCCGGCGAACAGCACGACGCGCCAGCCGTCTGGATCGGGAACGGTCACGGCCCTAGCGATCCAGTACGGGTTCTCGGGGGCTACGGCGTGGTAACCGAGGGCCGCGAGCCGCGCGACCGCTGCGTCGCGGCGGGCGGTGTCGGGGTAGTAGAAGACGAGCAGATTCTCCGGGCCGGGCGTCGCCGACGGAATGGCTGGACCTGTGGTGAACTCGAGGTGTCGGTCGACGCCCGGCAGGCCGAACATGACGCCGTCGTAGCCGGCGTGGCCTTCGAAGCCGCCGACGACCGGGAGCCCGAGGCCGTCACGGTAGAACCGGAGGATCGGCTCCAGCTTTGGCGTCGGGCGTGCGACGCGGACCTGCGTGATGCCGGGGCCCTGCGCGGGAACACAGCCGCCGAGGACGGCTGCGGGAACGAGCACGGAAGCGAGCGCTCGGGCCGCCGTGCTCCGGAAGAGCGAGAGAGACATTGGGACCTCCACGGTATACGTTACACGTGGTAACGTTATTGTCTGTCTCGAAAATGTCAAGTCCGCGCGAGGCACCGCTGCTACGCTGCCGACGTGGCACGACGCACCACGGTCATCGACGAACCACGGGGCCCTGGGCGGCCGCGTGACCCGGACATCGACGCGCGGGTTCTCGACGCCGCGCTCCACCTCCTCGAGCGCGACGGGTATGCGGTGCTGACCATCGAGCGGGTGGCGACGAAGGCGGGCGTCTCGCGGCCAACGGTGTACCGGCGCTGGCCGTCGAAGGCGCACCTGCTCCTCGACGCCGTCGAACGGAGCCTCGGGGGCGCGCGGCCCGGGGTAGCGAGCGCCGACACCAAGCGAGCGCTGTTGCAGGGGGTGAGCACGCTCGGTCGCGCGTTCGAGGGGGCACTCGGACGCGCGCTACCAGCCTTCGTCGCCGAACTGGCGCAGGACGATGAGCTCGCCCAACAGTTCGTCGACCGCATCTTGCGCCCCCGTCGCGCCTCGATGGCCGAGGTGTTGCGCCACGGGATGGAGAGCGGTGTGCTCGATCCACACCTGGACGTGGAGGTGGTCCTGGATCTGCTCGCTGGCCCGCTCTACTACCGGGCGCTGTTCCGCCACGCGCCCGCCTCGCTCGCCACCGTGCGCGCGGTGGTGGAGCTGGTCTGGAAGGGCATCGCCCTGCCGAAGTGACTCACTCGTAGCGGAGGCCGTCGACGGGCAGGAGCTTGCTCGCGGCGCGCGCGGGATACAGCGTGCTCAGCGCGCAGATGCAGAGGGCGGCCACCGTCACCGCGAAGAAGTCCCAGCCGTTCACCGCGATGGGCAGGCGATCGATGTAGTAGACGTCGGGGTCGATGCGCACGCCGAACCACGAGAGCCCGAAGCAGGTGGCGTAGCCGACCGCGACCCCGAACACCGTGCCGATGCCGCCGATGATCATGCCCTCGAGCATGAACACGCGGAGGATGGCGCCGTCGGAGGCGCCGAGCGCCTTGAGGATGGCGATCTCCTTGCCCTTCTCGGTCACCATCAGCAGCAGGGTGCACAGGATGCAGAAGCTCGCGACGATGATCGAGAGCGACAGCACGATGAACGTGGCGATGCGCTCGAGCTTCAGCGCCGAGAACAGGCCCTTGTTGATCTCGCGCCAGTCGCGCACCCGCAGCTCGGGGCGCGCGACCGCGGCCTCGATGGCCGGCCGCACGCCGTCGGCGGCCTCGGCGTCGAGCACCTTGACCTGGATGGCGCCGAGCCGGTCCTTCTGGTCGAGGAAGTCGCGCGCGACCTCCATGGTGACGTAGCCGTGGGTGGCGTCGTACTCGTACATGCCCGAGAAGAAGATCCCGGCCACGCGGAACTTGCGCTCGCGGGGGACGATGCCGGCGGGGGTGAGCTCGCCCATGCGGGAGACCAGCGACACCTCGCTCCCGACCCGGAGGTGCAGTGTCTTGGCGAGCTCGCGGCCGATGACGATGCAGGGGTAGACCGGGCGATCGGGCGGCGGCTGGGGCCGCGCGATCTTGGCGATGATCGGGTCCTCGTTCTTGTCGACGGGCAGCGGCGGGGGGGCCGCGTCGGAGGCGATGGGCCGGAACAGCTCCTCGTCGGCCTCGACGCCGCGGCGCTCGCTCCAGGGCAGGGCGGCGACCCACTCCGGGTCGGAGAGCCACTCGAGCTTGCCGAGCTCGACGTTCTTGGGCAGGTCGATCACCTGGCCGACGGTGTCGAGATCGATGCCGCGCAGGAGCACGCCGCTCATGTTGCTGCCGACCGAGGCCATGACCTCACCCGTGACCATGGGCGTCGCGGCGACGACGCCGGGCGTGGCGCGCACGCGCTGCAGGACCGGCTCCCACTCGATGAAGCCCTGCGGGGTCTGCGCGTCGACGACCACGTGGGCGTTGTTGGCGAGGATCTTCCGCTTCAGGTCCTGGCCGAAGCCGCCCATGATCGAGATGACCGAGCCGAGGGCGCACGACGACACCGCGACGCCGCAGATCGAGAGCACCGAGATGACGGTGAGGAAGCCGCTCTTGGTGGCGCGCACGTGGCGGGCGCCGACCCAGCGGGTGAAGGCGGAGCGCTCGAAGCTGTCGAGCACGAGCGGCATGAGAGCGCCGAGCACGAAGATGAGGAACACGACCCCGGTGCCGAGCGCGCTCGCCCGCAGGATCTCGTGCTTCATGATGACCTTCGACCCGCGGGTGACGGGGAGGCCGTTGGCGATGCGCACGAGGGTGAGGAACGCGCCCGCGAACACCACGCCGAGCCCGATGAAGATCCACCGGCGCAGGGTGGCGCCCCGGCCGCGGAGGAGGAGCGCGAGGAGACCGAGACCCACCGCGACGAGCAGCGGATTCGGGATGCCGCGGAACAGGTTGAGGAGGGTCAGCTTCATCGGGGGCGCCGCGCTGTAGCCCAGCGTGCGCAGGGGCGCATCCATTCCCGACGTCGTGCGGGCCGACGTTCGCTAGAGTGGGGCCGTGCAGCGTCGGGCCTTCCTCGCCACCGTGGCCGCCTTCGCGCCCGGCCTCGCGCGCGCGGCGAAGGAGCCGGCGGTCAAGGACGCTCACCCGGTCCCGGCCCCGCCAGCGCTCGAGCTGTCGACGGTGACCCTCGAGGGGGGCAAGATGTACGGCCGGTCGAGCCCCGCGGTCGTGGCGCTGCCGAGGGCCCGCGCCAAGGGCGAGCGCTTCCCGCTGCTGGTCCTCCTGCCCGGCGGCGAGCACACGATGCAGAAGCGCGACCACGGCTGCTGGGGCTGGTGGAGCGACTTCAAGCTCGGCGACACCGAGGCCGCGCTGCGGCGGGGCACGCTGACCGACGCCGACCTCGGCGGGTTCGCGACCGAGGCGCAGCGGCTCGATCTCGGCGGGCGCCTCGCGCACCGACCGTGGCGGGGCATGGTGATCGTCACGCCGTTCGTGCTGCGTCGCCAGACCCAGCTCGAGCCGCACGGCGCGATGGTCACGCCGTTCCTCCGCGCGCTCGTGGAGTGGGCCCGCAAGGAGCTGCCGGTGATCGGGGACCGGGCCTCGACGGGGCTCGGGGGCATCTCGGCGAGCGGGGCGTGGGTGCTCTGGAGCGGCCCCCAGCTCGCCGATCTGTTCGGCGCGCTCGTCGCGGTGCAGCCCTACACGGACGGCTACGAGAAGCCGATCACCAAGATGCTCAAGGCGCGCTCGGCGCCGCAGGCGATGCGGCTCGTCACCTCGCTCGGCGACCGGCTGCACAAGCCCACGGTCGCGTTCGTCGAGGCGCTCGGCAAGGACGGCATCGCCGTGGACCACGCGGCGTACGCGGGGCCGCACGCGCCGAGCTTCGCGGCGGGGGTGGGGGGCGTGGAGATGCTGCTGTCGATGGAGGAGCGGCTCGCGCGGCCCGAGGCGAAGGCGGCGCCGAGCGTGGTCGCGTCTTCGTCGGTCGTGGTCCCGCCGAGCGCGTCGTCGTCGGTGGCCCCGGCGGTCGCTCCGTCGTCGTCGTCGCCGTCGTCGTCGGCCCGCACGCCGCCCGCACCCTCCCGATGGCCCCGGATCGCCCTCGGCTCCGCGGCGGTCGCGGTCGCGGGAGGAACCGCCGCCTACTGGTGGAAGACGCGAAAGAAGCCCGTGCCCCCCGACGAGCCCGGGTCAGGCGGCGAGCCGGGCGCGTAGCAGCGCCTCAGCGTCGAGGAGGTCGTCGGCGCGCAGCACGAAGTCCTTCCGGGGCGACCCCTCGCGCGTCCACGCGAAGCGGCGGAACAGGGCCAGGGTCGCGGGGCCCTCGGTCGCGCCGCGCACGCGCGCGAGCAGATCGCGGGCGTAGGCGAGCCGCGCGATCGGCTCGCGCAGCACGGGGTCTTGCTTCAGCGCGGTGAAGTCGTCGTCGGACTCGGGCACGCCGAGCTCGGCGGCGAGGGCGCGCAGCGCGCCGAGCTCGAGGCGGTCCGCGCGCTGCTTGTCCGCGGGCCCGACCTTCTTGGTGCGGAGGCGGGGCGCGTCCACGAGCCAGCTGCACATCGGGCAGAAGCAGTGCGCCTCCGGGGAGAACAGGACCTGGCCCGGGTCGCGCACGAGCTCGAACGAGGTCTCGAGGTAGGTGCCGAAGAAGCGGGCGAAATCGAGCAGATCCTCGCGCGCCGGTCGCGCGACGAGCGGGAGGTCGGCGTGGTGCTCGTCGAGCCATGCGAACGCCGCCTCGGGGAAGGTGGCGTAGGTGTGGGCGGTGTCGAAGGCGATGAACCCGCGGTCGATCGCGCCCACCATCCACCGCAGGAGCTCGTAGCTCCGGGTCTGCAGATCGACGGCGCGGCGGAGGGCGACGGGGTCGAGCACCCGGAGAGCCTACTGCAGCCCGCAGTTCGAGTACTCTTCGCCGATGGCGAGCGACGGCGAGAAGGGCAAGGCGCGCCTCGCGGTCCTGCTGCTGCTGATCGGGGCTGGCCTCGGGGTACGTCAGTACCTCCGGCATCGGGTGCACCAGACCTACGAGCCCGTGAAGTCCCTCCCCAGCCAGGAGGTCGTCGCGGTCGCCGACGCCGACGCCAGCGTCCGCATCCAGTGTCGGCCGCTGCCGAAGGGGACCGTGCGCCGGGTCCGGACCTCGGTCGAGATGACGATGACGGGGGGCGACCGGATCGTGGTCCAGAGCTACGTCGGTCGTCGGACCGATCGGTTCCTCGATCCAGAGGGCGGACGCATCGAATACGTGTTCCACGAAGCCGTCGTTCACGAGAGCGGCTTCCCCGGGCTGTTCGCCCCCCCCGACCTCGAGAAGCCGTACGTGGTGACCATCACCGACGGCGGGGTCGACGTGAAGCCCGCGATGTCGGCGCCGCAGGCGAACGCTCTGGCCTACTTCGTCCCGTCGTTCGATCACTTGTGCGACGCCCTGCCGGACAGGCCCTTGACGATCGGGGGCCAGGTCCCAGAGCTGTCGAGCGCGCTCTCCGATTCGATCGGGATCAAGGTGTCGCTCGATCACCTGCAGGCCAACGGGAGCGAGGCCTACTTCCGCCTGGAGCAGGCGCCGGTGGACTCGGGCGTCGACGCGATCACCTTCGAGTCACCCGCGGGGTCACGGTTGGTCGTCCGGGTCTCGGACGGCCAGCCCCTCGAGGTCCACCAGACGACGACGCTGCGCATGGGGGGCGCGAAGGCGAGCTCGGCGAAGACCTACATCGAGTACACCGCGACGTTCGACTGAAAGCGCGAGCAATCGGCCGTTCGGCCGGCTCGTGCCGCGGCTCACGCCTCCGGGCGCAGGAGCGGGAACAGGATGACGTCGCGGATCGACGGCTGGTGACAGAGCATCATCACCAGGCGATCGATGCCCATGCCGAAGCCGGCCGCGGGCGGCATGCCGTGCTCGAGGGCGCGCACGTAGTCCGCGTCGAAGTCCATCGTCTCCTCCGCGCCGCGGGCCTTCTTCTCGACCTGCTCCTGGAAGCGGGCGGCCTGGTCGTCCGGGTCGTTGAGCTCGCTGAACGCGTTGCAGAGCTCGCGGCCCTCGATGAACAGCTCGAAGCGGTCGGTGACGCTCGGGTCGCTGTCCTTGCGGCGCGCGAGCGGTGAGGTCTCGAAGGGGTGGTCGATCACGAACACCGGCCGCGAGCGCTCGCCGTCGGCCGTGCGGTAGTCACCGACCAGGAACGGTTCGGCGAAGTACTCGTAGACCGCGAACAGCCGCTCGCCGCGGTTCTCGCACTTGGCGAGGCCCTTGCGGAGGTTGCCCCAGTCGATGGCGCGGGCGCTGGTCTGCGACCACTCCTTGATGCGCTCGGGCGAGTCCTTCAGGGTCTGGGCCAGGAAATCCATCGCCGTGTCGAGCCCGCCGTCGAGCGCGATCATGAGCTCGGGGATGCGCGTCGCCTTGAGCGCCGCGGCGGCCGCGTCGGCCATGGTCACGCGCACGAACGGCTGGTCGAGGGCGAACGGGCGGTCCTTGGCCCACGCCGCGTGCGCCTCGGGCAGGGCCTCGGCGAGGGCCGCGTCGGCCGCGCGCAGGAGCTCCTCGGTCATGGTCATGAGCCGCTCGTAGTCGGCGTAGGCCATGTAGAACTCGAGCATCGTGAACTCCGGGTTGTGCCGGGTGCTGATGCCCTCGTTGCGGTAGCAGCGGCCGATCTCGTAGACGCGCTCGAGGCCGCCGACGACGCAGCGCTTGAGGAACAGCTCCGGCGCGATGCGCAGGAACAGATCCATGTCGAGCGTGTTGTGGTGGGTGTGGAACGGGCGCGCGGTGGCGCCGCCGATCAGCGAGGTGAGGGTCGGGGTCTCGACCTCGAGGAAATCGCGCTGATCGAGGAAGCGACGGACGGCGCGCACGATGTGGGCGCGGGCGCGGAACACGTCGGCCACGCCGGGGTTGGCGACGAGGTCGACGTAGCGCTGGCGGTAGCGCAGCTCGACGTCGGAGAGTCCGTGCCACTTCTCGGGCAGCGGGCGATGGGCCTTGGTGAGCAGGCGGATCGCGCGCGCCTCGAGGGACAGCTCGCCGGTCTTGGTGACCATGCAGCCACCCTCGGCCACGACGAAGTCGCCGACCTCGATCTCGCCGCCGGCCGCGTGGAGACGGGCGAAATCCTCGCCCAGCGCGTCCTTGCGGCAGAACAGCTGGAGCTCGCCGGAGCGGTCGCGCACGCGGAGGAACGCGGCCTTGCCGAACGACCGCGCGGCGACGACGCGCCCCGCGACGCGCTCGCGACGCTCGCCGGCGAGGGCGGTCACCTTGGCGGCGTCGTACTTGCCGTCGGGCAGCGCGGCCGACGCGAACAGCGCGCGGAGCTCGCCGACCGACGAGACCTCGCCGACGTCGTTCGCGAACGGGTTCTGTCCGCGCTCTCGCACCGAACGCGAGCGGTCGCGGCGGGCGGCGATGATGGCCTCTTCGGCCGAGGCGTGGAGGACAGCGGGGGAGATTTCCAGGGTGGCGTCGGCATCGTCGGTCATGACGGCTCCTCGGCAGGCACGCAGGCGGCGAGATCTTCGGGCAACTCGGCTTCGACCACGAACGCGGGCACGGCTTTGCCACCGCCGTAGCTCACGCGGCTCGCGTGCAGGGCGTGGCGGGCGAGGTCGGGGGCCGACGGACCGCCGTAGAGGCCGTCGCCGAGCAGGGGGGCGCCGAGGGCCGCGAAGTGCACGCGGACCTGGTGGCGCAGCGCCTTGGCCGCCTTGGCCTCGACCAGCGCGCGCGCCTCGCCCTCGTCGTTCTCCCAGCGCTGCTTCACCTCGAACGAGGTGGTCGCGGGCCGCGGGGCGAGCCGCGCGACGTCGCGCGGGTGCACGCAGGCGAACACGCGGCGCTTGTCCTTCGGGTGGGGCGCGAGCGGGATGTCGATGGTGCCCGTGTCGGGCAGGATGCCGTCGGCGGCCACCGACGCGGCGCGCGCGGACCCGGCGCCAGGGGCCACGATCGCGAGGTACCGCTTGTCGACCCGGCCGTCGCGGAGGGCGTTCTTGAGCTCCTCGAACGCGGCGTCGTTGCGGGCCACGATGACGAGGCCGGTGGTGTCGGTGTCGAGGCGGTGCACGAGCCCGGGCTCGCGGGGCTCGGGGCCCACCCCCGCGACGTCGGGGAAACGAGCCACGATCGCGTTGGCGAGGGTGCCGAGCTCGCCGGCCCGCAGCGGCGCGGTGGGCAGGCCCGCCGGCTTGTGGACCACGAGGATGCGGTCGGTCTCGAGCCGCACGTCGAGGGCCAGCGACGGGTCGGGCTGGGCCGAGAGGTCGCCCTCGTCCGCGGCGGCGAGGATCTCGATGGTGTCGCCCTCCTTGACGAGGGCTCCCTTGACGGCGCGTCGCCCGTTGAGGCGCACCCCGTTCTCGAGGAGGGCCTTGGCCTTCGCGCGGGAGACCTCGGCCAGGATGCCGAGGGCCTTGTCGAGGCGCGCGCCGTCGAGCGAGGCGGGGACGCGGAGCGTGGCAGGCGTTTCAGGGGACTCGGACATCGGGCCGCCCCGTATGCCACCGCGGGGGTTCTCCGTCGACCCCCTGGGCAGTAGGCTTCGGATATGGACCTCGTGTGCCAGTCGTGTGGGGCGCCTGCCAAACCCAACCTCGTCGAGTGCGAGTTCTGCGAGAAGCCGATCAGCGCGGAGGCCGCGGCCAACGCCGTGGGCTGCCCGCAGTGCAAGACCCTGAACGCCGGGGGGCAGCAGCAGTGCCACAAATGCAAGGCCTGGCTGGTCGTGCAGTGCGTGTTCTGCAGCCACCTCTCGCCGCACACGGCGCCGGCGTGCCTGCAGTGCAACGAGCCGTTCGCGGGAGCGATCGAGCGCAAGGCCCAGCGGGACAGCGCGCAGCGCAACCAGCAGATCTTCCAGACCGTGGGGATGGTCGCGCCCGCCGCGGTCGGGTTGCTCGGCGGGGTCGCCGGCGCCTTCCTCGGCGATCGCGTCGCGCACTCCGGGTCCCTCGCGGGGAACCCCTCGTACGGGGGCTACGGGCCGGGATACGGCCCGAATCCGGGGTACGGACCGAACCACGGCCCCGGCGGCTACGGGCACCCGAACCAGGTCCAGAGCGACTACCGCAACGAGTACGGGCAGGGGCACCCGAGCCAGAGCCAGAGCGACTACCGGAACGAGTACGGGCAGGGCGGAACCGACAACTTCCACCGCACGCACGACGCCCAGACGTTCGGGAACTCCTACGAGGACGACGGCGGTCGCTCGCGCGGTTCCTCGGACGACGACGGCGGCCGCTCGCGGGGCCACGGCTTCTCCTCGGACGACGACGACAGCGGAGGGCGCTCGCGGGGCTCCTCGTCGTTCTCGTCGGACGACGACGACGGCGGCCGCTCGCGAGGCTCCTCCTCGGACGACTCGGACCGCGCCGACGACGACGGCGGTCGCTCGCGCGGCGACGACGACGAATGAGCTGGTAGGACGTTCCGTCAGAGCCCGGCGGCGGCGAGGGCGTCGGCGACCCGGCCCACCGCGTTCACGAGGGCGGGGTGGCGCCCTTCGAAGAGCTGGACGGCGCCCCGCACCCTCTCCGAGAGCCCGGTCGGGGTCGAGGGGGCCTTGCCCTCGAGCTTGGCCGCGATCTCCCGCATGGCCTCGGCGAGCATCGCCCGCGTCTCCGCGTCCACGTCGTCGGTCGACGACAGCTCGCGGTGCAA
Source organism: uncultured Polyangiales bacterium (assembly GCA_964624885.1). GTDB lineage: Bacteria > Myxococcota_A > Polyangia > Polyangiales > JADJMO01 > JADJMO01. The sequence continues at coordinate 962 of CAZUZY010000038.1, read as the reverse complement.
CGTGTCGAGGGCGTGCTGGAGCTCGGTGGCGGACATGCCCCTCTCGTAGCACTCCGCGCACCGCGGCGCGGTCGGACACCGCCGCGCGGTAGTCGCCTGCCGCAGCCTCCGGTAGTCCGAGCGATGGCCCTGCCGAAGCCCATCCGCCCACCGGAGCTGCCCACCGAGCTGACGCCCCACGCCGGCGCGCTCACCGGGACGATCGAGGCGTCTCGCATCGAGGGGGCCTTCTCCGCCCTGCAGACGGAGGGACTGCGGCTCGACCAGGTGCACGTCCGCGGGGTGGCGCTCGACGACAGCAAGCTCGTGAACCTCCGCTGGAACGACGTCCTCTGCGAGCGCTCGACGCTGTCGATGATCGAGGGGCGGGGCGCGGCGCTCACCCGCGTGCGGCTCGAGGGGTGTCGCCTCACCGGGGCGCGGCTCGCGGAGGCGCGCCTCGAAGACGTGCTCTTCGTCGACTGCCACCTCGACTACGTCGCGTTCGGTGACGCTCGCTTCACCCGCGTGGCCTTCGAGTCCTGCCAGCTGCGCGAGGCCGATTTCCACGGCGCCGATCTGAGGGGCGTCCAGTTCGTCGACTGCGACCTCGGGCGGGCCGATTTCACCCGCGCCAAGCTCTCGGGCGCGGACGTGAGCCGTTCCGAGATCGGCGGCGTCACCGTCACCCCCACCGACGTGCGGGGGCTCGTGGTCCGTCGAGAGCAGGCGTGCGCGCTCGCGGCGCTGTTCGGGCTCGTCCTGCGCGACTGAGCTACAGCGCGCGGAGCAAGTCGTCGTGCGGCGTGAGGGGGGCGTTTCCGTGGCGGTCGGGCTCGTGACCGGGGTGCACGAGACCGTCCCCGGTGAGCCGCTCCGCGCTCGCTCGTACCCAGGAGCGAGGATGCTCCGCGAACGCGCGCAGCGCCGCGGGGTTCGCGCGGAGCCACGCCAGCGCCTCCGCGTGGGGCAGGGCGCGATCG
>CAZUZY010000037.1:0-36399 GCA_964624885.1 uncultured Polyangiales bacterium | reverse complement strand
CCTGCATCGGTCGGTTGGGCGGTCGGTTCCCGCCCGCAGGATCGCCGCCAGGGCGCGCGCCGCCCCCACCCCCGCCGCCCCCAGGCCCGAGGCGCCGCTCGAGCGACTCGAGGCGCGCGAGGAGATCATCGATGGGCAGCAGCGGCGGGCGCCGGGCGAGGCGCACGCAGGCGATCTCGAGCGTGTGCCGGGGGGTGCCCGCGGTGGCGATGTCGTCGAGCATCTTGGAGAGGCCCGTGAAGATGCGTGCGAGGTCGTCGGGGTCGGTGCGGGCGGCCAGCGCCTTGACGTCGGCGAGCTCCGCGTCGGCCAGATCGAGCAGCGGCTCGGGCTCGGGCACCACGCGCGCCACGGCGAGATCGCGGAACCGGCGGAGCAGATCGCGCGCCACGTGGCCGAGATCGAAGCCACCCCGGGCGAGGGCGTCGATCTGGGAGAGCGCCTGGTCGGCGTGCCCCTCGACGACCGCGCTCGCGAGCGCGTGCAGCGCCGCGCGATCGGCCACGCCGAGCACCCGCGCCACCTCGTCGCCCACCAGCGAGGCGCCGCCGAACGCGATGCACTGATCGAGGATCGAGAGGGCGTCGCGCATCGAGCCCGCGGCCTCGCGCGCCACGAGCTGCACGGCCGCCTCGTCGGCCACGATCTTCTCTTCGCCGAGGATGTAGCGCACGCGCTCGGCGATCCGCTGCGCCGAGATCATCTTGAAGTCGAAGCGCTGACACCGCGACAGGATGGTGATCGGGACCTTGTGGACCTCGGTCGTCGCGAAGATGAACTTCACGTGGGCCGGCGGCTCCTCGAGGGTCTTGAGGAAGGCGTTCCACGCGTTCCCCGAGAGCATGTGGACCTCGTCCACGATGAGGATCTTGTGGCGGTCGCGCGCCGGTCGGTACGGCAGGCTCTCCTGGATGCGCCGCACGTCGTCGACGCCGGTGTGCGAAGCGCCGTCGATCTCCTGCACGTCCACGTCGACGCCGGCGGCGATCTCCTTGCAGGCCGCACAGACCAGGCAGGGGGCAGCGGTGGGGCCGTTGCTCGAGAGGCAGTTGAGGGCCTTGGCGAGGATGCGGGCGCTCGTGGTCTTGCCGACGCCGCGGACGCCCGTGAACAGGAAGGCGTGGGCCACGCGGTCCTGGGCGATGGCGTTCCCGAGCGTGCGCGAGACGTGCTCCTGCCCGACGAGATCGTCGAACGATTGCGGGCGCCACTTGCGGGCGAGGACGAGGTAGCTCATCGCGCGGGGGACCGAGTCAACCCTTGGCCGGGGCGGGGCGCAACGGGTCTACGGGTCAGCGCTCGCCCTTCTCGGGGACGACCTGCGCGAAGACTTTTCCACAGCGGCGACAGCGGTAGTCGATGCGACGGGGGGGCCAGGAGATGCCGGTGAGGACGGCCACCCAGCCGAGGACCCCGTGCACCTCTTCGTCGCTGACCATGTGGTGTCCGATTCCGTGCCCGCAGGGGCAAGTCGGACCTTCGTCGGCTTCTTCGGTCAGGGTCGGCTGGGCTTCCACTTCGGTGTCCTGGTCGTAGGCCCCCGCCTGCCACCCGTCCAGGCGCACGGTCGGGTAGGATGCGCGCGTCGTGTCCGAACCCCTGCACCTGCCGACGCTCGACGAGCTGGCCCGCGACCCTGCCTCCCGCGCCGAGCGCCGCCGCATGGACGCCTCGGTCGAGGCCCTGGGCGGCAAGGGCTCGCGCCTGGTCTGGCTCGTGCGGCACGGCTTCACCGTCCCGAACGGGGTGGTGGTGCCGGCTTCGATCTTCGAGAGCGTGTGCAAGGAGGTGCTGCCGCCCGGCCACGACGTGCGCACCCTCCTGCGCCTGCAGGGCACGCGGGACGGCACCGAGCGGGCCGGGCGCGCCCACGCGCGGATCCGCGAGGCCAAGCTCCCTCGCGCCCTCGAGCTCGAGCTCGCCCGGCTCGCGACCGAGCTCGGCGCGGAGGCTCCCTGGGGGCTCGCGGTGCGCTCGAGCGCCACCTGCGAGGACGGCGTCGACGGCTCGCTCGCCGGCCTCGCCACCACCCACCTCGGGGTGCGTGGTCACGCGGCGCTGGTCGATGCGGTGCGCGACGTGTGGGCGTCGCTCTTCCTGCCCCGCGCGCTGGTCTACCTCGGCCAGATCGGCGTGCAGGCCGCGGCGATGGCGGTGGTGATCCAGGTGGTGATCGAGGCGCGCGCCAGCGCCGTCGCGGTCGCCGAGCAGCGCGTCGCAGGAGAGCGCGGGGGCGTGCTCGACGTGCTCGTCAACGCCACCTGGGGCCTCGGCGGCCCGATCGTCTCCGGGCACGCCACGCCCGACGTCGTGCGCATCCGGGTCTCGGGGGGCGAGACCCACGCCACCGAGCGGGTGCTCGCCCACAAGCCGCGCATGTTGCTGGTGGGGGAGCACGGCACCGAGGTGGCCGAGGTGCCGAGCACGCTCCGCGACGCGCCCGCGCTCGAGGAGGCGCGCCTCGCCGAGATCGTGGCCGCGGGCGAGAGGCTCACCCACCTCGGGCGCGGCCCGTGGGAGATCGAGGTCGCGGTGGACGGGCACGACGTCCTGCACCTCCTGCAGGCGCGGCCCGTGGTCGAGCGCGGCTTCCCCGAGGGAGGCGACGCCGCCACGGTCTGGTCGTGCACCAACCTCGCCGAGGCGCTGCCGGGCGTGGCCACGCCGCTCACCTGGTCGGTCGCCGAGACCTTCTCCGAGCTCGGCTTCCGCCGCGCGTTCGCCGCGCTCGGGTGCTCGGTGCCGCGGGGCACCAAGTTCGTCGCCAACGTGCACGGCCGCTTCTACCTCAACCTCACCGCCTTCATGCGGGTCGCCGCGGCGGTGCCCGGGCTCGATCCGGCGACCCTCCTCGGCATGAGCGGCGGCACCTCCGACAGCGCGGCGCTGCTCGCGTCCCAGGTCGAGGGTGCCTCCCACCGCGGGTTCTACGCCCGCCTGCCGCTCACCGCCGCCCGCCTGGTCCGCGAGCAGGCCCGGCTCGACGAGGACTTCGATCTCTACCAGCGCGAGGCGAGCCGCACACGGGCCGCCTTCGAGGCCCGCGATCTCGGCATCCTCACCGACGACGGCGTCGCCACCACCCTCCGCGATCTGCAGCGCTTCCTCGACCGCACGGGCACGCTGATGCTCACGTGTGCGTCCAACGCGCTCTCCAGCTTTCTCGCGCTGCGCATGCTGCTCCAGCGCACCGCGTGCGACGGCGACGAGCCCAAGGCCACCCGCCTGGCCGCCGACGTGACCGCCGGGGGCGCCGGCAAGGGGCTCGGCGATCTCGAGAGCGCTCGCCCGACCATCGCCCTCGCCCGCGTCGCGGAGATCGCGCTCCGCGACGAGGCTGCCCGCGCTCTCCTGCTCGAGCACCCGCCGCGCAGCGTGAACGAGCTGCCGCCCGGACCCACCCGCGACGCGCTCGACCGCTGGGTCGCGGCCTACGGTGATCGGGCGGTGCGCGAGGCCGAGCTCTCGACACCGCGGTGGCGCGAGGACCAGAGCTTCCCCCTCGCGACCCTCGCCCTCTACGTGCAGCGCGGCGCCGCCGGGTTGCCCTACGCGCCGATGCTGGACGAGGCCTCGCAGCGGGCCGCGAGCGCCATGGACCGGCTCGAGGCCCAGCTCGGGCTCGCGTCGCGCACCGCGCTCCGGCACCTCGTCGCGCGGTGCCACAAGTTCGCGCGCCTCCGCGAGCAGATGCGCGCCTGGGTCACCTGGGTCCTCGGGGGCATCCGCGTCGCGGTCCTCGAGGCCAATCGCCGGCTCTCGCGGCGCGACCCGGCCATCGTCGCCGACGACGTGTTCTTCTGCACGGTGGACGAGATCCTCGCCGCCCTGCGCGGAGAGGCGCGCCCGATCGACCGCATCATCGCCGCCCGCCGCGCCCAGCACGCGCGGGACCTCGCGCGCCCCGATCCGCCCGACACGTTCGTCGGTCGACCGCCGTTCGTCCACGTCGAGCCCTCGGGGGGGCCCACGCTGCGGGGCCACGGGGCGTGCGCGGGCGTGGTCACCGGGCCGGTCCGCGTGCTCGCCACGCCCGAGCAGGCCACCGAGCTCCGCCCCGGCGAGATCCTCGTCACGCGCACGACCGACGTCGGCTGGACCCCGCTCTTCGTCGCCGCCGCAGGCGTGATCACCGAGCTCGGCGGCCCGCTCTCGCACGCGGCGATCGTGGCGCGCGAGCTCGGCGTGCCGTGCGTGGTCAACGTGCAGGGCGCGCTCAAGCGGCTGCGCGACGGCATGACCGTGCGCCTCGACGGCGACCGCGGCGTGGTCGAGATCCTCTGATGCTCCGCCGGGTGGTCCGCGCCCCGACCACCGTGGGCGCGGTGCTCTCGACGCTGTCCGTGCCCGTCACCGCGCTGCGCGAAGGGCGGGTGTTCGTGGGCCGCCGCCGCGCCACCTCGGTGGGCGAGATCGTGCCCGCGGGCGAGGAGCTCCTCGTCCACGACGCCACCGTCGCGGTCGCGCTCCCGAGCCCGTTCGTGCTCCACGACGGCGATGGAATCCTGATGGTCGACAAGCCGGCCGGCATGCCCACCATCCCCGATCAGAAGGGCAGCGCGCACAGCCTCCTGCACCGGGCGGCCGAGGTCACGCGGCGCGACCCCGCGACGCTGCACCCGACGAGCCGCCTCGATCGCGACGTCTCGGGCGTGGTCACCTTCGCCGTCGACGCCGCGGCCGCCACGGCGCTGCGTCTCGCGCGCGAGCAAGGAGCCTACCGCCGCCTCTACGTGGCCCTCGGCGCGGGTGTCCTCGCGACCCCGTCCGCGCGCTGGGAGTGGAGCCTCGCCCCCGATCGCGCGCCCCGCGTGCACCGGGCCGTGCCGTGCGGCCAGAAGGGCGCAGTCCCGGCGGCGAGTCGCGTGGTCGTGGCGGCGACGCAGGGCGCCAATGTGGCCCTCGCCCTCGCCCCCGAGACAGGCCGCACCCACCAGCTCCGCGTCCACGCCGCGGCCGCGGGTGTCCCGCTCGTCGGAGACCGGATCTACGGCGGCCCTGGGCGGATCACGACGGCGACGGGGGCCGTGCGCGTACCCGGTCGCATCGCCCTCCACTGCGCGCGGGTGGACATCGCGCTCCCCGGGGGCCATGTTTCCGCCTCGTCCCCGATCGCACCCGAGCTCGCCGAGCTCGCGGCGTTCCTCGGGCTCGATCTGACCGAGGCCCTCCGATGCGCACCCTGATCACCGCTCCCCTCGTCGTCGCCAGCGTGGCCGCGCTCGGCCTCTTCGGCGGCCTCGCGCCCGCCGCGCCGAGTGTCCTCGCCGCGCCCAGTGGCTCCGCGAGCGCCAAGGCCTCCACCAGCGGCTCGACCAAGGCCTCGTCGAGCGCCTCCTCGAGCGCGAGCGCCGACAAGAGCATCCAGCCCGACCCGACCCCGCTCGTCGCCGACGCCGTGTTCGTGCTCTCGATCCGGTTCGACAAGGGCAAGGTCTCGATCACCAAGGTCGCGCGCGAGAAGCTCGCCAAGAAGGCGGCGGTGCCGCGCAAGCTCGGGCGCTTCGCCGTCGAGCTCTACTCCGGCCCCACCGTGGTCGAGCGGGTGCGCTTCGACTTCCCGTTGATCCACGACGACGACGTCGCCGGCGAGGCGTACGCCAAGGGCCTCGACGTGACGATCGAGGTGCGCATCCCCGACAGCGATCGCCCCAACAAGCTCGAGATCTGGGACCGCGCGACCGACAAGCGCTGGAAGTACGCCTACCCGCCCAAGGCCCCGTGAAGGACCGGCTGGCCGCGGGAGGCCCGGTCCACGCCGCGCTGGAGCAGATCCTCGCCGAGTGCGACGTCCGCGCCGAGATCGAGCGCGATCCGGTGCGCGCGGTCCACCGCTACCCGGATCCGCTCGACGCGGAGCTCGTCGGCCTCGTGGCCAGCGCGGTCGCCTTCGGCAACGTGACCACACTGGTTCGCAAGCTCGACGACGCGCTGGCCCGGCTCGGCCCCGCCCCCGCGCAGAAGGCCGACGACCCCGCCGCCGTGCGCCGCGCGCTGCGGGGGTGGAAGCACCGCGTCTACGTGGCGGGAGACCTCGTCGGCCTCGTGCTCGGCGCGCGTCGGGTCCAGCGGGTGCACGGCTCCATGGGTCGGCTGTTCGGCGCCTCGCTCGCCCGGAGCGGCTCCGTGCGCGAGGCCCTTTCGACGCTGGTCGACGCCCTCCGGGAAGGCGGCCTCGCGAAGAGTCGGTCGCGGGGCGCGCGCCACATGCTGCCCGATCCGCGCGGCCCGAGCGGCTGCAAGCGACTGCTCCTGTTCCTGCGCTGGATGGTGCGCGGGCCCGACGGCTGCGATCTCGGGCTGTGGCGGGAGCACGTCTCCCCCGCGAAGCTGCTGGTCCCGGTGGACGTCCACATCCACAAGCTCGCCCGCAACCTCGGCCTGACCGACCGGGCGACGCCCTCCATCACCACCACCGCGGAGATCACCGACGCCCTCCGCCGCTTCGACCCCGAGGATCCCGTCCGCTTCGACTTTGCGCTCTGTCACATGGGGATGCTCCAGGGCTGCCCCTCGCGACGGGACCCGAAACGCTGCGAGGGCTGCCCCATCCAGGGCGTCTGTCGGCACTGGGCCTGATCATCCGTGGGGTGGTGGCCTGGTCCCGCTCTGGGCCACGTTGCGCCGCCCTCGCCTTTCACCTCGACGATCCGCCGGCGGTCGACAACGATACCGGGCAGCGGTCCGGCCCTTGCTCCGGCTGCGCGGAAGCCCATGTCGAGAACCACCTCTTCCTCCTTTGCGACCCTCCTCGCCTCGCTCTTCGTCGGGAGCGCCGGCTGTCTCGTCGGCTGCGGAGGCGCCACGGAGCTCGATCCGTTCGGCACGCTCGACGGGGGTGGCTCCGACAGCTCGACCGACGGCAGCGACTCGGACGCGCCGTTCGACGGGAGCTGCACGTTCCCGGACGTGAAGTGCGGGTCGGTCTGCACCAACCTCGACAGCGATCCCAAGAACTGCGGCGCGTGCGGCAAGTCGTGTGCGGTCGGCGAGTTCTGCGCGATCGGCGCGTGCTCGGCCACCTGCTCGGCGCCGCTGCTCAAGTGCGGCGACCGCTGCGTCGACCCGGCGCGCGACCCGGACAACTGCGGCGGCTGCGGCACCAAGTGCGCCGACGGCGAGGTGTGCGGCCCGACCGGGTGCGGCGTCGTGTGCCCCGCCCCGCTCGCCTCGTGCGGGAAGACCTGCGCCGACACCGCGAACGACCCCAAGAACTGCGGCGGCTGCGGCGTGGCCTGCGGCGTCGACGAGGTGTGCATCGGCAGCAAGTGCTCGACCACCTGCGGCGCGCCGCTCAAGAAGTGCGGGCTCAAGTGCGTCGACACCGCCTACGACCCGCGCAACTGCGGGATCTGCGGCAACGTGTGCCCCGGCACTGCCTGCATCGAGGGCGGGTGCGGTGAGGTCGACAAGACCGACGACGACGGCGACACCATCAGCAACTTCTACGAGAGCAAGTCCGACAAGAAGGACACCGACAAGGACGGCACGCCGGACTACCTCGACCTCGACAGCGACGGCGACGGCATGACCGACAAGCAGGAGGCCGGCGACGACAACGTGGTCACCCCGCCGATCGACACCGACGGCGACACCATCCCCGACTTCCAGGATCTCGACAGCGACAACGACGGCCTCTCCGACAAGGACGAGTTCAACAAGTACAAGACCTCGCCGACCAAGCCCGACACCGACGGCGACGGCTACACCGACGCCGAGGAGATCGCCGCCGGCACCGACCCGCTCGACCCGAAGAGCAACCCGGGCACCATCGGCGGCTTCTCGTTCGACCTGCCGTACAAGGGCCTCCCGCGCACGCAGGAGTTCACCTTCAAGCCGCAGATCAAGAAGGCCGACGTGGCCTTCGTGATCGACACCACCGGCTCCATGGGCGGCACCATCACCGGCCTCAAGACCTCGCTGAGCTCGATCGCGAGCAGCCTCAAGACCAAGATCCCCGACGTCGCCATCGGCGTCGGCGATCACCGCGACATGCCGATCGGCGCCTACGGCAGCCCAGGCGACTTCCCCTTCAAGCTCTGGCAGCGGGTCACGACCAGCCTCACCGACGCGCAGGCCGGCGTGAACAAGCTCACCCCGGGCGGCGGCAACGACATCGCCGAGTCGCAGATCGAGGGTCTCTACCAGGCGGCCGTGGGCTCGGGCTTCAACGCCGCCTCCGGCGCCGTGTGGACCCCCAAGTTCGACCCCACGGTCGGCTTCGACGCGGCCAAGGGCCACGGTGACATCGGCGGCATGGGCTTCCGCAAGGACTCGGCGCCGATCTTCATCCTGGCGACGGACGCCATCTTCCACCGCCTCGCCGGCGATCCGGACAACGCGCCCCCCGGAACGGACATGGCGTTCTACACGGCGTCCCTGTTCGGCACGACCGACACGAGCAAGCCGCACACGGTCAAGCAGACCGTCGACGCCCTCACCAAGATCGGCGGCAAGTTCATCGGCATCAACGTGCTCCTCGGCTTCGGCGGCCAGACCCCGCGGCGCCAGGAGGAGTACTTCGCCATCAAGACCAGCACGACGGTGCCCAGCACCGACGGCAGCACCTGCCCGCACGGCGTGAGCGGCGCCTCGGTGCCCGCGGTCGACGACGGTACTGGCAAGAAGGTCTGCCCGCTCGTCTTCGACAGCAACACCTCCGGCACGGGCATCGACACGGCGATCGTCGACGCGGTCACCAAGCTGACCACGTTCGTGAACTTCAAGACCGTGTGGCTCGAGGCCCGCGACAACACCACGACCGCCTTCGACGAGACCAAGTTCTTCAAGAAGGGCATCCCGGTCTCGTTCGCGACGCCGCTGCCCACGGGCTGCACGGCGCCGTCCACGGCCGACCTGCTCCCCGCCCCCGGCGGCGACGGTGTGTTCGACTCGTTCACCAACCTGTGCCCCGGCACCGTGGTCTCGTTCTCGCTCGTCATGCAGAACGTCGACGTCCCGGCCACCTGCAGCGACCAGGTGTTCTCGTTCAAGGTCGTCGTCATCGGCGACAAGACGGTGGAGACCGACGCTCGCGTGGTGACCGTGCGCGTCCCTGGTAACGTGGCGTTGTGCAAGCCGTAGGAGAGCGCTACCTCCGCTACCAGAAGGCCCTCGACGGCGCGCCGCTCCCCGCGGCGCTCGTCGACCTCGCCGCGTTCGACCGCAACCTCGCGCGCTTGCTCGCCCCCATCGTCGCGGCGGGCAAGACGCTGCGCGTGGCGAGCAAGTCGGTGCGGGTGCCGGCGCTCCTGCGGCGCGCGCTCGCGGCGAAGGGCGCGCACGGCGTCATGACCTACTGCGCGAAGGAGACCCTCGCGCTCGCCGAGGACGGCTTCGAGGATCTGCTGCTCGCGTACCCCACCGTGCAGCGCGCCGACCAGGAGGCGCTCGTCGCCGCGGGTCGGCGCACCAAGGTGAGCGTGGTGTGCGACGCGGTCGAGCAGCTCGAGGCCCTCTCGAGCGCGGCGGGGGCCGCGGGGGCCGAGGGGCGCGTGATCGCCGAGGTGGATCTCGGGTTCCGCCCGGTCGGCGATACCGTGCACCTCGGCGTGCGACGCAGCCCGCTGCGCACGGCGGCCGACATCGTCGCCTTCGCCGACCGCGTCGCGCGCACGCCGCACCTGCGGTTCTGCGGCGTGATGGGCTACGAGGCGCACATCGCGGGGCTCGGCGATTCGTTCGCCGGCAAGCAGCTCGTGAGCGCGGCGCGGAGGGCCCTGAAGGTGCGCGCCCAGCAGGCGGTGGAGCGCACGCGCGGCGAGATCGCGGCGGCGCTGCGGGCCCGCGGGCAGGCGACCGAGATCTACAACGGTGGTGGTTCGGGCAGCGTGGACTGGACGTCCCGCGAGCCGTGGCTCACCGAGGTGACGGCGGGCTCCGGCCTGCTCGATTCGCACCTGTTCGACCACTACCAGGACATCCAGTTCGAGCCCGCGGCGTACTTCGCGCTGCAGGTGGTGCGGCGCCCGAAGGCCGGGATGGTCACCTGCCTCGGCGGAGGGTTCGTCGCGTCCGGGCAGTCGGGGCCGGACCGGCTGCCGATGCCCGCGCTGCCCGAGGGGTGCACGCTCCTGCCGCTCGAGGGCGCGGGTGAGGTGCAGACGCCGGTGGTGCTGCCCGCCGGCGTGGACGTGCCGCTCGGCGACCCGATCTTCTTCCGCCACGCGAAGGCCGGAGAGCTCGCGGAGCATTTCGCCGAGTACCACCTCCTGGACGGCGCTCGCGTCGAGCTCGCGCCCACGTATCGCGGCCGCGGGTGGTGTTTTCTGGGGTGAGTGGACTGGCGGTGGGCCGCGGATCAGCGAAGATGAAGCCATGGTCGCTGAGGGAGGACGAAGGAGGAGCGTGGCCCCGGAGTCGACCCGGATTCGGGCGAGCATCAGGCGGCGGCCGCCGCCGCTCGGGCGAGCTTCTGGGACGCTCTACAGCGTTTTCGCGCGTCGTCCGACCTCGAAGAGCTCGATTTCGCGGGCATGCTCGAGGGGGGTGCGCGACCGGAGCGAGGGCGCGTGACCATGCTCGTTCCCTGTTCGGCGTGTCGTCGCCACGTGCGGAGCGAGGAGCGCTGTCCGTTCTGCGGAGGTCGAGCTTCCGTCTCCCGCGCCACGGTCACGGCGCGCCAGACGACGCGACGGCTGGGCGGAATCGTCGCTCTCGCTGCGGCGACCGGAGCGATCGTCTCGGCCTGCTCCGCGTACGGAACGCCGCCACTGCCCGAAGGTCCCTATCGCCCGCATGACGCTGGCGACGCCGGGAACACCGCCGAGACCATCGACGCGGATGGTGGCCCGTGATGTTGCCGTTGCTCCTCGCCGCAGCGAGCGAGCTCTCGACCCCGTCCCTCACGCTCGCGGCGCGCGCGGGATACGAGTCGCTGTCGGCGAAGTACTTCGGTCCGTACACCGGAGGCGGCACCCTTGTCGGGCTACACCCCGGCATCCGCCTCCACCCAGTGTTCGCGGTGAGCGCGTTCTACGAGCACGGCTTCCATTCTGCCGGCAAGCGCAACCCCGGCGGCGCTGCGAGCACCGACTTCTTCGGGGTGACAGCGCGACTGCTCGCGATGGGTCGACCGCACGCCACGAGCATGCACCTCGAGGTCGCGTTCGGGCGGCGCCGGTTCGGCTACGACTTCTCGAGGGACGACCCTTCGTCGGACCCCTTCCAGCTCGCACCCTCCCATCCGCACGAGCGGGCCACGCTGTGGGGCAGCGAGGGGCGCGTCGCGTTCGGACTCGGCATCGGCACGTGGGCGCGGCCGCTGGCCATCGATCTGTTGCTGGCCTTCGGCGGGGGCCGGTTCGATCGCTACGCGGACACCCTCGACTGCGCGACCTTCCGCTTCGGCGCGTGCGGCGCGGGCAAGGATTTTGGCTACGTGACGACCACGTTCGCGATGGGCCTGCGCTGGAACTGACCGTACCATCACGCGCCATGGGCAACGGCGTCCTCGCGGTGGTGTCGAAGGCGGTGTTCGAGAAGCAGGCGCCCAAGGGGCTCGCGCTCGGCGGGGTGTGGCCGCTCGACCGCTACGTCAGCAAGAACCCCGGGCTCGCGTCGCTGAGCGACGGCGGTGCGCTGTTCCTCGTGACGGTGCGCCCCCCGGACGAGCGGCTCTGGCTGGTCGCCGTCCTCGAAGGGCTCTCGTTCGACGGGGAGCAGTGGGTCGGGCGCGCAAACGTCGCGAAGGTGGTCGACGTGACGCCGCTGCTCGGCAAGCTCGTGCTCGCGACCGGCAAGGGGATCACCGCGGAGAAGGGCAAGCTCGGGATGTCGCTGCAGACGCCGCGGCCGCTCGCGGAGGCCGACGTCGCGCTGCTGCGGGGTGCGATCGGCGGCGGCGAGCCCGCGAAGGCGAAGACGTCGACGAAGATAGCGGCCCCGACCGCCACGAAGCCCACACCGCCCGCGAAGGCGGCAGCAGCGCCACCCACACCGCCGGCGACGCCGCCCGCGAAGCCCGCGCCGGTCGTCGCCGCGGCCGTCGCCGACACCCCCCTCGGTCGCGCGCTCGACGCGGCGGCCAAGAGCCTCGCGAAAGACCCCGAGATCGCGCTCGGCAAGCTGCTGGAGGCCTGGCGCGCGCGGCCCGCCGCGGAGCTCGCGACGCTGATCGGCCTGCTCGCGAGCGCCCACGCAGGCGCGAAGTTCGAGGGCTCGTCGCAGGCCTGGGCGAAGGCCGCCAAGGCGTCCACGCTGCTCGGTCGGTCGTCGCTGCTCGCGGCGCTGCGCGAGGGGAAGATCGCCGACGTCCGCGCGCGCGTCTCCGCCGCGAGCAAGTGGGGCCCCGATCCACGGGTCGGCGACGCGCTGGTCGCGATCCTCCGCGAGGTCCCGTTCACCTCCGACGGGTCCTTCCCCTTCTGGGACACCGTGTGGGACGCCGTCACGGCGCAGAAGGACCCGCGGTTCGGCCCGCTGTCCGTCGAGCTCCCCGAGAAGTGGAACGTGCGCGAGACCCTGAAATTGCGCCTCACCCGCGCGCTCGCGAGCGTGGCCAAGAAGCTCCCGGCCGCGGTCGTCCTGACGGCCGAGGAGCGCATGCAGGCGGGTGCGCTCGAAGCGGTGCTCGTCGCCTCGCAGCCGGCGGCTCCGAAAGGCGCACGCACCGAGGCGGCGCTCCTCGCCGACGTGTACGCGCACCCCGACGAGGACGGCCCGCGGCTCGTCTACGCGGACTTCCTCGAGGAGAAGGGCGACCCCCGCGCCGAGCTGATCCAGCTGCAGTGCGCGGAGCCGTCGGCGGCCCACGACAAGCGCGTGCGCGCGCTGCTCGAGCAGCACGGCAAGCGGTGGCTCGGGTCGCTCGCGCCCGTGATCGGGGCCAAGTTCGAGTTCCGTCGCGGGTTCCTGGCCAAGGCCGTCGTGAAGCTCAAGAACGCGGTCGAGGCGGAGCGCTTCGGCCACGATCCGGCCTGGGCCACCGTCGAGGAGATCGACTGGTCGGTGTTCACGCTGCCTCCGCGCGGCCAGGAAGACGCGGTGCGGTTCGTCGGGCCGGCCATGAAGAGCCTCCGGGTCGCGCGAGATGCTTCACCCAAGCTGCTCCTCGCCGCGAAGACCCCGTGGAAGATCGAAGAGCTGCAGGTCGGCGTCGAGGACCTCGACCAGTTCCGCGAGCTCCTGGTCTCGCCGCTGCTCCCCGCGTTGCGCCTCCTGCACGTGGACTACGAGGCCGCGCCGTCGTGGCTCGAGGGGATGGTCGAGGTCCGTCCGCGCACCCTGGTCGTCGAGGGGACGCAGCACGCCGCGGCGCAGTGGGTCGCGGCCGTCGAGCCCACCACGATCGAGCGGCTCGATCTGCTCGACGAGGCCAACCGCTGGATCTTCCGCCGCGGCGAGGACGGCGGGCTCACGCAGCTCACCATCGAGGGCCCGATCTCGGCCAACGTGAAGAAGGCGTACAGCGAATACGATCGCCCGCTCGGCCCGGTGAGCGTCACGGTGCGCGGGCCGGACGATCTGCTCCCGCCGAAGAAGAAGATCGAGCGACCCGCCGCGACCACCAAGCCCACCTTCCAGCACGTGCGCGCGGTGGCCTGGACCAAGGAAGGCCTGTGGGTCTGCGAGGCGGCGCGGGTCACGCTGATCGACCCGATCGCCGGAACACTCCTGCGCACCTTCCCCATCAACGAGGCCGACAAGGTCGCGATCTCCCGGGACGGTCGCCGCGTGTTCACCGTGTCCTACCACCGGCTCGAGGCCTACTCGACCGCGACCGGCAAGGCCGAGTGGAAGCACTCCGGCAAGACCGGGTCCGGCGAGGAGATCGACATCACGCCCGACGGTCGCTTCGCCCTCGCCGCCAACCAGAGCCGGGCGCTGTTCTGCGACCTCGACGCGAAGGCGGTCCTCCGCGAGCAGCGCGCGAGCACGTACTACAGCGCGTGCATCTCGCCCCTCGGCAAGGGCTGGGCGCAGACGCAGAACGACTTCGCCTACGTGTTCACGCCCGACCCGAAGGCCCGCGGCGTCCGCATGGGGGAAGGCGCGTACCGCCTCGGCTGGCTCGCCGACGACCGGCTGCTCGTCGGCCACCCCGACAAGCTCGAGGTGTGGGACCCGTGGAAGGGCGAGCTCCTGCACACGCTGAAGGGCCCCGCCGAGCAGTTCGTCGAGCACAAAGGCCAAGTCGCGTGCATCCGTGACGACCACCACTGCCTCCTCGACACCCAGACGTGGAAGCAGGTGTGGAAGCGGAAACAGATCGGCTTCGAGGAGCCGATGGCCTTCTCGCCCGACGGCCGACGGCTGCTCGTGATGGTGGACGAGGGGCCGCGCATCCTCGACGCCGCCACCGGCAAGGACGCCTGACGCGGGGTGGACACCCGTTCACCGCGCAGTTACCCCATCCTCCACCACGCACGCCGAAGTGGCGGAATCGGCAGACGCAGCGGATTCAAAATCCGCCGGGGTATCCCCCCGTGAGGGTTCGACCCCCTCCTTCGGCACCCAGCAGGACGACGTTGCGCGCAGGGCTTTCGACCCCGCGCGCCCCTTGCGCCGGCACACGCGTGGTGCGCGTCGCGCAGACCGTGGTTACGCTCGGTCTCCATGGACCCGAAGAAGCGGAGCCTGGGGGACGTGTTCGAGCGGATCGCCGAAGAAGCCGAGGAGGCCAGCGACGATCTGGACCAGCGCCGAGGGGGCGACACGGGGCGCACCCGGGGCGACCACGAGACCACACGCGGCGGCGATGACGAAGAGGACACCGAGCGCGGCGGGAGCGACGACGACGACGACGATCGGGGTCGCGGCGGAAGGGGCTGACGCCCTCATCTGACCCTTGCTCCGCCCCCGTGGACGGTCGATCGTCCGGGCACCATGGGCAAGCAGGTCTATTTCTTCGGGGCGGGCAAGGCCGAGGGCAACACCAAGCAGAAGGATCTGCTGGGCGGCAAAGGCGCAGGCCTCGCCGAGATGACCAACCTCGGTGTGCCGGTGCCTCCGGGCTTCACCATCACCACCGAGGTCAGCGTCGCGTTCATGCGCGACAAGAAGATCCCCGCCGAGCTGGGCGCCGAGGTCGAGCGCGCGCTCGCCGAGGTCGAGAAGATCGTCGGCATGAAGTTCGGCGATCCGAGCGCCCCCTTGCTCGTGTCGGTGCGCAGCGGCGCGCGCGCGTCGATGCCCGGCATGATGGACACCATCTTGAACCTGGGCCTCAACGACGAGACCGTCGCCGGGCTCGCCAAGCGCACCGACAACCCGCGCTTCGCGTGGGACGCGTACCGTCGCTTCGTCACCATGTACTCGGACGTCGTGCTCGGCATCAAGCGCGACCAGTTCGAGGAGATCCTCGACGAGGCCCGCCGTGAGGTCGCCCGCGAGAAGGGTGTCGACCCGCGCCTCGCGCACGGCGAGGAGCTCAAGCGCACCGTGCCCGACAGCGACCTCGACGCGGTCCGCCTCGAGCGCGTGACCAACGCGTGCAAGGCGCTCGTCGAGAAGAAGACCGGCCAGAAGTTCCCGCAGGATCCCAAGGCGCAGCTGTGGGGCGCCATCGAGGCCGTCTTCCACTCGTGGATGAACCCGCGCGCGGTCACCTACCGCAAGATCCACGACATCCCCGAGGCCTGGGGCACCGCGTGCAACATCCAGGCGATGGTGTTCGGCAACATGGGCGACACCAGCGCCACTGGCGTCGCGTTCACCCGCGATCCCTCCACCGGCGAGCGCAAGCTGCTCGGCGAGTGGCTGCCCAACGCGCAGGGCGAAGACGTCGTCGCCGGCATCCGCACCCCGCACAAGATCGGCGTCACCGGCCGCACCAGCGCCGACGCCGAGTCGCTCGAGGTGGCGATGCCCGCGCTCTACAAGGAGTTCCTCGACGTCGCGGAGCGCCTCGAGCAGCACTTCAACGACATGCAGGATCTCGAGTTCACCATCCAGGAGGGCAAGCTCTATCTCCTGCAGTGCCGCGCCGGGAAGCGCAGCGGCAAGGCCGCCGTGCGCATCGCCGTCGAGATGGTGAAGGCCAAGCGCCTCACCACCGACGAGGCGCTCCTGCGCGTCGATCCGGAGTCGCTCAACCAGCTCCTGCACCCGGTGCTCGACCCCGAGGTCGTCAAGCGCAGCAACCCGATCGCCCGTGGCCTCAACGCCTCGCCGGGCGCCGCCGTCGGCGCGATCGTGTTCACCGCCGACGAGGCCGAGCGTCGCGCCGGTCGGGGTGAAGACGTCATCCTCGTGCGCACCGAGACCTCGCCCGAGGACATCCACGGCATGAAGGCCGCCAAGGGCATCCTCACCGCGCGCGGCGGCCTCACCTCGCACGCGGCCGTCGTCGCGCGTGGCATGGGCATCCCGTGCGTGGCCGGCACGAGTGCGCTCGCGGTCGACGAGCACAAGAAGCTGGTCCGCGTCGCCGTCACCGGCGAAGACGGCCGCAGCGTGGAGCACGTGCTCCTGCGCGAGGGCGAGATGCTCTCGCTCGACGGCGGCACCGGCGCCGTCTACCGCGGCTCGCTCCCGCTCAAGCCCGCCGATCTGAGCAGCGACTACGCCGAGCTCATGGGCTGGGCCGACACGCGCCGCACGCTGCACGTGCGCACCAACGGCGACACCCCCAAGGACGCGCGCACCGCCCGCAACTACGGCGCCGAGGGCATCGGCCTCTGCCGCACCGAGCACATGTTCTTCGGCGACGACCGCATCAACGCGATGCGCGAGGTGATCCTCGCCCAGAACCGCGAGGAGCGCGCGGTGGGCCTCACCAAGCTCCTGCCGTACCAGCGCGAGGACTTCGAGGGGATCTTCCGCGAGATGCGCGGCCTGCCGGTCACCATCCGCCTGCTCGACCCCCCGCTGCACGAGTTCCTGCCCCACTCGGCCGAGCAGATCGAGCACGTGGCCAAGGCCTCCGGCCTCTCGGCCGCGCACATCGCCCGCCGCAGCGAGGAGCTCTACGAGTCGAACCCGATGCTCGGCCACCGCGGCTGCCGGCTCGCCATCACCTACCCCGAGATCTACGCCATGCAGGTGCGCGCGATCCTCGAGGCCGCGCTCACCGTCAGCGGCGAGGGCGTCGACGTGCGCCCCGAGATCATGATCCCGCTCGCGCTCTCCAAGAAGGAGCTCGATCTCTGCAAGGAGATCGTCGACGCCACCGCCAAGGAGGTGTTCGGGGCCGCGGGCAAGAGCGTGCCGTTCATGTACGGCACGATGATCGAGCTGCCACGCGCCGCGCTGCGCGCCGGGGAGCTGGCCGAGGTCGCCGAGTTCTTCTCGTTCGGCACCAACGATCTCACCCAGACCACGCTCGGCATCTCGCGCGACGACGCCGACAAGTCGTTCCTCCCGGTCTACGTCTCGCAGGGCATCCTTGCCAAGTCGCCGTTCACGGCGCTCGACCAGGAGGGCGTCGGCGAGCTCGTCGCCATGGCCAAGGAGCGCGGGCGCAAGACCCGCCCCAACCTCAAGGTGGGGGTGTGCGGCGAGCACGGCGGAGATCCGAGCTCGATCGATTTCTTCCACCGGGTCGGTCTCGACTACGTGAGCTGCTCGCCGTTCCGTGTGCCGATCGCCCGGCTCGCGGCCGCGCAGGCGGCGATTCGCGCCGGCGGCATCACGGGCAGCAGCGGCACCGCGTAGCCCGTTCCACCCACCTGAACGCCCGGCCTGTGCCGTCGAGTTTGGCTTCGCGCACCCTTCGTGCGACCCTTCCTCGGTGGCGGAGGCCGGCATCGAGAGCACCACGCCGGGGGTCGGGAGCCTGCTCGGCAAGTACCGGGTCGAGAGCATCCTCGGCAAGGGGGGCATGGGCATCGTCGTCGGCGCGCGCCACGAGACCCTGAACCACCGCGTCGCGATCAAGATCCTCTCCTCGACCGGTCGCGCCCAGCCGACCGCGCTCGCCCGGTTCCTCCGCGAGGCGCGCGCCACCATGGAGCTCAAGTCCGAGCACGTGGTGCGCATGCTCGACGAAGGCACCACCGAAGCCGGCGCGCCGTACCTCGTCATGGAGTACCTCGAGGGCGAGGACCTCATGCACGTGCTCGGCAGGCAAGGCCCCCTGTCGGTCGAACAGGCCGTCGAGCACCTCCTGCAGGCGTGCGACGCGATGGCCGAGGCCCACGCCCACGGGATCGTCCACCGCGATCTCAAGCCCGCGAACCTGTTCCTCACCCGGCGCGCGGACGGCCGCGCCCTCGTGAAGGTCCTCGACTTCGGCATCTCCAAGCTCACCGCGGACGAGTCCGACAACGAGCTCACCGAGACGCTCGCCATGCTCGGCTCGCCCACGTACATGTCGCCCGAGCAGATCCGGAGCGCGAAGACGGTCGATCACCGCACCGACGTGTGGTCGCTCGGGGTCGTGTTGTTCCGCCTGCTCACCCAGTCGACGCCGTTCGTGGGTCAGGGGGCGATGGCCATGTGCTCGTCGATCCTCAACGACCCGCCGCAGTCGCCGCGCGCGCTGCGCCCCGAGCTCCCGCTCGCGCTCGAGGAGGTGATCCTCCGTTGCCTCGAGAAGGATCCCGCACGTCGCTACCCGGACATGACCGAGCTCGGTCGCGCGCTCGCCGCGTTCGCGCCCGACGGCGTGACGGCCGCCCGGTTCCGCACCGCGCCGCTGTCGGCGCTCCCTGTCCCTTCGGGTCCGGTCAGCGCCGCGGTGATCTCCGACCCCGGCACGCAGGCCGCGTTGATCACCCACCACAGCGTCGCCACCACGCGTCCCAGGCGGTGGCCCCTCGCACTCGGCTTCGTGGTGGTCGCGGGAGCGTCGCTCGTCGCGGGCCTCGCGCTCCGCGGCAAGGAGACCGCGGACAAGCCCGCCGGAGGCGCCCTGGGCACGACCGAGAAGCCGGCCGCGGTCGCGGTCCCCGCGTCGTCCCCCGTCGCCTCGGCCTCGACGGTCGCGTCGGCGCCGTCCGTCGAACCGTCCACCAGCATCGTCGCATCGGCCAAGGCCTCGGCCGCCCCCAAGCCCGGGCCGAAGTTCGCGCCCCCGGTCGCCTCGACCACCACCTCGAAGACCAAGCCCAAGAACTGGGGAGGCGCCATCGATGATCCGCTCTGAGTGCTGGGTCGCGTTGCTGGTGGTCGCGCTTGCCGCCCCCGTGAGCGCCGCGCCCTCTTCGGTCGAGAAGTCCACCGCCGACGCTCTCTTCAAGGAGGGCAAGAAGCTCCTCGACGCCAAGGACTACGACGCGGCCTGCCCCAAGCTCGCCGAGAGCGCCCGCCTGCAGCCCGGGGGCGGCGTGCAGCTCGCCCTGGCGCTGTGCCACGAGGGCCAGGGCCGCCTCGCGACCGCGTGGAACGACTACCGCGAGGCCCTCGCCCTCGCCAAGCGCGACAAGCGCCAGGACCGCGAGGAGATCGCCACCGCCAAGCTCGCCGAGCTCGAGCCCCGCATCGCGAAGCTCACCATCCAGCTGTCCGACGGCGCCAAGGCCCAGAGCCCGACCGTGAAGCTCGACGACGCCGTCCTGCCCTCGGCCTCGTTCGGCGTCGCCATCCGCGTCGACCGCGGCAACCACACGCTCGTCGTGAGCGCCACCGGCAAGATCACCAAGACCATCGAGCTGCCGATCGCCGACAAGGACGAGAAGACGGTGGTCGTCGCGCCGCTCGCGGACGAGCCGCAGAAGCCCGCCGATCCAGTCAAGCCGACCGAACCCGTGAAGCCGGTCGACAGCGCGCCCTCGAGCGGCCCGTCGCGGGTGGGTCCGATCGTGCTCGGGAGCGCGGGGATCGTGCTGGTCGGCCTCGGCGCGTTCTTCGGGCTCAAGGCGATGTCCACCTCGAGCGACGTCCGCGCGAACTGCCCCGGCGGCGCCTGCACGAGCCCGGAGTGGGTCGACAAGAACGACGACGCACGCCGCTCCGCTCTGTTCGCGAACCTCGGCGTGGGCGTCGGCGCGCTCGCGCTGGCAGGCGCCGCGGTGTGGTGGTTCGCGACCCCGAAGGAGCAACCGGTGGCGGTCGCCGTCGGCCCGACCGAGGTGCGCATGGTGGTGCGATGGTGAACAAGCGATCCAAGGTTGCCGTGGCGTTCGCGGCGCTGGCCAGCGCGGCGGTGGGCTGCCAGCTCGTCGCGAGCATCGAGGACGTCCACTACGATCCGAGCGATTCGCAGACGAGCGACACACTCGCCGAGGTGGGCGACACGAGCGACAGCAGCGTCCCCGCGGATTCATCGGCCGTCGACTCGGGCGACGCGACCACCTCCGACACCGCAGACACGAAGGACTCCGCGGTCACGGACACCGGCGATACGGGCCTGGGTGAGACCACCGTGCCTCCCGACACCGGACCCGCTCCGTGCCCGAGCAAGACCGGCACCACGGCGATGGTCCGCGTCACCGGCCCGACCAAGAGCTTCTGCATCGACGTGAACGAGGTCACGATCACGCAGATGGAGCTCTACGACGGGCTCACCCTGACGGCGCCGCCGGGCCTGCCGACGCGCTGCACGGGATTCTGGAAGCGCTGGTACCGGCGGGTTGCGGTCGGCGGCGATCCCCCGGTCACCGCCGACGAGCCGGCGATCAACGTCAACTGGTGCCAGGCCTTCGCCTACTGCAAGTGGGCGGGCAAGCGGCTGTGCCGATCGCTCGATTCGAGCGGTCCGTCGCCCACCAACAGCGAGCTGTTCTGGGCGTGCAGCAACGGCGGGACCTCCACCCGACCTTATGGCCCGACCTACGTCGCCAAGAGCTGCGACGTGGAGTCCGGGCGCAGCACGCCCACCAGCATCACGGTGGCTCCGAAGTGCCACGGCACGAGTCCTCCGTACGACAAGATCTTCAACCTCGTCGGCAGCGCCGAGGAGTGGTCGGACGAGTGCGTCGACACCGGCACGAAGGCCTCGTGCACCACCCGCGGTGGCTACTTCGGCAACGCGAGCACGGACGCCCTCTGCGCGACCACCGACCTCGGCCCCGTCGACTCCGAGTTCGCGTCGCTCGGCTTCCGTTGCTGCGCCGACTGATCAGGCCGCGCCGACGCCGCCGCGACACACCTGGGCGAGCCGCACCAGCTTCTGCTTGGCCTCGCCCACGTAGGGGTTGTCCTTGTCCCACGCGTAGCCGGCGAGGATCGAGCAGATGTAGCGGCGGATGCGCTCGTTCTGCTTCTGCTCGTCGTAGAAGATGATGTCCTGCAGCTCGCCCGTGTACCAGGTCTCGACGAACCCGCGGAACGTCTCCACGCCGACACGCAGCGGGGCCTCGAAGTCGGCCTTCCAGTCGACCTTCTCGCCGCGCAGCTCGCGCACCGCCGCCGCCACCGCGAGGTGCGACGACTTCATCGCGATGGTCACCCCGGACGAGAACACCGGATCGAGGAACTCGGCCGCGTTGCCGAGCAGCGCGAACCCCGGGCCGCACATCGTCGACACGTTGGCCGAATAGCCCCGCAGCTCGCCGACCGGGATCGCGGGCGTGGCGTCGGCCAGCAGCCGCAGGAGCCCCGGGTCCTGCCGACCGAGCGCGAACAGCTTCTCCTCGTGGGTGCCCGGCAGGGCCTGCAGGAATGCGTCGTCCGCGACCACGCCGAACGAGGCCTTGCCGTTGCTGAACGGGATCAGCCAGAACCACACCTCGCGGTGCTCGGGGTGGATGACGATGCGGATCTTCTGCCGGTCGAAGGCGCCCGAGGGGATGCGATCGTGGAGCTGGGTGTAGAGCGCGGAGCGCGTGGGCAGGCGCGAAGGCGACTCGAGGCCGAGCAGCCGCGGCAGCGTGCGCCCGAAGCCGCTCGCGTCGAGGACCAGGCGCGGTCGCAGCTCCTCGACCTTGCCGCTCGCGTCCCTCGCCTCGAGCCGCGGCCCGTTCGAGAAGTCCGCCGTGGTGATCTCCACCTCGTAGCGGACCTCGGCCCCCATCTTCTCGGCGGCGTCGATCAGGATCTTGTCGAACTCGCCCCGCGGGACCTGGAACGTGAACCCCGGCCCGGCGCACGACTTCTGGGCGAAGTTGAACTCCGAGTACTCGGGGCCCCGGGTGAACGCCGCGCCGTTCTTGAACTGGAAGCCGCCCGCGAGCACGGGCTCCAGCAGCCCGGCCTGCTCCACGAGCTCGAGCGACTGGGCGAGCAGGCTCTCGCCGATCGAGAAGCGCGGGAACCGCTGACGCTCGAGGACCACCACCGAGAAGCCCTGCTGCACGAGCAGCGCGGCCGCCACCGAGCCCGAAGGTCCGGCGCCGATGATGGCGACGTCCTTCTGCGCCGTCACTTGCCGAGCTCCTTCTCGAGCCGCGCGATCTCCTTGTCGATCTCCTCGGCGGCCTCCTCGTCGCCGAAGTTGGCGCGCTTCTGGGCCGCGTAGAGCGTGGTGAGCGCCTGGCTCTTGTCCCCGCGGAGCTCGGAGATCCGGGCCATCCGCTGCAGGCCGTCGGAGACGCCCGGGAAGTCGCGGTTCAGGGCGCCGCACTTCTTCTCGGCCTCGTCGTACTTCTTGGCCTTGATGAGCTTGTCGATTTCCCCGGTGGCGTCGTCGAGCGCGTCGTAGTCGATGCCTTGACCGAAGGGGCTGCTCTGCATGTCGGCCGCGAGGGTCTTCTGCTCCTCGGCGGCGACCTGGCGCTGCTCCTCGGCGACGGCCGCCTTGCGCACGTTGTCGACGCGGCGCGCCTTCTGGGCCACGTCACGCTTCTTGCGCCGCTTCTCCTGGGCGCGCTTCTGTCCGGGGTTCGCAGGCATGGTCCGGGTGTATACGATGCGCCGCTCCCGTGGAAGCCGAACCCAAGCCCCAAGACGACCCGGAGGGCGAGATCCTCCCCGAAGACCCGGAGCTGTACTGGCTCCACCACACCTATCGTGGGGAGGGTGAGCGACAGCTGACGGTTCGTGCGGTCCTCGCCGGGATGCTGCTCGGCGGCGTGATGTCGCTCTCGAACCTCTACATCTCGCTCGTCACCGGCTGGAGCTTCGGCGTCACCATCACCGCCGGCATCCTCGCCTTCGTCATCTTCAAGCTGCTCGCGCGCGTCGGCCTCGTGAAGACCGAGTTCGGGATGCTGGAGAACAACGCCATGCAGTCGGTGGCGAGCGCGGCGGGCTACATGACGGGCGGCGGCACCGTGGCGGCGATCCCCGGGCTCATGCTGCTCACCCACTCCACCGTGCCGTCGCACCAGATCTTCCTCTGGATCACCGGCATCGCCTTCCTCGGCGTCTTCATGGCGATCCCCATGAAGCGGCAGATGATCAACCACGAGCAGCTGCGCTTCCCCTCCGGCATCGCCGCCGCCGAGACCCTGCGCAGCCTCCACCCCGTGCACGACGGCACCGAGAAGGAGGGACCGAGCGAGGGCGAGCTGCAGGCCAGGGCGCTCCTCTGGTCCGGCATCGTCGGTGCCGTGTCCACCTGGCTCCGCGAGGCCAAGGCCACGTGGTGGCCCAAGTTCTTGCACATCCCCGAGAAGATCGTCCTCCCGTTCACGTTCAAGGGCGCGCCGCTCCTCAAGTGGACCATCGCCTTCGACACGAGCCTGCTGCTCTTCGCGGCGGGTGGCATCATGGGCTTCCGCGCGGCGTGGAGCATGATGCTCGGCGCGGCGATCAACTACTTCTACCTCGCCCCCAAGGGCGTGAGCCTCGGCCAGATCCCCCTCGAGAAGCTGGGCCAGGGCAGCATCGTCAAGTTCACCGTCTGGTTCGGCGCGTCACTGATGCTGACGAGCGGCCTCCTCGCCTTCGCCTTCTCGTGGCGCCAGATCGCCCGCGCGCTCGCTGGCGTGAAGACCCTCTTCGGCGGCAAGGCAGACGAGAACGATCCGCTCGCCGCGGTGGAGGTGCCCTCGAGCTGGTTCGTGATCGGCACCCTGGCTGTCGCGCCGGTCGTCGTGCTGTGCGGTTCGCTGTTCTTCGGCATGAAGTGGTGGCTCACGGCGCTCTGCATCGTGCTCTCGTTCTTCCTCGCCATCGTCGCCTGCCGCGCCACCGGCGAGACCGACACCACCCCGGGCAGCGCGCTCGCCAAGATCACCCAGATCGGCGCCGGCGTGGCCGCGCCCGGCAGCGTCACCACCAACCTCATGGCCGCCAACGTCAGCGCCGGCATCGCGCTGCACTCGGCCGACCTGCTCACCGATCTCAAGAGCGGCTACCTGCTCGGCGCCAAGCCGCGCCAGCAGTTCTACGCCCAGTTCTTCGGGGTCATCGCGGGCAGCGCGTTCGTGGTGCCGGCGCTGCGGCTGCTCGTGCCGGACTGGACCGTGCTCGGCACGCGCTTCCCTGCGCCGGGGGCACTCTCCTGGTCGGCGGTCGCCAAGGTGCTCGCCGGTGGCGTGCGCGAGCTCTCCGGCCCGGCGCGGTGGCTCATCGTGCTCGGTGGCATCACCGGCATCGTGCTCGTCCTCGTGGAGCGCGCGTTCCCCAAGAAGAAGGAGTGGATCCCCTCCGCGATCGGCCTCGGCCTCGCGTTCACCCTTCCGTTCTGGAACTGCATCTCCATGTTCTTCGGCGCGTGCGTCGCGCTCGCCATCGAGCGGCGCAACAAGGCGTTCGCCGAGCGGTGGGTCGTGCCGGTCAGCTCCGGCATCATCGCCGGCGAGAGCCTCATCGGCATCGTCATCGCCGGCCTCGTCGCCGCGAAGATCTTCCAGCAGTAGGTGTCAGATCGCGACCCCCGGGCTCCAGTCTTCGAGCTGCACCGCGCCGGCCTCGCCGACAAGAGCCCTAGAACTTCGCCGCGAAGGTGAGCATCGCGAACTTGTCGTTCGTCTCGCGGAGGCGGCGGGTGAGCATGCGCACCACGTTCCACAGCACCTCGTAGGCGAGATCCTTGTGGACGAAGAGCAGCTCCTCGAACGCGTCGCGGTGGATCGCGAGCAGGCGGCAACGCTCGTGCACGCGGGCGTCGGCCGAGCGCACCGAGTCGTCGAGCAGGGCCATCTCGCCGAACACGTCCCCCGGGCCGACGATGGCGAGGGCCTCTTCGCCCATGCCCTGGAGCTCGCGGGTGATGCGCACCCGCCCCTCGAGGATCACGTAGAGCTTCTCGCCCACGTCGCCGTGGCGGAAGATCGTGGCGCCCTGCGGGTGCCGCTCCTCGACCGCCACCTGCGCCACTAGCGCCAGCGCCGCGGGGCGCAGGCCCGAGAACAGCTGGATGCGCGCGACCTGCTCCTCGCGCTCGGCCCAGGCCGAGGTCGACAGCCCCGCTTCGCGAGCGTCGGGAGGGAGGGCGTCCATCGCGCGCGAGATTACCAGAATTCCCCGGCGCCCTGATCGGCCTTCGATCAGCCGTAGCGGCGCGCGAACAACGCCTGCAGGGCCGGGTGGGCCCGCACGAGCCCGAGGGCGTGATCGGCGTGACCCACCGCGTAGCCGTTGCCGATGATCAGCTCGACGTCCTTGCCGACCCCCTCCGCTCCGAGCGCGGCCCGGGTGAACGACGTCGACATCGAGAAGAAGTAGGCGCAGCCGCCGTTCCGCACCGGCAGGATCGTCGCGAGCTCCACGCCCTCCACGTTGACGCAGCAGACCGCGAGGTCGACCTCGCGCCCACCGTTCGCCGAAAGGACGGCGCGGTAGACGGCGAGGGCGTCACGGGCGTCGAGCGACAGCACCTCGTCGCAGATCGCGAGCTCCCGCAGGTCGGCCGCGAACGGCGCATGCGCCTCGAGCCCGATCACCCGGCCGCTCGGCCCGACCTGTCGCCGGGCCTCGGCGGCGCACAGGATGCCGGACTTCCCCCCGGCGCCCAGGATCACCACCGTCTCCCCCGCACGGGCGCGCCGGGACACCTGGATGCCCGCGCCGGCCACGTCGAGGACGGCGAGGGCGAGTCGTTCGGGCAGATCGGTCGGGAGCCGGGCGAAAGGGGCCCCGTCGGCGATGACCGCCTTCCCCCGCACGTCCAGCTGAGCGCTGGCGCGCCGGACAGCGCGAAATTCGTCGATCCGGAGAGGGGTCAAAGTGAGTGAAGCGAGGGTGGCGATCCGGTCGCCCAGGGCGGGCGCCCGGTCGGCAGGGACCGCGGCGCCGACCCACTCGACCGTCCCGAGCAGCATTCCACCCGAGTTCGTCACCGGGTTGTGCTGTTTTCCCCGTGCAAGCACGGTTTTCCGCACCACCTCGACGATGCCGGCGTCCGTCCCGCCCCCCTCTTCCTCGATCTGGCGAAAGCTGGCCGCGTCGACATTCAGGGTCTCGACGTCGACGACGATTTCGTTGTCCCATACGGTCTCGAACCGAGCGTCGAGGCGCTCGGCCGGTTGGGGCAGCACGCCCGGAGGCGCAATCACGCGGTGCGCGCCGAACCGGGCACCCGGAAGAACTGTTCGCTGGTTCATTGTTGGCCCTGTAGGGTGAGACCCATTAGCCTCTGCTTGACCCTGTTGCATACGCGCCGCTAACGTTTTTCCTCCCAGGTTTCCCCCCGCCCCATGGACGCGTCGCAGAAACTGACGGGTGCCCCCCCGGCCCCCCCCGGCTCCACTCGCCGGGCGTACGCGCTACGGTTCATCTCCGGCAAGTACCAGGGCGGAGAGTTCCCGATCTACCCGGAGAAGCCGATCGTGGTCGGCCGCTCGAGCGATCTCGACATGGTCCTCGTCGAGGACATGGTGAGCCGTCGCCACGCGAAGATCGCCTACAGCGGCGACGCCATCACCATCGAAGACCTCGGCTCCACCAACGGCACCTTCGTCAACGGCGAGAAGGTGAAGAAGGCGCGCCTCAAGGAGGGCGACCGCGTCCTCATCGGCACGAGCATCCTCAAGCTCGTCTCCGCCGACCAGAGCGCACCCGGCCCGGGCGTCGACGCCAAGCAGAACCTCGAGAACGTGGCCGCCGCGCGTCGCACCTCGCAGGTGCGCACCATGAGCGGCTCGCTGCAGGAGGTGCCGCTCCCCGACCTCCTCCAGCTGTTCGGCACCTCGAAGAAGAACGGCGTGCTCGTCCTGCGCACCGAGGACGACGTCGGCCGGATCTACCTCCGCAAGGGCAACATCTACTTCGCCACCATCAACGACGCCGAAGACGTCTCGCCGGTGAAGGCCTGCTACCGCATGCTCACCTGGGAGAACGGCTCGTTCGACCTCGATCCGCCCGACGAGCGCACCTTCCCCGAGGAGGTCGATCTCACGGTCGCCGAGGTGCTCATGGAGGGCATGCGGCAGCTCGACGAGTTCAACCGCGTCAAGGAGGGTCTGCCCGCCCTCAACGCGAAGATCGGTCTCGCGCAGCCGCTCATCCCACCGCTCCGCGATCTGTCGCCGGACGAGATCGACGTGCTGCAGATGGTCCACAACTACGGCTCCGTCGCGCAGGTCCTCAACAAGTCCCTCGCGCCCGACCTCCAGACCGCCACGATCCTGCAGAAGCTGATCAAGGCGCACTATGTCGAACCGCGTTAGGGTAGAGCCGCGTTAGGGCCGGACCGCGTCAGGGTCGCCCCGTGAGGGGTAGACCCAATCTGTCATCGTTGGCCCACGTGCCCCCCTCCGGCGCCGCACCTGTCTACCCGTCCACCCCTCCGCCCCCAGCCGCGCCCCAGAAAAACGCGAGCGCAGCGAGCGGGGGGGCGGTCGGCGGTCAGCGACGCGACGAGCGCAGCGAGGAGCGCCGCGGCGGCCGACCCCGCGGGGGGCGTAGGCCCCCCGCCAGAAACTGAGCTAGAGCCGCAGGATGTCCGAGGGTGCGCTCGAGGAGACGCCGTCGCCGCAGAGTCGGCGGGCGCTGCGTCGTGAGCGGCGTCGGCGGCTGCGGGAGGACGCGTGGAACCTCCCCAACATCCTCACCTACGCCCGCGTGGGGATGATCCCCATCGTGCTCTACCTGCTCGACCGCGGCACGCGGCGCGACGGGAACTGGGCCGCGCTGGTCTACGCGCTCGCCGGCATCACCGACGTGCTCGACGGCTTCCTCGCGCGTCGCATGGGCATCGTCTCGGTCATCGGCAAGTTCCTCGATCCGCTCGCCGACAAGCTGATGGTGATGGCGGTGCTCGTGTGGATGGTCACCCTCGGGCGCATCCCCGCCTGGGCGGTCATCCTGCTGCTCACCCGCGAGATCTCGATCACCGCGCTCCGCTCCATCGCCTCGAGCGAGGGGTTCGTGA
Source organism: uncultured Polyangiales bacterium (assembly GCA_964624885.1). Lineage (GTDB taxonomy): Bacteria > Myxococcota_A > Polyangia > Polyangiales > JADJMO01 > JADJMO01. Next base: position 8,378 of record CAZUZY010000037.1, on the reverse strand, counting down.
TCTCGGCGGCCGAGGGCGGCAAGCAGAAGACCGCCCTCCAGGTCATGGGCATCATCTTCCTGCTGGTCGGCTACCCCTACGAGATCCACCTGCTCGGGATCGACCTCGGCATCGTGGACATGACCAAGGTCGGCCGCGCGCTCATCTATCTCTCGCTCGTCATGAGCTTCGCGAGCGCCGCGAGCTACGTCGCGCTGTTCGGCCGCGCGGTCGAGGCCAAGGAGCAGCGCGAGGACGAGGAAGACAAAGAGGACGCGCGCGCCGGCAAGTCGCCCGCGCCGTAGCCCCGTCGCGGATCGGGGCTAGCTCGCCGCGTCGGCGGTGCCGAGCGCCTTGCGCACGAAGAGGTCCTCGAGGCTGTCCTTGCGCGGGACCGCCGAGACCACCTGCACCTTGCTGGCGAGCGCCTCGGCCAGCACCGCGGTGAGGGCTTCCTCGCCCTCCACCTCGAGCACGAGCTCCTGGTCGAGGGCGCGCAGGACCGCGCCGTGGGTCGACAGCCGCGCGTGGGCGGCCTCGTCGACGCCGCGCAGGGTGAGCTCGACCATCGTCGCCGAGCGGTTCACGAGCTCACGCATGGTGCCCCGCTCCGCCACGCGACCCTTGTGCAGGATCACCACGCGGTCGCACAGCGCCTCGACGTCGGACAGCACGTGCGACGAGAACAGCACGGTGCGGCCTCGCCGCCGCTCCTCGAACACGAGATCGCGCACCTCGCGGCGACCGAGCGGGTCGAGCCCGCTCATGGGCTCGTCGAGCACGAGGAGCTCCGGGTCGGCGACCAGCGCCGCGGCGAGGCCCGTCCGCTGCAGCATGCCCTTGGAGAGCCGGCCGACCGGGCGATCGGCGGCGTAGGTGATCCCGACCCGCTCGATCACCTCGGCGGTCCGGGACGGTCGCTCGGCGGCGGGCACCGAAGAGAGCCGCGCGCACAGATCGACGAACTCCCGCGGGGTCAGGTACGGGTAGACGTAGGGGTTCTCCGGCAAGAAGCCCACCCGCTCGCGCGCCGCCGGCTCGGCGGTGCGTAGCCCGCGGATCTCGAGCGATCCGGCGGTGGGCGCGCAGAGGCCCATGAGGCACTTGATGGTCGTCGTCTTGCCCGACCCGTTGGGCCCGATGAGCCCCACGATCTCGCCGGCGTTCACCTCGAACGAGACGCCACGCACGGCCTCCACCTTCTTGCGGAGGAAGCCGACCTCGTAGGTCTTGTGGAACTCGTGCACCCGCACGAGGGGTGTGGTCATTCGCTGGGTCGCTCCCTGGCCGGATCCGTGCCTTCGTACTCGTGGAGCTTGTACTGGATCTTGCGGGCGGAGATACCGAGGACGGTCGCCGCGCGCGAGGTGGAGCCCGAGACCGCCTCCAGCGTGCGCAGGATCGCCCACCGCTCGAGCTCGGCGATCGTCGCGCCCGGCACCCGGGGCAGGTCGGTCGCCGTCACCGCCTGGGGCGCGACACTGGCCGGCAGGTGCCGCGGCTCCACGCGGGGCCCGAGCCCGAGCACGATGGCCCGCTCGATGGCGTTCTCGAGCTCGCGCACGTTGCCCGGCCAGGCGTAGCTCGTGATGGCCGCGAGCGCCTCGTCGGTGAAGCCCTCGATGTTCTTGCCGTTCTCGAGCGCGTACTTGCGGAGGAAGAACGCAGCGAGGGCGGGGATGTCGCTCGCCCGGTCCCGCAGCGGCGGGATCTCGAGGGTCACCACGTTGAGCCGGTAGTAGAGGTCCTCGCGGAACCGGCCCTCGACGATGCGCTGCTTGAGGTCGCGGTTGGTCGCGGCGAGCACGCGCACGTCGACCTTCAGCGTCTCGTTGCCGCCGACACGCTCGAACTCGCGGGTCTGCAGGAAGCGCAGGAGCTTCACCTGGGTGGCGAGCGGGATCTCCGACACCTCGTCGAGGAACAGGGTGCCGCCGTCGGCCTGCTTGAAGCGCCCCTCTCGCCGTCCGACCGCGCCGGTGAACGCGCCGCGCTCGTGGCCGAACAGCTCGCTCTCGAGCAGCGACTCCGCCAGCGCCGCGCAGTTGAGCCGGACGAGTGGCCGGTCGGCCCGCGGCGACGCGCTGTGGATGGCCTCGGCCACGAGCTCCTTGCCCGTGCCGCTCTCGCCGGCGATGAGCACGCTCGCGCGCGAGGGACCCACCTGCGCGACCATCTCGAGGAGATGCTTCATGGCGGGGTGCTCGCCGACCACGTGGCCGAGCGCGTTGCGGTCGCGGAGGCGGTCGCGCAGGCGCCGGGTCTCCTGCAAGAGGCGCGACTTCTCCACGCCCTTCTGGACCAGCGCGAGCAGCGCGTCGGGCTCGTCGATCGGCTTCTGCAGGTAGTTCTCCGCGCCGCGCTTCACCGCGTCGACGGCCGAGCCGATGGTGCCGTAGGCGGTCATCACGATGACCACGGCCTCGGGCACGATGGCCTTGGCCTTCTCCAGCAAGCCGAGGCCGTCGAGCCCAGGCATCTTGAGGTCGGTCAGGATGACCTCGGGCTGCAGCTCGGCGAGCTTGCCGAGCGCCTTGAACCCGTCGGCGGCGGTCTCGGCGACGAAACCGTCCTCGCGGAGGATCTCGGCGAGCGCCGTTCGCGCGTTGGCTTCGTCGTCGACGATGAGGACCCGACCCCGCACTGCGCCCCAGCATAGCGTCGAGGCCTGGCTCTGGGTCGTACACCCTCGACGGCCGCGGACAGCCTGGCTGGACGAACGTGTGTCTCGTGTTCCCGTGGCGTGTGTCCAACCGCCCGCACCCTCCCGTTTCTCCGGGTCCGGGCGCGCATGCCATGGATTTTCGTGTCGGCAAGGCCCCCTGAGGCGATCGTACGCCCCCGCGTGGTCCCACTCCCACGCTGCCGGGACCCAGCCCGCCGTCGCCCACGAGTTTTCCACGGCCCAAGTTGCTGAAAACTTGGCCCTTCTCCCCGTCACTTTTTTGGCACGGCCTCTGCTTTCCGGGCGGCTGTCCTACCCCTGCGTGTCGCACGACCTGTATCCGCTGTGATCCTGTCACTTACTTTGACCTACATGTCGTTTGGATCGATGCTGACGCCAGGATGATGGACGGACCCACCACCTCGATGAAGATCACTCCCTGGTATGCCGCTGCGCTCTCGCCGTTCGTCGTGCTCGCCATGACGGGCGTGCTGACGGGCCACGCCTGGGTCGCCCAGCTCGCAGTGCTGATGGTGGTGTTCGCCATCTTCTTCGGCACGCTCTCGCTGGGTCGTCTGTCGCAGAGCGCCGAGCAGCGCCCCCGGCAGCTCCCGCGCGCGATGGAAGAAGCGCTCGGCGACGCCGAGTGATCTGCTGATACCCTCGGGGCGTGGCCTCCCATCCCGCCAGCGCCCCTCCGGGCGTAGGGCAACTCAAGCCCCTCGATCGCTGGACCCTCGCCGACTTCGAGGCGGTGCAGATCCTCCTGCGCGGCAACTCGGTGATCGACTGGCGCCGCCTCAACTTCGAGAGCGAGCAAGACGCCCACGAGCTCGCCCTGTCCAATGAGCTCTCCCTCGAGGACCCGACCGATCGGGCCCGCGCCGAGCGCCTGAAGGCCGACGCGATCGAGTACCTGCGACGCCACTTCGAGTTCCCGGTGCCGAAGGCGGTGGAGCGCCTGCCGCTGCCGGGCCTGATGTTGATGGCCTCGGGCCGCGGCCACAAGCAGCTCTGCGCCTGCACGATCCTCAAGTGCATGCACATCATCCACCACCTCGAGGGCCGTGAGCTCCTGTTCATGCTGCCGCTCTCCGACCAGGAGGTGTTCCACCTGGTGGAGGAGAAGGTCTACCGCGTGGTGGGCGGGATGCTCGCCGGCGGCATGCCCATCGTGGAGTTCGTGGGGGGCCGTAAGAACAAGTTCAGCCTCTACACCAAGCTGCTCTCCAAGGACCGCAACGTCGCCGCGCAGATCTACGACAAGCTGCGCTTCCGCATCGTCACCCGCGATCGCGCCGACATCCTGCCGATCGTCCACTACCTGACCCGCAAGCTGTTCGCCTGGAACTACGTCATCCCGCGCGAATCCACGAACACCATCTTCCACCTGCAGAGCTACGCGCACGCGCACCCGCGGCTCTCCAAGCTCGTGACCGACGATCGGATCAACGACGAGGAGAGCGACACGCTCACCCCGAGCAACAACACGTTCTCGGACCAGAGCTTCCACGTCATCCACTTCGTGGTCGATCTCCCGCTGCGCGTGCCCAAGGCCGTGCTCGAGGCAGCGCCCCCCAATGCGCGCGCGCTCGGGCCGGTGATCTTCTCGCTCGTCGAGTTCCAGGTCATCGACCGGGAGACCGAGGCGCTGAACGAGCAGGGCGACGCCTCGCACGAGCGGTACAAGGAGCGCCAGCGGCAGGCCGTGATGCGCCGCCTCAAGCTCGGGGCGCGCGGCGGATGAAGGTCGGCCTCGACCGGCTGCTCGAGGACCCGGCCCGTCTCGCCGCGCTGCGCGGGCAGCGGGTCGGCCTGCTCGCCCACCCCGCCTCGGTCACCCGCGAGCTCGTGCACGCCCTCGACGCGCTCGTCGCGGTCGGCGTGCGGCCGGTGCTCCTCTACGGGCCCGAGCACGGCTATGGCGGCGGTGCGCAGGACATGGCCCACGTGGGCGACGCGCGCGACGCGGCCACCGGCGCGCGGATCGTCTCGCTCTACGGCACGTCGTTCGAGCGCCTCTCGCCGACCCAAGACGAGCTCGCCGCCATCGACGTCCTCGTCGTCGACCTGCAGGACGTCGGCGCGCGCTACTACACGTTCGTCTGGACGGCCCTCCTCGCGCTGCGGGCCTGCGCCCGCGCGTCGGTGCGGGTGCTGCTGCTCGATCGGCCGAACCCCATCGACGGGGTCACGATCGAGGGCCGCCCGCACCGCGAGCTCCGGCTGCGCTCGTTCGTCGGGCTCGAGCCGATCCCCATCCGCCACGGCCGCACCTACGGCGAGATCGTCGCCGAGCGCGCCGCGGCCGAAGGGCTCGCCGCCGCGCTCGAGTGCGTCGCCGTCGAGGGCTGGGATCGCGCCACCTACGCCGACGCGTGGGATCGCCCGTTCGTGCTCCCGTCGCCCAACATGCCGAGCCTCGACACCGCCGTCGTCTACCCGGGCGGGTGCCTCGTCGAGGCCACGAACCTGAGCGAGGGCCGTGGCACGACGCGCCCGTTCGAGCTGTGCGGCGCGCCGTGGATCGACGGCCACGCGCTCGCGAAGGCGCTGCACGACACCGGCCTGCCCGGGTTTCGCGCGCGGCCGACGTCGTTCCTGCCGACGTTCCAGAAGCACGCCGGTGCGAGCTGCGGCGGGGTGCAGATCCACGTCGTCGATCGCGCGCGGTTCCGCCCCGTCGCCACCTATCTCGCGCTCCTCGTGTTCACCCGCGCGCAGTCGCCCGAGCGGTTCGGGCTGCGCACCGAGCCCTACGAGTACGTCGACCCGCGCGAGGCCGAGGCGCTCGACCTGCTGACCGGGACGACGACCACCCGCGAGGCGCTCCTCGCGGGTGCGCCGTGGGCCGAGGTGGTCGCGACGGTCTGCTGAGGCAGCATCGCTCGAGGGGCCGTCAGGCCGCGTGGCGCTCGGGGAGCCGGAACTCCGCGGTGGCCCCGGCGAGGCCGACGGTGACCACGCGGTCCCAGTAGCGCGTGCCCTGCTCGACGGCGGTCCGGTGGGCGGCGGGGACGCGCAGGCGCACCGCCTCGGCGGCGCGGGTCATGGCGCGCATCGCCGGCAGCGCGAACCGGTACGAGTCGCGGGGCACCCCGAGCTGGTCGGCGAGCTCGTCGCCCACGAGGCCCCGGCAGAGCCCGTAGCCGACGGCGGTGGTCCGCGCGTCGCGGCCCCGGTCGCCTGTCTGCGCGATGCCGCTGTGCATGAGCGCCTTCACCAGCGCCCGCGCGTCGTCGTCGGGTGCGCCCTGGGTCGTGTAGATCAGCTCGGCGAGGTTCATGCCGTCGAGCTGGCCGGTGGGCAGGAGCCGGGCGTCGACGCCGATCACGTGGCCGACGTAGCGGAACAGGTGCATGTACCGCTCGGCCTCGTCGTCGCCGAACGCGACGCCGAACGTGCGCAGGCCCTCCAAGAGGGCGAGCGAGAACAGCAGGGTGGTCGCGGCCATGTCGTGCTGGTTCACCGGAGCGCCCCACGCGGCGGCGTCCCACCGGCCCGAAGAGAGGCACATGCGGCGCACCTGCGCGTGCATCACGCGCACCTTCACCGTGATGACGAAGCCGTCCCCGAAGCGGCGCATCCCGCCCGGTCGACACACGGCCTGCACGAAGCGCGAGGTCTCGTTGAGGCGCCGCGCGGCCTGCTCGAGCAGACGGCCCGACATCACGAGCGGCTTGTTCCCGGCGGGGGAGGCGTAGCCGTGCACGATCGACTTGGCGGCGAGCACGAGGCCGCCGAGCACCCCCGAGCGCATCAGGAGCTCGCCCGCGCGGTCGAGGGTCTGCTCGTCGGCCCAGGGCGGCACGTCCTCGAGCGACTCCACCAGGGTGCGGATCGCGCGGGGCGTGTCGGGCCGGAGGCCGCCGGTGAGCGCCTGGTCGAGGGCCCGGAACCCGTGACCGGGCGGCAGGGTGGCCATCTCGGCGACCGCGTCGTCGGCGAGCGGGTCCATCGCCGAGAAGTACGGCGCGAGCCGGTCCACCCGCGCGCCGAAGCGGGCGCGGGCCGCGTCCAGGTTCACGAAGCGCGTGGGGTACGGCATCGGATGTCATTGTCCCTCGGGCCGCGGTAGCCTGCCAGCCCGTGTTCCCCGCGTTGCTGGCCGCGAAGGGCCTGTGGCTCCTGGCCGCAGCCGTGCCGCTGATCGCGCTCTACGTGCTCAAGACCCGCCGCAAGACGGTGAAGGTGTCGAGCGCCGCGATGTACGATCTCGCGCGCCGCGAGGCCAAGGCGCGGGTGCCGTGGAAGCGGCTGACGCCCGAGACGTCGCTGCTCCTGCAGCTCCTCGCGCTGATCCTCCTCGCGCTCGCCTTCGCGCGGCCGGTGTCCAAGGGCGCGACCTACGACGCCGACGCGGTGGTGGTGGTGATCGACCGCTCGGCCTCCATGGCGGCGCGCGTGCGGCCGATCGCCAGCGACCCGAGCGGCGCCTCGCCCACGCGCATGACCCGCGCGAAGGAGGAGGCCGCGAAGCTCCTCGATCGCCTGGGCATCGGCGCCGAGGTCGCGGTGGTGGTCGCCGGGCGCGACGCGCGGGTGGTCGCCACGCTGCAGCGGGGCGCCAAGGCGGCCAAGGCCTCGCTCGCGGGGATCGAGGCCGGCCTGCTCGAGGGCGACGTGGAGCCGGCCCTCGACGTGGCGCGCGACCTCCTGCGCGGGCGCACCGGCAAGCGGCGCGTGGTCCTGTTCACCGACGGCTCGTTCGCGCGGCCGCCCACGTGGCTCGCCGAGGAGGGCGGCGCGGAGCTGGACGTGGTGCCCATCGAGCCCGGTCCGCGCGAGGGCAACGTCGGGATCGTGCGGGTGGACGTGCGCCGCGGGCCGAGCAGCCAGGGCCCCGACCACGTGGACGTCGCGGTCACCCTCGCCGCGTTCGGCGCGCCCGAGGAGGGGCGCACGCGGTGGGTCACGCTGCGCCGCATGGATCGCCCCGAGCCGCTCGACGCGCGCAAGGTCGAGATCCCGGCCGGCGAGCCCGGGCACGGCGCGGTGACCCTCGGGTTCTCGCCCGCGGCCGACGGCAGCGACGAGCTCGCCACCCTCGCGATCGAGCTCGCGCCGGGCGACGCGCTCGCGCTCGACGACAAGGTGCAGCTCGTGGTGCCGCCGCCGCGTCGCATGCCGGTCACGCTGGCCTCGCTCGGCGTGGGCGGGTCCACGTGGCTCGCGCGCGCGCTGGTCGCCGACCCGGACGTCAAGCTCGACAAGGTGCACACCGCGGGGCTCGCGCAGGCGACGGTCGAGGCGTGGTCGCTGGTGGTGGCCGTCGACACCTGCCCGACGACGGCGCCGGGGGGCGGAGACCTGCTGATCGTGAACCCCCCACCCGGCAACTGCTGGGGCCGCACGGTCGGCGCGGCGGTGAGCGGCGCGGAGCTCCCCGCGATCACGTCGTGGTCGCCGAGCGATCCGCGGCTGCGGTACGTGGAGCTCGAGGGCGTGAAGCTCGGGCGCGTGGTGCCGATCGCGCCGCTCGGCGCCGACGCCACCAAGGGCGCCGCGCTGCTCGGGGCGGCTGCGCTCGTGCGCGCCGAACAGCTCGCGGTGATCGCCGACGCCTCCACGCTCGATCGCACGGTCACGCTGTGGGGCTTCGACCCAGCGGACGGCGACCTCGCGCGCCGCGCCGCCTTCGTGCTCCTGGTGCGCGACGCCGTCGACATGGCCCGCACCCGACGCGATCGCTCGTGGGCGCCGAGCGCGCGCGCGGGCGTCGCGGCCCGCATCA
>CAZUZY010000036.1:0-36440 GCA_964624885.1 uncultured Polyangiales bacterium | reverse complement strand
GGTGCGGGTCGAGCGGGTCCGAGCCGGCGGTCGACGCAGGGGTCACGCCCACCGCGTCCACGGCTCCCGCGCCTGCGCCCGCGGCGGCGCTCGCCACCTTGCAGGGCGCCGGCATCCACCTCCACCCGACGCGGGTCATCGAGGGCACGACCAGCCTGACCCTCGTGGGCCAGCGCACCTCGGTCTGGCGGCGGGCCGGCGCGACCCTCCAGATCGAGGCGCCCCGGGTCGCGGACGGCCCGACGCGGCTGCGCGCGGGGGGACACGAGCTGATCCTGCGCGAGGACGCCTCTCCTTCGCCGGCGACCGTCGTCGAAGGGGGCGTCGTCTTCGAGGGAGGTGCGGAGGGCGACCTGGTCCTCACCGCGAAGGACGACCAGTTCGAGTCGTTCCGCGTGATCCGCGGCGCGGCGGATCCGGTCCTCCGTCTCCACCTCGGGCCCACGCTGCGTCACGTGCGCGCGGCGGACGGACGCCTCGAGGTGCTCGACGCCGACGGCGGCGTGGCCTTCGTCACGGCGAAGGCCTGGGCGCGCGACGCCCGCCGCCGCACGGTTGGCGTGCACCCGGTCGTGCGCCGCGTCGGGCTCGCGGACTTCGAGGTCACCCTGGCCGTCGACGCGCGCGCCGAGCTCACGCTCCCGATCGTGGTGGACCCGCTGTGGACGATCGGCGCTGCCGTCACGACCGCTCGCTCCGGCCCGCTCGCCCTGCTCGGCACCAAGGTGCTCTCGGTGAGCGGCGCGAGCGGCGTGGCGCAGCTCTACGACCCGGCCACCGCGGCGTGGGCCTCGACCGGTACGTTGACGGCCACCGACGACCTCAGCGCCCGCGTGGCGTACGACGCGACCCACGCCCTGTTCATCGCCGGCTCGAGCGCACCGAAGCAGGCCCAGCGCTTCGACCTCACCACCAACACCTGGTCGGCGGTGGGCTCGCTCGCGGTGGCTCGGAACGACTGCGCCTACCGGTTCGCCACGCCGCTCGCCGGAGGCAAGGTGCTGGTCGCCGGTGGCACCACGAGCAACGTCACCGAGCTGTGGAACGGCTCGTCCTTCGTCGAGGCGGGCACCGGCGGCAAGCTCGCGGTGGGCCGCGGGTGCGCGGCGGTCGTCACCCTCTCCTCGGGTCGCGCGATGCTCGTCGGCGGCTCGAACGGCGGCGGTCCGCTGCGCTCCGCCGACCTCTACGATCCCGCGACCGACACCTGGACCAAGACCGGGGACATGAACACGCCGCGCTGGTGGCACACCGCGACCGCGCTCCCGGACGGTGGCGTGATGGCGGTCGGTGGTCAGGGCGGGCCCGGGAATCCCGAGGTGTGGTCACCGACCACCGGCGCCTGGTCCGTCGTGGCCACGGCCGCCTACCCACGGGCCGAGGGGCCGAGCGCCGTGACGCTCCCCGGCGGTCGCGTCCTGACCTTCGGCGGCGACGGCGCGAACGCCTCGCTGGCCGAGGTGTGGGATCCCACCACCAACACCTGGTCACCGGCCGGCAGCCTGTCCTCCGGCCGCAAGAACGCCGGCGCGGTCTACGTCCCCGCGCCGTACAACCAGGTCGTGGTCGTCGGCGGCACGAGCATCGGCGGCGAAGAGAAGGTCGTGGACATCTTCCAGCAGTACGAGAACGGCGCGGCGTGCAGCAGCGCCGGTGAGTGCCAGTCGGGCTCCTGCGTCGACGGCGTGTGCTGCGACACCGCCTGCAAGGAGCAGTGCAAGGCCTGCGACCTCCCGGGCAAGGTCGGCACCTGCTCGGCGGTGGACAAGCTTCCGTCGCGCGGCGCGCGGGCGACCTGCGCCCCCTTCGTGTGCGTCGCCGGCACCTGCCCGACCAGCTGCACGACCGACAGCGAATGCGACCCGAGCCGCTACTGCAGCGGGGGCGCGTGCCTCACCAAGAAGACCGGCGCGGCCGCGTGCGCGCGCGCCGCCGAGTGCGCCACCGGCTTCTGCGTGGACGCCGTGTGCTGCAACGTGGCCTGCGGCGGCGCCTGCGAGGCGTGCGATCTGGCCGGCAGCGTCGGCACCTGCTTCCCGCTGGCGAGCGGCGCGCCGCGGGGCACCCACACGAGCTGCGCGCCGTTCCTCTGCAAGGGCGGCGCTTGCTCCACCACCTGCGCGACCTCCGCCGAGTGCACGGCGGGCAACGGGTGCGTCGGCGGCAAGTGCGTGCCCAAGGGCGACCTCGGGGCCACCTGCACGTCCACCGAGGGCTGCCTCTCCGGACAGTGCGTCGACGGCGTGTGCTGCGACAGCGCGTGCGGTGAGCAGTGCAAGGCGTGCAACGAGGTCGGCGCCGTGGGCAAGTGCACCGCGGTGAGCGGCGCCCCGCGGGGCGCGCGCGCGAGCTGCGCGCCGTACCTGTGCGCGGCCGGGGCGTGCGGCACGACCTGCAAGCTGGACGGCGACTGCGCCGCGGGCAACCTCTGCGAGGGGGGCGCTTGCGTGAAGGCGCGCGCGCCCGGCGAGGCCTGCAGCAAGGACGCCGCCTGCGCGAGCGGCTTCTGCACCGACGGCGTGTGCTGCGACGCGCGCTGCGACGGCGCCTGCGAGGCGTGCGACACGACCGGCAAGGCGGGCACGTGCACGCCGGTGACCGGGACGCCGCACGGCAAGCGCGCGGCCTGCGACGACGGCGGCGGAGACGTGTGCAAGGCGCGCCTGTGCGACGGCGTCGATCGGAAGTCGTGCGCGGCGTTCGTCGCGGGCACCACGGTCGAGTGCGCGGGCTCGGTCTGTCGGACCACCGGGTTCCGCGGCAAGGCGTTCTGCGACGGCAAGGGGGCCTGCGCCGCGCCGCTCGAGACCTCCTGCGTGCCGTTCACCTGCGACCCCAAGGGCTGCCTCACCAAGTGCACGGACGATGCGCAGTGCGCGCCCTCGTTCCGGTGCGTGTCGGGCAACTGCGCCGCCGTGGGCGACGTCTGCTCCGCAGACCTCGCGAAGGTGCTGAAGAAGGGCGGCGGCGAGGAGGCCTGCGCGCCCTACCTCTGCCGCGGCGGCGCCTGCTCCAAGGAGTGCGCCACCAGCGACGACTGCGATCTCTCCCACCGCTGCGTCGACAAGGTCTGCACGGCCCTCGAGCAGCCCGCGCCCGCCGAGGGTGACGGAGGCTGTGGCTGTGCGGTGCCAGGGACCCGCCACCGGGGCAGTACCGCGGCCCTCGCGCTGATGGTGCTCCTCGCTGGTCGTCTGCGGCGCTACCATCGCCGGCGATGACCCAAGACCGCATGCGGTGCGACATCCTGGTGATCGGCTCCGGGATCGCCGGCCTGAGCTTCGCGCTCGAGGCCTCGAAGTGGGCGGACGTGATCGTGGTCAGCAAGCGCTCGGCCTCCGAGTCCAACACCAAGTACGCCCAGGGCGGCATCGCCGCGGTGCTCTCGCCCGAGGACACCTTCGACGCGCACGTGCAGGACACGCTCGTCGCCGGCGCGGGCCTCTGCCGCGAAGACGTGGTGCGCGCCATCGTCGAGGGTGGCCCCGCGGCGATCACGCGGCTCACCGACGTCGGGGTCGCCTTCGACCAGCGGCACGGCGAGGGCCCCAACGAGTTCGGCCACGAGCTCGACCTCGGCAAGGAGGGCGGTCACCAGAAGCGCCGCATCGTCCACGCCGGCGACATCACCGGGCGTGCGGTCGAGGCGGCCCTCCTTCGCGCCTGCCAGGCGCGCGCGCGCATCCGCATCCTCGAGGACCACATGGGGATCGACCTCATGGTCCCCGAGGGGTTCGGGGCGCGCGACCGCTGCGTCGGCGCCTACGTCCTCGACTGCGAGACCTCGCCCGACCGCGGCGGTGGCGAGGCCCGGCCGGCCCGCGTGCTCACCATCCAGGCCCACGCCACGGTGCTCGCCACGGGCGGCGCCGGCAAGGTCTACCTCTACACCACCAACCCCGACGTCGCGACCGGCGACGGCGTCGCGATGGCCTACCGCGCGGGCGCGACCATCGCGAACATGGAGTTCTTCCAGTTCCACCCCACCTGCCTGTTCCACCCGCAGGCCAAGAGCTTCCTCGTGAGCGAGGCCCTCCGCGGCGAGGGGGCGGTCCTGCGCCTGCCCGACGGCACGCCGTTCATGCGTCGCTACGACGACCGCGCCGACCTCGCCCCCCGCGACATCGTCGCCCGCTCGATCGACGCCGAGATGAAGCGCACCGGCAGCGAGCACGTGCTGCTCGACATCACCGACAAGAAGCCGGAGTTCGTGCGCAAGCGCTTCCCCAACATCCACGCCGAGTGCCTGCGGTTCGGCTTCGATCTCACGACCCAGCCGATCCCGGTGGTGCCCGCGGCCCACTACATGTGCGGCGGCGTCGCGGCCGACGTCGACGGCAAGACCTCGGTGAAGGGTCTGTGGGCGATCGGCGAGACCGCGTGCACGGGCCTGCACGGCGCGAACCGCCTCGCCTCCAACTCGCTGCTCGAGGGCCTGGTGATGGGGTACCGCTGCGCCGCGCGCCTGCAGCAGCTCATCGGCGACAAGTCGCAGCGCGACGCGCTCCCCGAGGTGCCGAGCTGGGACGCAGGCGACGCGGTGGCTTCCGACGAGGCGGTCGTCGTCACGCAGAACTGGGACGAGCTCCGCCGCGCGATGTGGAACTACGTCGGCATCGTCCGCACCGACAAGCGCCTGCGCCGCGCCCAGAGCCGCATCGCCATGCTGCAAGAGGAGATCCGCGAGTACTACTGGGCCCACCTGGTCACCCGCGATCTGCTCGAGCTCCGCAACATCGCGACGGTGGCCGAGCTCATCGTGCGGTGCGGGCTCGCACGGCGGGAGAGTCGCGGCCTGCACTACCTGCTCGACGCCCCGAAGGCCGACCCGAAGTGGGCGCGCGACACGCTCGTGCGCCGCGGCGTCCCCGCCCACCTCGAAGGCGGCTGACCGTGAGCCCGTAAGTGACGTCGCGCAGGGGCGCAGCGCCGGAGCGGCGGCACGTAGGGCGAACAAAGCAACACCGTGAGCCCGTAAGTGACGTCGCGCAGGGGCGCAGCGCCGGAGCGGCGGCACGTAGGGCGAACAAAAGCAAAACGGAATCCGCCGGTGCGCGTGGTCGTTTCGCTCGACCATGCGACGCTGGTTGGCTCTCCTCGCGGTCGTGGCGCTCACCGCGTGGCTCGTGAGCCTCGCCGCGCGTTCGACCAGACACGCCGCCACGGTCGACGCTGCCACCGCGGTGCCGGAGACCGGCGGCGAGATCACGCTCGATCCAGCGCGCGTGGCGCCGCGACCGGGCGCGACCACCGCGCGGCTCGAGGGCTGGGTCGGTGACACCACGAAGCACGGCCTGCCGGGCGCCACGGTGTGCGCGACGGCGAGCGACGCCGACCTGGTCGACGAGGACACGGTGCCCTACTGCGTGACCGCCGGCGAGGACGGGCGCTACGCGTTCGCGGCGCTGCCCATCGGTGCGTACGACGTCGCGGCAAGCGCGCCCCACCACCGTCCCGCATCCACCACCGACCTCGTCACGCTCGTCGCCGGCGCACCGCACGACTTCGTCGATCTGGTCCTCGAGCCCGGTGGGGTCGCGGTCCAGGGCAAGGTCGAGGACCCGCTCGGGAGGCCCGTGCCCGGCGCCCGCGTGACGGCGACGTCGCTCGCCGAGAGCGACGAGGACTTCGCCAGCGTGCCGGCGTTCACCGACGGCGAAGGTCACTACACCGTGTGGACGCCGCCGGGTGCCGCCTACGTCGAGGTCGCCGCCAAGGACCACGTGCGGGTCGGCCGGACCGTGACCTCCCCCTCGGCGCAGGAGGACTTCTCGCTGGTGTTCGGCGCGTCGCTCGTGGGGCTCGCGCTCGACGAGTCCGGGGCACCAGTGCCCGCGGCGCGGATCGAGGTCGCGGTGGGCCACGAGCACTTCACCGCACGAACGGGCGCGGACGGCGGCTACCGCATCGACGGCATGCCCGCGGGCGACGCCACGCTCGAGGCCCGCGCGGTCGGGCTCCTGTCGACGGGCCTCGGCGGTGTGCCCCTGCTCGCGGGCGACCTCGCCACCGCGCCACCGCTCACGCTGCACCCCGTCGGCCGCGTGGTGGTGACGGTGCGCACCCCCGGGGCCCGCTGTCAGGGCTCGGTGTCGCTCAGCGGCGACGACTGGACGGAGTCGGCGTCGGCGAACGTCGACGCCCACGGCGTCGCGACGCTGGACGTGGTGCACGAGGGCAAGCATTCGGTGGTGGTCCATTGCACGGGCTGGGTGCAGACGCGCGCGTCGTTGATCGTGGCGCCGACCGGCACGACGACCCTGACGGTGGACGTGGCGCGGGGCGCGACGGTGGAGGGCACGGTGGTCGACACCACGGGGCGCCCGCTCGCCAAGGGCAGCGTGTGGATCGATCGGCCCAAGAGCGGAGAGCACGGCTTCGCCGACGTGAAGGCCGGCGCGTTCTCGTTCGCCGGACTCGCGGCGGGTGCGTACGACCTGCACGTCTCGGCCCCCGGTCACGTGGACCACGTGGCCAAGCTCAACGTGTCGGGGATGGAGCTCGCAAAGGTGCACGTGACCCTGATCGCCGCCGCCACGATCCGCGGCAAGGTGGTGGACGTGCACGGCGTGCCCATCGTCGGCGCGCAGGTGCGCTTCGTCGGCCCGGACGGCGATGTCGGCGACTACGCCCGGACCGACGCGAAGGGCGCCTACGTGCTCGGCGGGGTGCCCACGACGACGGGGCACCTCCAGGTGAGCAAGGGGACCGAGCTCGCCCTCGCGATGACGGCGGCCCCGGACGACCAGGGCCTTCCGTTCACGGCCAAGGCCGGTCAGTCGCTGACGCAGGATCTGGTGGTGGAGTCGTGCGCGCACACGATCCGCGGCACGGTGCAGGACGCAGCGGGCAAGCCCGTGGCGGGCGCCACGGTCGCGGTGCGCCGGCACGTCGAGGGCTCCTCCGGCTGGTCTCACGGGGAGGTGGTGACGGACGCCGCGGGGGCGTTCACGGTGACGGGGCTCCCCGCGGGCGACTACGTGCTGCACGCGACAGCCGCGAACGGCGCGGCGACCGCGAAGGCCACGGTCGACGGCGCGGTGACGCTGGCGCTGGTCCCGTTCGGCAAGGTCTCCGGCGTGGTGACGGGGGCGAAGCGCCGGCTGCGGGTGTCGATCTCGTCGAACGACCTCGACGTGTACCGCACGGAGGAGTTCTTCGCCACGAGCGGCGCGTTCGTGGTGAGCGGCCTGCCCGCCGGCACGTACGAGCTCGAGGTCCGCGTGGACGGGGGGGCTGCGAAGGAATCGGTGACGGTGGTGGCGGGCGCGGAGCAGACGGTGCTCCTGCACGCGACGAAGGAGTGACCCGCAGACGTCTGCGGGTGGACACGCAGACGCCTGCGGGTGGTACTAGCCGAAGACGTCGTCGCTGACGTTCGCGGTGGTGGCACGGAGGATCCACGTGAGGAACTGCTCGGGGTCGTTGCAGCCCTCCACGCGGGCGCGCTGAGAATCCGTCGGGGTGAGGTTCCTGGAGGCCAGCACGCGCAGCAGGGTCTCGGTGAGCGCCTCTTGCCGGCCTTCTTGCCGACCTTCTTGCCGCCCCTGCTGGATGCCCTGGCCGAAGTACTTCTTCGCGAAGTCGCTCTGGTACTGGTAGTCGCCCGCCATCATCGCCTCCAAGGTCTGTCTCGCCGCCGACGCCCTGAGGATCACATCAGCGTAGAGCGAGGACTTCCTCTTCTTCGACGCCGTCCATGGCAAGGATCGCGGCCTTGGCGAGGACCCGCCGGCTGACCACAACCTCGAGTTTTCGGCGGACCTGCCAACACTACTCCGTGCGTGCGATCCGAAAGCCAAGAGTCCAAATACGGGTCGAGCGCGAGTAGTAGAATCTTCGGGCCGATCGGCTCATGAAGGACTCGCGGTTGGCCTTCCCCCCGCGGTTCACCCGGTCATCGGCGCCGGCGCGAAATGGAAACGTTGGATTTGGGTCCGTGAGCGGCTTGGCGCCATAGCCCAACCCATCAAAGCCATCGTTCACCCACTCCATGACGTTCCCGGAAGTGTCGAACAGACCCCATCCATTCGCCTTCTTCTGCATGACTGGATGAACGGTATTCCCGGAGTTGAAGCAGTACCAACCGATGGCCTCGAGGTTCGGGTCGGGACCGCAGACACTCTCGGAGCTGTTCGCCGTGATCCCTCCGCTGAAGAACGCAGTCTTCGTCCCTGCACGCGCCGCATACTCCCACTCGGCCTCGGTCGGGAGTCGGTACCCGCGACAGGCGTAGATGGAGCCGCCGATCGGGGCGGCACCGGCGCACTCGAAATCGGATCCGACGGTCCCGGTGCAGCCAGTGAGCTCGTAACAGGCCGGAAGCGGTGGGGACTGGCGCAGCGACAGGCGGTTCACGTACTCGAGGGCATCGAACCATGACACCTTGGTGATGGGACAGTCGGGCAGAACGCAGGGAATGATGTCTTCCGGCCCTGGATCCGCGAGCGGCGGTGGGACGAGCCCGATCGCGGCCCATTCCTTCCGCGTCACCTCGTGCTGGCCGATCAAGAAGCTGCGCGTCAACGTGACGGGGACCTGGTCTTCGCTGTTACGCCCCCGACCCCATTCGTCGACCGGCGACCCCATGAGGAAGCACCCGGCTTCGATTCGACACAGTCCGTCGGCGCAACTGGTGGTCACGCCCGGGTGGCGGCAGTCCGGTGCCGTCGCGTCGGCATCGCTCACGCCGTCTCCGCCTTCCACATCGACCGATGCCTCGACTTGCGGCGCGACCTTCGGCGGTTCGTTGGAACACGCTGCCACGACCAGTAGCCACCAGACACGCCTGCGCATCTAGCCGAACACGTCTTCGGTCGCCTTCGCCGTGGTGGCACGCAGGATCCAGCCCAGGAGCTGCTCGGGGTCGGCGCAGGCCTCCACGCGGGCATGCTGGGCGGCGGTCGGGGTGAGGTTCCTGGAAGCCAGCACGCGCAGCAGGGTCTCGGTGAGCGCCTCTTGCCGACCTTCTTGCCGACCTTCTTGCCGCCCCTGCTGGATGCCCTGGCCGAAGTACTTCTTCGCGAAGTCGCTCTGGTACTGGTAGTCGCCCGCCATCATCGCCTCCAAGGTCTGTCTCGCCGCGCCGCTGAACGCCCCGAGGATCACATCAGCGTAGAGCGACGATTTCTCTTCGTCGAGGCCGTCCGCGGCGAGGATGGCCACCTTCGCGATGGCGAGTCCGTCCTGCGCATCGTGGTGCGCAAGCGCCGAGAGGACCGCGAGCTCCGGGGCCGCGCGAGCGACGCTCGGGTCGACGACGTGCGGCACGACGCTCGGGCCGACGACCAGCGGCACCAGCACCATGCCGGCGGGCCCGATGTCGATCGGCTCGGCCGCCCATCGCGCCACGCCCGGGTCCACCGTGACGACGACCAGCAGCACCGGGCAGCGCAGCGAGGCGCGCAGCGCCGTCAGGTACTGCGGCCAGCTGAAGCGCTTCTCGAGGTCGCGACCGAGCTGGGCCTCGAGGACGATGGCCAGCGTCGCGCGACCGGCGCGCTCGAGGACGACGACCTGGTCCGCGCGATACTCGGTGGGCGGGGTGCTGAAGTCCGTCGAGGCGAAGCGGAGCGTCTCGAAGTCGAGATCCAACCCGAGGTGGTCGCGCAGCAGCTCCGCCACCAGCGTCGGGCGGTTGCGGAACAGCCGCAGCAGGGTCTCGTGGAGCGCAGACGGGGACACGACCGGTCCCCGATGCGACGCATGGGCCAGCGGGATTTTCGCAAAGATCGCGATCCGCCGCCGGCGGAGGGCCGGTGGCCGCCGGCGGCCGCCGGCGGAGGCCGGTCAACGCGACCGACGCAGACGCAGCGCGACGACCATCAGAGCAGCGAGCCCGGCCACGAGGACGATCGACGTGACGCGGCCGACCCGTGGTGGCCGAGTCGGCTCCACCCAGCGGGCCACCTGCTCGACCACGCGGGGCTTCGGCTCCGGCGGAGGCGGAGGGGCGAACAGGTGCAACGCCACCGGCGCGCTCTCGTGACCGGCGCGATCGATCGCCACCACCGTCAGCGACGCCGACGACAGCCCGGCGAACGCTTCGTCCTTCCAGCACAGGAACGTGTCGGGCTGGCAACCCGCCGTGCCGAGCGCCACCGCACGCGCCGGCAGAACCGCCGCGTGGGGCTCGGCCTCGTCGACCCACGGCGTCCGGGCGGGGCCGGTCACGAACGAGAGCGTCGGCGTGCGCACGGCGTAGCGGAGCCCCTCCGCGGGCGTGTCGTCGTCCGTCGCGTCGACGCGCACCCAGCTCGTGCACGAGCCTGGGCAGCCGCCGAAGAACTGGCGCCCCACGAACGTGGCGGGGCGAGCGATCTCCGGGGCCTTGGTGTCGATCACGTCGGAGGTCTCGACCACCGCGACCGTGCCGTTGGGATCGCGGAGACGGTACGTGGCGTGTGCGCGGAGCAGCGCGAGGGGCCGCAGACGGACCACGGCGACGTCGTCGAGGTGCGTCTTGTCGACCGGGACCGTCGCACCGGCCGCGTCCACGAGCTCCACGGCGCCAGCATGGTGCAGGACGAGCTCGCCGTTGCGAGGGAACGCCGACGTGACGGTCCACACGAACGGCCCTGGCATGCACGAGGCGCTGGCGGGGGGCGCAACGCCGAGGAGGACCGCCGCCGGCGTCGCGAGGAGCACGCCGAGCAGCGCCGCGAACACCGGCAGGAGGAGTCGGAGGCCGCGCACGAGAGAGGGACACGCGTGGCGCACGGACCTTGGATCGGGCCGCGGCTGGACTACGCTGGCGCCATGGCCCGATGGCTGCTCACCCTCGGCGTGCTCGCCGCGCTCGCGACAAACGCGGGGCCCGCCCACGCCACCGCCGCGCCCCGCCCGCCGCCCGTGCTCGTCCAGGGCCTGCGCCTCTCCGAGGGCGTCTTGGTCTCGCGCGCCGACACCGACGTGTCGTGCGTGGCAGGTCCGCACGACGCCCCGCGCTGCACCGTGCGGATCACCTACGCGCTCGTGAACCAGGGAGCCGAGCCGCGCGAGGGTGGCGGCTCCCTCGTCGTGGACGACAGCGCGCAAGACCTCCGCCTGACGCTGGACGGCGTAGCCACCTCTGCGTCGACGACCACCGTCGTCGAGGGGAAGCCGCAGGGTCAGGCTCCGACCACCTTTGCGCTGTCCATCGGCGCGCACGCCACGCGGGCGCTCACCGTGTCCGCCGTCTTCGACGGCGCGCGCACCACGGGTCGACTCGGGTTCACGCCCTCGGCGGTGCACGCGCGCCACCTCGTGCTCCACACGCCGAGCGTGCGCCGCATCCTCGACGTGCTGATCGCTGCGCCCCCGACGGAGCTGCGGGCGCCCGGCTTCGCGAGCGAGGCCCGCCTCCGCACCCCGCGCGGCTGGGATCTCGACGGTCTCGAGGGGTGGACCGAGGCCGCCGACGGGTCGCACACGGCGAGCGTCGCCGAGCTACGGATCGGCGTGCACATCCCGCCGTTCCCGATCCGCAACGGCGGCGTGCTCCTCGGCCTCGGCGGCGCGCTCGGCGACGACGGTGGGTTCCGCATGCGCCTCGGCTGGGAGGTCGCCGCACCGAGCTGGCTCCTCTACCAGGTGTCCGCGGAGACGGACGCGCGCGGCCGGTGGAACGTCACGCCGCTCGTCCTCGCCGCGTCCAACGCGCTCCTCATCATCCCTTCGTTCGGCTTCGGCGTCGGGATGCCAATCCAGGTACGCCCCGACACGCGCCTCGGCGTCCGGATCCAGCTCGAGGCGCAGCTCCTCCCGATCGGCTTCGTCGCCTCGTGCGACCTGTGGCCGAAGACCAGCACGGCGCCCGCCTACACGCAGTGGACCCTGCTCGGACAGATCGCGCTCTGAGCCCTATTCGATGCGGACGAGGGTGGCATCGTCGACGACGAAGCACTCGCTGCCCGAGGCGAAGGACGCGCCGACGCGCAGGTGCAGCTGGATGGCAGCGCCGGTCTTCACCTCGAGGATGGCCTGCACTTCGGTCCAGGCCGAGGTGACCGGCTGCGTCGCGCCCTTCACGTACTCCACGACGACGTCCTTGGTGTCGGTGCCCTCGAGGACGAACCCCACCGGCCCCGCGACCGGTTTGGCAGCGGCCGATCGGATCCAGGCCTTGGCCTGGTATTTCTGTCCCTTGGCGAAGGCGCCGTACACCGACTGGGCCACGAAGAAGTAGGCGTCGCTCAGGCGGCACACCTGACAGGCCTTGGAAGCCGAGTGGCCACTGGCTTCGTCGGTGAGCACCGAGGAGTAGTCCTGCCAGCGCGCGCACCCGAGGTCGAACGTGCCGTCGTCGAGGAGGTTCGCTCCGGCCGCATCGGAGACCTCCGCCCCGCTGTCGACCGAGCCACTGTCCGTGCCAGTCTCCACCCCCGTCTCCACGGAGGTCTCGCCGCTGGCGTCGGCGGGTGCGCCGACCGCATCGCCACGGCAGCCGTACGCCCCCGACAACGACAGCACGAGGAGAAGGGTCGACCGCAGCACCATGGAGACGGAGCATAGCCCGTCCGCGGGCGGCGGAGGTCACCGCAACGTGTACTTGCTCTCGGCCTTGGGCTCGAAGCAGCCGCACCCCGAGGGCACCGTGAACTTGCTGCGCAGCTTGAGCGTGTAGCTCGGCCCGGTGACCGGCGGGAACGTGAGCGCGACGGGGATGCTGGTCCCCGAGCTGGGCAAGACCGGGAAGCTCCCGACGACGACGCCGTTGAGGGTCACCTCGATGGTGTCCTTGCCGCCGGCGTCCGGCAGCGCGGGGCAGTCGGTGCCGAGCGAGTTGAACACCAGCTCGAACACGCCGTCGAGCGACGTCACCGTGGCGAGCGTGGTGGTGCGCATGCCCGTGAGGTAGTTGTCCTTGTCGCACATCGTGCCGAACGAGCTGAGGGAAGCCGTGTCCTCGCCGACGACGGGGAAGGTGAAGGTGTAGCCACCCGCGTCCGTGCCCCCCGCGTCCGCGGCGCCCTCCACCGCACCATCGCTCTTGCCCGTGTCGGTGCTGCTCGTGTCGGTGCTGCTCGTGTCGGTGCTGCCCGTGTCGAGGCTGGTCGAGTCGCCGCTCGTGTCGGGGCTGCTCGTGTCGGAGCCGCCGTCGGCCATCGCGCCCGTGTCGCTCGCGGCGTCGCCCGCGTCCCCCTGCGGCTCCCCGGCCTCGAGCCCGAGGAGCGCGTTGCACCCGAGGAACGCCGACGCCACGCCCGCGAGGACCAGCGCCACGAGGTTCGTGCGACGCATCAGAAGCTCCCTCCCAGGCTCACCGTGCCGAGCCCGACCCCGAGACGGAGCGCGCCGGACGGCGACGCCTGCTTCGGCGCGGTGAAGAACAGCACGAGGCCGGTGGTCGCGACGACCGCGCCGCCGACGAACAGCAGCGTGGCGAGGTTGCCCCTGCTCCGCCCGGCGTCGCGGGCCGAGAGGCCGTCCGGATCGCAGAGGTTGCCGTCGCAGTGACCGTCGGACTCGTGCCATTTGCTGCGGGCCGAGAGCCCGACGAACAGCGACGCTCCGAGCGCCACCGCGCCGACGCCCGTGACCACCAGGCTGACCGTGCGCCGTGGTCCTTCGTGGGCGGGCTCACCGCCCTCGGGCGCGAGCTCGGGCACCGCCACGCGTGCCTTCTCGCCCTTGGTCACCGTGACCGTCGTGTGGAACGTCTTGCGACCCGGCGCCGAGACCTCCACCTCGTGCTTGCCGGGGTCGACCGGCAGCGCGACGCCGAGCTGCGCCGCGCCGAGCACGACGCCGTCGCGCTTCACCACGAGGCCCTCGGTCGTGGGCGCCGACACCTCGAGGCGGGCCAGGCTCGGGAACAGCTTCGTCGCCCGCTCGCGCGCCACGAGCTCGCGCTGGTCTTGCCCGGCCGCCTTCGCGAGATCGGCCACCTCGAGGTAGTTCGCCCACGCCGTCGCGGTGCGACCGAGCCCCTCGTAGCACTCGGCGAGCCGGAACTGCGTGCCCATGCCCGGATCCTGCTTCTGGCTCTCCTCGAGCTTCGGGCAGGCCGCGGCGAAGTCGCCCTTGGCCATGAGCGCGCGCCCCTCTTCGAACAGGGCCTGCGCGGTCGCCTTGTCGGCGAGCGCCGGCGCGGAGAACGCCAGCGCCGAGAACGCCAGCACCGCGCATACGCATAGCCACGAGTTGGACCTCATTTGCGCGCCTCCCCGAACGGATCCGAGCTGGAACTCTTCGGCGCGACGCTCACGACCGCGGTGGGCGGCGGAGCGACCGCGGAGGGTGCGACGGTCGACGAGGGCGTGATCTTCACTCCGGGCTTCGAGATGGCTGAAACGGCGGGGCCCGAGGAAGGAAGGGTGGAAGGCGGAGCGACGGAAGGGGGTGTCGCGACGAGGCCGCTCGACGAGGCGGCAGGCGCGATCGCCGACGGCACTGGGGCAGGATGCTCCACGACGACGCTCGCCGAGGCGGCGGTCGTGGACGCCGACGACGCCGACGAGGCCACCCCCTGCCGCCGCACGAACGCGAAGGCCACCACGAGCCCGAAGAGGAGGAGGGCCGCCACGGCCGGGACCAGCCACCTCCGCCCACCACCGGGCGGCGGCGGCGCGAACTCGGTGACGGAGTGCGAGAGCCGCGCGCGGGTCGACGAGATCGGGGCCACGCTGCTCCGCGTGCCGATCGCCGTCGCGACGACGACGTCGGTGTGCACGTCGCAGGCCCGCGCGAAGGCGTCGCACATCTCCTTGGCCGACGAGAACCGCGCGTCGGCCGACTTGGCGAGCGCCCGCGCGAACCACGCGTCGAGCGCGGGCGGGAGGCCGAGGCCCCGCTGCGACGGGCGCGGCGGGTCTTCGCCGTGCACCTGCAGCGCGAGCCCCGCCATGGTCTCGGAGTCGAACGGCAGGCTGCCGGTCAGCGCCTCGTAGGCGACCACACCGAGCGACCAGAGATCGCTCCGGTGATCGAGGGCCTTGCTGGCCAGCATCTGCTCCGGGCTCATGTACTGCGGGGAGCCGATGACGGTCCCGGTCTGGGTCTTGGAGGTGAGCTGCCCCGTGCCCTTCGCGACGCCGAAGTCGAGGAGCTTCACGAACACCTCTCCTCCACCGACGTCGCAGAGGAAGATGTTCTCGGGCTTCACGTCGCGGTGCACGATGCCGCGCTCGTGCGCCCGCGCGAGGGCCTTGCCGACCTGCGTCACGACGCTGGCGACCTCGAGCGGCGGCAGGCGCCCTTGCTCGGAGAGGCGCTGGGCGAGGTCGCGGCCCTCGAGGTACTCCATCACGATGTAGGGGAGCCCCTCGGCGCTCACGCCGTGGTCGAGCATCTGGACCACGTGGGGGCTCTTCACCTGCGAGGCCGCGGCCGCCTCGCGGGCGAAGCGCGCGACGAAGTCGGCGTCGTCAGCGAGGGCCCGGGCCATGAACTTCACGACCACCTGCGTGTGCAGCCCGAGGTGATCGGCGATCCACACCGACCCCATGCCGCCAGCGCCGAGCGCGCGGACGAGTCGCACGGACTTCCCGATCATCAGGCCGGGGTGGAGCGGGTCCGGCGTCGACACGGACGCCGAGCGTGGCACGAACGGCAGCCTCGTGCTCACGAAAGCGCACGCGCGTGGTGGCCGCCGGGACGCGCGCCGCGTCGCTCGGCCCACGTGTCTCGGCGGCGTGACGGGCCGTTGCTGACGGAACGGTCCTTGCTGCGATGAGGACCCAATGACTCGAAGGTGGGCTGCCCTTGCCGTCGCGGCATCCCTGACGGCCTGTCGGAACGAGCCTCGCAGGGAGCGTCCGGTTCCGACCGAACCTATTTCGGGACGAACAGCTCGCCCGGCCGGTAGTGGACGCCGGTCACCGGGTAGAACACGCCCTCCTTGTCGACCGCCTTGCGCACCGGCCGGTACCCCGCGCGCACCTCGTCGGCGAAGAAGTCGTTGTCCGTGATCACCAGCGCGAACTTCTTCGACAGCAGGGCGCGCCGGATCTCCTCCTTGAGCACCCCGCCCACCACGCCCGCGTCGCCGCGGAGCACGTCGTCCACCGCCATCTGGTGGAGGTACCCGCGCCGCCCCGCGATCACTGGGTAGTAGCTGTGCGTCGGCATGAACACCTCGCCCGGCACCGCGCGGATCTTCTCGACGAGCTCGAGCCCGGCCTGCTTGTCGGCGGCCTTCGGCACCATGCGCCGCGGGTCGTAGGCGAGGAGCGCGAGCTGCACCGCGAACGCGCCACACAGGAACGCCTCGGCGCGCTCGCGGTTCTTGGACTCGCCCTCGCCCGCGGTGAGGAGCGCGCAGTGCAGGCCGATCGGCGCCGCCAGCGCGATCACCGCGAAGAACGGCATCACCACGTTGAGCCAGCCGCCGTCGTGCAGCCGCCCCGACCACGCGGCCGCGGCGGCGCCGGCGAAGGCCGCGAGGTAGAGCGGCGAGAACCGCCACACGAGGAAGAAACCCGCGAAGGCGATGCCCAGCGTCATCGGGCCCATCACGTCGTCCGTCCAGAACCCGCCCCACAGGAACGGCACGAGCTGGTGCGTCGACGGGAGCTCGAACGCATAGAAGCGGTACCAGCCGTCGTGCAGGTGATCGAGCACGAACACGCTGCCGCCGATGCCGCCCGCGACCACCAGCACGAACGGGATGGCCGCCTTGCGGTGCTCCCACAGGAGGGCGAGGCACACGGCCCCCGCGACGAGCGCCCCGGACTGCTTGGTGAGGAACGACAGCACGAGCAGCACCGCGCCGGCGATCCGGCCCCGGGCGGTCGGGACCAGGCGCAGCACCGCGACCGCGGCGAGGGCGAGGAACACGTAGAGCGAGTCGGTCCGCGCGATGTCCATGAACTGCACGGACTTCGGGAACGTGGCCGCGTAGAGGCCGGCGCCGAGCACCCCGAGCCGCGGGTCGTCGGTCTCGTGGCGCACGAGCTTGTAGATCACCGCGCAGGTGCCCAGCGAGGCCGCGAGAGACACGAGCCGCAGCGGGAGATAACCGACCCCCGTGACCTTGGCCACGAGCGCGCTCAGGTAGAAGTAGAGCGGGTTGTAGATGAACGGCACGAAGTCGATCGACGGCTTCACGTAGAGCTTGTGACCGGCCAGGATCCAGCGGACCTGGTCGACCATCCCGCCCTCCATCCACTCGAGGTCGAACGGGTAGACGAGTCGACGCAACGCGACGAACACGTAGAGGAGGAGGAACGAAGCCCCCGCCCCGGCCAGGATGCCCTTCCAGGTGTCGACGCGCCGCTCCATCGCGGCCACGGTCTACCAAGGTCGAGGCAGGAACGTAAGCGGCCTTCCGCCACCCGTGATACCCCGTCCGGCATGTCGAAGAGAGCCCTCCCTGCCCTCGCGATCGCGCTGCTCGCCGTCCTCGCCCCTTCGTCCCACGCGCCCGCGCACGCCGCGCCGGCGAAGGTCGAGGCGCCGGTGCTCGAGCCGAAGTTCAGCGTCGAGCGCTACGCCCTCGCCAACGGTCTGCGCGTCGTCCTCAACCAGGACACGAGCTCCCCCACCGTCGCCGTCGTGGTCTGGTACGACGTCGGCTCGCGCAACGAGAAGGCCGGCGAGGGCGGCTTCGCCCACCTGTTCGAGCACATGATGTTCGAGGGCAGCGCGAACTTCCCGCGCGGGCAGCACGACAAGCTGGTCGAAGGCCGCGGCGGCAAGCTCAACGCCTCCACCAGCGAGGACTGGACCCGGTACTACGAGATCATGCCGGCCGGCGAGCTCGGGCTGACGCTGTTTCTCGAGGCCGACCGCATGAAGTCGCTGCACGTCGACCAGGAGGCGTTTGAGAACCAGCGCAAGGTCGTGCAGGAGGAGTACCGGATGCGCGTCGACAACGCCGCGTACACCAAGGGCTACTTCCGCCTGATGGAGCTGGTCTACGAGGGCTACCACCCGTACGCGCACCCCGCGATCGGCTCGATGCCCGAGCTCGACGCCGCCAAGCTCGACTGGGTCAAGGCGTTCCACGCCGCGTGGTACGCGCCGAACAACGCGGTGCTGGTCGTCTCCGGCGACTTCGACCCGAAGGAGGCGCGCGCCCTCGTCGACAAGCACTTCGCGGGCGTCCCCAAGGTGGAGGTGGCCAAGTATCCCGACCTGCCGTTCGCCGGACGCAAGACCCCCTCGGGCCCCGAGCCGGTGGTCGACCCCAACGCGCGCACGCCCAAGGTCTACTTCGGCTGGTCGATCCCCAAGGACCGCACCCCCGAGCACTACGCGCTCGAGCTCGCCTCGGTGATCCTGAGCGACGGCGAGTCGTCGCGCCTGCACCGGCGCCTCGTGAAGGACCTCGCCATCGCCCAGTCCGCCGGCGCCTCGACCGAGGACCACCGCGGGCCCGACGCGTTCGTGCTCGAGGCCCACCTCGCCGACAAGGCCAGCGTCGAGGAGGTCGAGAAGGCCATCTGGGCCGAGCTCGACGACCTCGCCAAGAAGGGCCCGACCGAGGCCGAGATGAAGAAGGCTCGCGCCAAGGTGGAGCACGGCTTCCTGTTCGGTCTGCAGTCCAACCTGCAGCGCGCCAACGCCCTCGCCAAGATGGAGGGCCACCACGGCGACGCGACCTTGCTGCTCGGCGAGCCGAAGCGCTACGCCGCGGTCACCGCCGCCGAGGTGAAGGCCGCGGTCGCCAAGTACCTCGTGCGCGCCACGCTCGCCCACGTGCGGGTGATGCCGCCGAGCAAGCCCGAAGGGGCCAAGCCCGATGCACCCAAGCCCACGCCCAAGAAGGAGGGCAAGTGATCATGCGCCGCTCTCTCCGCTGGGCCTTCGCCCTCCCGCTGCTCGTCGCCTGCTCGAGCACGCCGCCCGCCCCCGCGACGAGCCCCGTCGCGAGCGTCAAGCCCCCGCCGCCGATCGCGAGCTCCGCGCCCACGCCCCCGGCTCCGACGGTCGACGTGCCCCCGCCCGCCGCGGCGCGCCCGATGAAGCCCGCCAAGGTGGTCGCGGTCGAGAACAAGAGCGCGTTCGCCAGCGCGACCGCGATCGTCTCGCCCACGCTGCCCATCGTCTACGTGCGCGTGATGGTCGACGTCGGCATCGGCCACGCCGAGAACACCCCGACCAAGTCGGCCGCCGCGATCGCCTCGATGACCGGCGACATGCTCAAGGACGGCGGCGCCGGCAAGTGGAGCGGCAAGGAGCTCGCCGAGCAGATCGACGCCCTCGGCGCCGACCTCACCGTCGACACCGGCATGGACCGCACCATCTTCGGCATCGCGGTCACCAAGGACAAGCTCGACGCCGCCCTCGACGTGCTCGGCGCGGTGCTGACCAAGCCCCGCTTCGACAAGAAGGAGTTCGCCAAGCTCAAGGCCCGCGAGCTCGACCGCGTGCGCCAGGCCCAGAAGGGCAGCGGCGGGTGGATGGCGCGCCAGGCGCTCTACCGCACGCTCCTCGACGGCACGCGCTACGCGATGCCCGACGCCACCGAGGCCACCCTCGCCGGCGTCGAGCTCGACGACGTGAAGGCCTACTACGCGAAGGCCTACCGCCGCGGCCAGATCCACGTCGTCGTCGCGGGCGACGTCGACGCGAGCAAGCTCGGCCCCGCGCTCGACGGCAAGCTCGGCGGACTCCCCGCCGGCGCCACCGCGATGGTGTTCCCCGCGCCGCCCGCCCCGACCGCGGGCATCCGCGTGGTCCTCGCCAAGAAGCCCGGCAGCAAGCAGGCGGACATCTTCGTCGCGCGCCGCGTGATCGCGCGCAACGACCCCCGCTTCCCCGACCTCGCGCTCGCGACCCACGTGCTCGGCGGCGGCATGGCCATGCGCCTGTTCTCCGACGTGCGCGAGAAGCGCTCGCTCGCCTACTCGACCAACGCCAACGTGCGCGAGCTCGCGTGGGGCAGCGATTCGCTGGTGGCGCTCTACGCCGGCACGCAGACCGCGCTGGCCGGCAAGTCGGTCGACGCGCTCCTCGAGCACCTGCGCTGGATCTCCAAGGACAAGCCGGTCACCCAGGAGGAGTTCGACATCGCGCGGACCAGCCTCGAGACCGCGTTCCTGTACCGGCTCGAGACCATCGGCGCGGTCGGCGGGCTCGCCCTCGAGCAGAAGCTGCTCAAGCTGCCCGGCGCCGACGTCTACGACTACGTCGAGAAGTACCGGGCGGCGATCCGCGGGGCCACGCTCGCGAGCGTGCGCGCGGCGGCCGCGGAGCTCCTCGCGCCGAGCAACCTGGTCATCGCCGTGGCGGGCGACCCGAGCCTCGCCGGGCCGCTCTCCCACTTCGGCGCGGTGACGATCGTCGATCCGGAGAAGAACTTCGAGAAGGTGGGCGAGAAGCCGGCGGATCCCTCGGCGCCGCTCGCCGCGGGCCCGTAGTCCATCGAGGCGCTATGATCACGGGGATGGGGGGCACGGTCCCAGGTACGGAGATCACCTATCGGGTCGAGGGCGAAGGCCCCGACCTCGTGCTGGTGCACGGGCTCGGCGGCCTGTTCCACTCCTGGCGCGCGTTCCGGCCGCTCCTCGCGGCCACGCACCGCGTGTGGGAGATCGGGCTGCCCGCCTTCGACTCCGACACCACGCGCGCGCGCCGCGGCAACTCGGTCGAGGACTGGGTCTCCGACCTCGGCCGCCTGATCGACCACGCGCAGCTCGAGCGCCCGGTGCTCATCGGCAACTCGATGGGTGGGCAGGTCGTCGCGACCTACGCCGAGGCCCACCCGGCGCGCGTGCCCGCGGTCGTCTTGCTCGGCTCCTCGGGCATGGGCGAGCAGCGCGAGGGGTACTCGCTGTTCCCCGAGGGCGCGGTGCGGCGCCTCGTGAAGTCGATCGAGGAGGACGTGATGCGCACCATCCTGCGCACGGTGTTCGCCGACGACCGGTTCTTCGAGACCGAGCTCTCGGACATCCGCACCCACCTCTCGGACCGTCGCTGGAAGCTGGGCCTGCTCACCACGGCCCGGCGCGTCCGGGACGCGACGTTGCTGCCATTGCTGCCACGGCTGCAGCAGCCCACGCTGATGGTCTACGGCGACCTCGACCGCATCGTACCCATCCGGTTCGCGCGCGCCGCGGCGCCGCTCCTGCCCCACGGTGAGCTCGTCGAGCTGCCGGCCACCGGCCACGCCCCGCAGATCGAGCGGCCCACCGAGACCCACGACCGGGTCCTCGGGTTCCTCCGACCCCTGGGGCTCTGAGACTCCGCCGCGCCGTGCTACCCCTCGGCCCCCGTGCCGGCCATCGACGCAGAGAACCTCCACAAGGCGTTCGGCCCGCAGACCATCCTGCGGGGCGCCTACCTGACCGTCGCGCGCGGCGAGAAGGTCGGCCTCATCGGCGACAACGGGAGCGGCAAGTCCACCCTCGCCCGCATCCTCGCCGGCCTCGAGACCGCCGACGAGGGCAGCGTCCGGGTGCGGCGCGGGCTCACCGTGGGCTACCTCGCCCAGGAGCCCGATCTCCCGCCCGATCGGAGCGCGCGCGAGGTGGTGGAGCTCGGGCTCGTCGCCTGGCGCAAGGCCGTCGATCGCCACGCCGAGCTCACCGCGCTCCTCGCCGACCACCACCACGACGACGCCCTGCTCGCCGAGCAGGCCGCGCTCGACGAGACCATCGCCCACCTCGGTGGCTGGGACCGCGGGCACGTCGCGCTCGACCTGTTGCAGCGCCTCGACGTGCGCGACCCCGAGCGCGCCGTCGGCCCCCGCAGCGGCGGCGAGCGGCGCCGCATCGCCCTCGCCCAGCTCCTCGTGGCCCGGCCCGACGTCGCGATCCTCGACGAGCCGACCAACCACCTCGACGCCGACACCGCCGGCTGGCTCGAGGGCTATCTCGCCGACGAATACCCCGGCGCCGTCATCCTCGTCACCCACGACCGCTATTTCCTCGAGGCGATCGTCGACCGCATCCTCGAGCTCGACCGCGGCGCGCTCACCGAGTACCTCGGCGGCTACTCCGACTACCTCGAGCTCAAGGCCGAGCGCCTCGCCCACGAGGAGCGCACCGAGCAGAACCGCCGCAACGTGCTGCGCCGCGAGCGCGAGTGGCTGTCGCGCGGCCCGAAGGCGCGCACCACCAAGCAGAAGGCCCGCATCCAGCGCGCGCACGCGCTCATCGCCGAGACCCCGGCCGACGCCGGTCGCGACGCCGAGGTCGTCCTCGCGGCGAGCGTCACGCGGCAGGGCAAGCGGGTGCTCGAGCTCGAGCAGGTGGTGCTCCGCCAGGGCGGGCGCCTGCTCAACCACCCCATCGATCTGCACGTGCACGGCGGCGATCGCATCGGCATCCTCGGACCCAACGGGTGCGGCAAGACCACCCTGCTCCGCGCGATCCTCGGCGAGCCGCTCGTCGCCTCGGGCCAGCTCGTCGTCGGTCGCAACACCAAGATCGGCTACCTCGACCAGGCGCGCGCCAACCTCGACGACGACAAGTCGATCTACGACGACGTGAAGGGCGTCGGCGCCACCACGGTGGTGCTCGGCAAGGAGTCGTACGATCTGCGCACCTACCTCGAGCGCTTCCTGTTCCCCGCCGACAAGCAGCGCCAGAAGGTGGGCTCGCTCTCCGGCGGCGAGCGCGCGCGCGTGGCCCTCGCCAAGATGCTGCGCGAGGGGGCCAACATGCTCCTCTTCGACGAGCCCACCAACGACCTCGACCTCTCCACGCTGTCCGCGCTGGAGGAGCTGCTCGTCGGCTACGACGGCTCGGTGCTCGTGGTCACCCACGACCGCGCGTTCCTCGACCGCGTGGCCACCTCGGTGCTGGCCTTCGCTCCCGAGGGCGATCGGTCGCGCGTCGAGCAGCACGGCGGCGGCTACTCGGACTACGTGGCCCACCGCAAGGAGCGCGAGGCCGCCACCGCCGCCGCCGCGACCACGGTCGTCGAGGCCCAGCGCAGCAAGCCGCCGCCCAAGGCCGAGGGCAAGAAGCTCACCTACGGCGAGCGCCTCGAGCTCGAGTCGATCCTCGAGAAGATCGACGCCGCCGAGCAGAAGGTCGCCGCGTGCGAGGCCGCGGTCGCCGACCCGACCTTGTACGCGAGCCGCGGCCACGAGGTGCCCCAGCGCACCGCAGAGCTCGCCGCCGCCAAGGCGGAGGCCGCGCGCCTCCTCACCCGCTGGGAAGAGCTCGAGGCCAAGCGAGACGCCTGACGGGTGGGCTCACTTCGGTGGGTCGGACTTCACGGTGATCGTCAGCGGATCGTTGGTGTACCCGCACCCCGCCCACGGACACGCGCGCGCGCGGCACACCTGCCGGGGCGTGCTCCACCCGACGTCGGGGAAGTCGTGGTGGGTCTGCTCGACGCAGAAGCAGTACGACGAGGCCATCCACGTCTTGGTGGTGCCGGGCTGCACCTTCGCGTCCAGGAGCTTCACGTTGGCCGACGAATCGCACGGCAGGACGTAGCCGGCCGCGAGCCGCACCTTGATGGCCTTGGGCCCCACCATCACCAGCGTCACGGGCGCGGGGGGCGGCGGTGGCCAGGGGATCACCGACACCCCCGCGTGCGCGGAGATCGGCGCCACCAGCAACACCAGCGTGGCCCACGATCGCACGCCCCGATCGTACTCCTCCGGGCGACCGCCCGCCCGCGGATGGGCTACGCTCGGCGGCGCCATGACCGCCCAGCTCATCGACGGGAAAGCCATTGCCGAAGCCGTTCGCCGCGAGGTCGCCGCGGGCGTCGCGGCCTTCAAGGAGAAGCACGGTCGCGTCCCCGGGCTGCACGTGATCCTCGCCGGCGAAGACCCGGCGTCGGCGGTCTACGTGCGCAACAAGGAGAAGGCGGCCAAGGAGGTCGGCATGGCCGGCGAGGTCCATCGCCTGCCCGCCACCGTCACGCGCGAGGAGCTCCTCGAGCGCATCCGCGTCCTCCGCGAGGACCGCGCGGTCGACGGCATCCTGGTCCAGCTCCCCCTGCCCAAGGGCCTCCCCGAGGACGAGATCCTCGACGCGGTCCCCGCCGACAAGGACGTCGACGGCTTCCACCCGCTGAACGCCGGCCTGCTCGCCTCGGGCCGCGCCGGCGGCATGGTCCCGTGCACGCCGTTCGGGTGCATGCGCCTCATCGACGAGGCCGCCAAGACCCTCCCCGGCTTCTCCCTCGTCGGCGCGCACGCGGTCGTCGTCGGGCGCAGCAACATCGTCGGCAAGCCGATGGCGCAGCTGCTCCTCGCGCGCCACGCCACGGTCACCCTCGCCCACTCGCGCACCAAGGACCTCGCCGCCGTCTGCCGCCAGGCCGACGTGCTCGTCGTCGCCGTGGGCCGGGCCGATCTCGTCGGCAAGGATCACGTCAAGCCGGGCGCCATCGTCATCGACGTCGGCATGAACCGCCGTGAGGTCGACGGAAAATCCAAGCTCTGTGGCGACGTCGACTTCGCCTCCGCGTCCACGGTCGCCGGCGCCATCACCCCCGTGCCCGGCGGCGTCGGCCCGATGACCATCGCCATGCTGCTCGCCAACACCCTGAAGGCCGCCGAGCGCCACGGATGACGGCGTGAGCGAGGCGGGGCTCGCGCCGACCGAGGCGCTTCCGGTCGGGCTCCCCCCGATCGGGGCCGTGATCGGCGCGCGCTTCGAGATCGTCGGCCTCCTCGGCGCGGGCGGCATGGGCGCCGTCTACCGCGCGCGCGACCGAGAGCTCGACGAGCTCGTGGCGCTCAAGGTCCTCTTGCCCGAGGCGGCCGACGACCCCGACGCAGTGGCGCGGTTCTTCCGCGAGGTGCGGCTCGCGCGGCGGGTGACCCACCCCAACGTCGCCCGCACGTTCGACGGCGGCCGCGACGGCGCGCTGCGGTTCCTCACCATGGAGCTCGTCGAGGGCCCCTCGCTGCGGGCCCGCTGGCCCGAGGGCTCGCGCCCGCCGCTCCCCGAGGTGCTGCGCATCGGCGCCGAGATCGCGCGGGGGCTCGCGGCCGCCCACGCGGCCGGCGTCGTCCACCGCGACCTCAAGCCCGACAACGTGCTGGTCGAGCGCGCGAGGGACGCGGGCAGCGGCGCGAGCCTCGGCGAGCGCATCGTGCTCACCGATTTCGGCATCGCGCGCGCGGAACTCGCGGGCAACGCAGGCGCGGATCGTCGGCACGAGACGGTGGCCCTCGTGGGTACCCCTCAGTACATGGCGCCGGAGCAGCTGCGCGGCGAGCCGGTCGACGGCCGCGCCGACGTCTATGCACTCGGCCTGCTCCTGCACGAGCTCTTGACCGGTCGCCTCGCGTTCGACCCCCACGGAAACCCCACGGCCCGGGCGCTCGGCAAGGCGATCCCCGAGCCGGTGCGCACCCTCGCGCCCGAGGTCCCCGAGGCGCTCGCCCAGCTCGTCGCAGAACAGCTCGCGCCGCGCCGCGAGGACCGACCCGACGCGCAACGCACCCTCGATCGCCTGGAGACCATGCGGGGCACCGCCTCGCCGCTCGATCGCGCGCCGCAGGTCCCCCGGCTCTCCGCCGAGCTGCTCCAGCGTGCGCGCAACTTCACGCCGCGCACCCTCTCGCTGCGGGCTCTCGAGCCCCACGACCCTGGTGCGCGCACGGTGGCGCAAGATCTCTCCGCCGCCATCGGCGACGCCGTCACCGCGATCTCCTCGCTCAAGCTGCTGCCCGCGAGCGCCAGCACCAGCGCCGAGCTCGCCGTGTCGGGTTCGGTCGCCCTCGAGGGCGCGCGGGTCAGCGTGCGCCTGCGGCTGGTCGACGTGGAGCGTCGCACGATCGCGTGGGCCGATCGCATCGAGGGAGACCTCGGCGACCCGTTCGCGCTCGAGGACGCCGTCACCAAGACCCTCGAGCAGGTGCTCGTCGCACAGGCCGGAGGCGCGCTGCGCGGCGGGCCCACCGATCCGCGCGTGCGCGCCGTGTACGACCGCGCCCACGAGGCGTTCCAGCGCTTCGACGCGGGCAGCGTGCAGCAGGCGGTCGACGGGCTCGAGGAGGGCCTCCGCGCGCACCCCGGCGACGCCTGGCTCTCGAGCCTGCTCGGCGCCGCGCTCGCGCGCCTGTTCCTCCAGCAAGGCGCCCGCGACTCGGCGCTGTTCACCCGCGCCGAGGAGCTCTCGCTGCGCGCCCTCGCCATCGACCCTTCGATCGCCGAGACCTTCATGACCATCGCGGCGCTGCGCCTCGCGAGCGGAGAGCTGCGGGCGGCCGTCCGCGCCCTGTACGAGGTGCTCGAGCGCGCCCCGCTGCACGCGCAGGCGCAGAACGCCCTCGGCAAGCTGCTCGTCGAGAGCGGCTACCTCGAGGAGGGGCTCCCGCGGCTCGAGCTCGCGCGTCGCCTCCAGCCCGGCCTCGCCCTGGCCTACATCGAGATCGCGCGCACCCACGCCCTCCTCGACCAGCGCGCCGAGGCCGAGCGGGTGATCGGCGAAGCGGTCGCGGTGATGGGTGAGGTGGTCGGGATCTTCCCGTTCGTGCGCCTCTGCTTCTGGTGGGGCGATCGCGCGCTCGCCGCCCGCACCGCCGAGGTCATCGAACGCAACCGCAACGGCGCTGCGTGGGAGTCGGCGGTGCCGCTGCTCCGCTCCTACGCCGAAGGCCGCAGCGAACCGCGGGCGCCCGCCGTGTTCTCGCGCCTCGCCGACGACGCCCGCGCCGCGCCGCACCAGCGCTGTCTGATGTACGAGGTGGCCGCCGAGTACTTCGCGGCCGTGGGCGAGGCCGAGCACGCCCTGCACGCCCTCGAGCGGGCCGCCGAGCTCCCGCTGGTCGACGTCGCGTGGCTCGATCGGTGCCCGCCGCTCGCGTTGGTGCGCGACGACCCGCGCTTCACCCGGCTGCGCGCGGTGGTCGCCGCCCGCGCCGCCGAGCTCTGGGCCTGATCACTCGCGATGCCCGTTCACTTGGGGCGCACCTTTCACTTGGGGCGCAGGGTGGCGCACCCGATCTCGATGTCGACCTTGCCGGCACCGTCGGCCGTCAGGGCCTTGCAGGTCGCGGGGCACGTGAGCACCCGCGTGGGCTTCCCGGGCGGCGGAACGTCGTAGTACCACCCGCCCGCGGACCCGCACTTGTCCGCGCGCTCGACGTAGGGGAGCGTCGTCGAGCTCGCCCCGCTCGTCACGCGCACGTTCACCTTGTCGTAGTCGGCGCCGACCCCGACCGGCACCAGGTACTCGCACGGCAAGGCCGTCCCCCGGATGGCCAGGAGCGCAGAGAGGAACGCCTTCTCGACGTCGCTACCCGCGGCCTTGATCACGAACGCGGGTGCGCCGTTGCCCGCCTTCGAGATCGTGTCGAGGTTCGTGGCCGCGCCCTTGCCGAGGTCGGCGTCGGACATGACGCCGATCACGTAGGTGCGGATCGGCGGCGACTCCGCGCGCGCCTTGGCCGCGAACGCCGCGATGCTGTCCGCGTCGAGCGGCGCACACGCCGTCGGCAGGCCGTCGGTCGCGAGCACCACCGACACCACGTGCCCCGGGTGCGCGGTCTGGAACGCGCGCGCGTACTGCAGGGCGCCGACCAGCGCGGGCCCGGTCGGGGTGTCGGTGAAGGGATCGTGGAGCAACAGCGAGGTGGCGATGCTCGAGCCGACGCCGGGCAGCGCGCCGATGGGGACGTCGGCCTTCGCGTAGTCCCCGACGCTGCACGAGGACTTGCCGTCGGAGAACAGCCCGGCCCGCCCGAAGTACCCGAGCCCCGCCGCGATCCCCGCGGCCGCCGGGTCGCCGAGGAAGCTCTTGAAGGCGCCCTTCACCGCCGACCACTTGGTGGCGCCGCTCCCGGTCGTCTCCTTCATCGAGCCCGACTGGTCGAGCATGAAGAACAGATCGAGCGGCACCGGCGTCGCGCTCGTGGTGCTGGAGGCGCACTTGGCGTCGGCGGGGCCGGCGTCGGCGGTGGGCCCGGGGTCGAGCCCCTCCGCCACGTCGAAGCTCTCGCCCACGTCGTCTGCCGGTGGGTCGAAGCGCGCGTCGCCGCCGTCGCTGGCGAGCTCACCACCTTCGTTCCCGACGTTGTGGGGGGCGCACCCGAGGGCGGTCAGGGCGAGAGCGGCGACGAGCAGGGGACGGAGCATGGGCTCCGCCCTGCACACGCCGGTCCGGCCTCGAATCGCCAGCGATCCGTGGGGGCGCTGCGCGAGTCGCGCAAGGCGCTGCGCAACCCGCCGATCACTTCACGAGCAGCTTGTCGAGCACGCCGTCGAGCACGTCGAGCGTGGCGTAGTGGATGGCGATCTCGCCCTTGTTGCCCTGGTCGCGCACCTCGCAGCGGGTGCCGAGGGCCTGCGAGAGGCGACGCTCGAGATCCTTGACCGAGGCGCTCTTCGGGGTGGGCTCGGCCGCGGGCTTGCCACCCTTGGCCGCCTTGGCGAGCTGCTCGGCCTGGCGCACCGAGAGCCGGCCGCGCACGACCTTCTCGGCGACGCGGGCCATCTCCGCCTCGTCGGGGATCGAGAGCAGCGCCCGGGCGTGGCCCTCGGTGAGCTCGCCCTTGATCACCCGCTCGCGCACGTTCACCGGTAGGCGCAGCAGGCGCAGCGCGTTGGCGATGGTCGTGCGGTCCTTGCCGAGCCGCTCCGCGAGCCGCTCCTGGGTGTAGCCGTGCTCCTTCACCAGGCGCTGGAGCGCCTCGGCGAGCTCGATGGGGTTCAGGTCCTCGCGCTGGACGTTCTCGATCATCGCGAGCTCGAAGGCCGCGACCGGCGAGACGTCCTTGACGACGACGATGACGTCCTTGAGCCCCGCCCGCTGCGAGGCGCGCCAGCGACGCTCGCCGGCGATGAGCTCGTAGCGGTCCATGCCCGGCGCGTTGGTGCCCGGCACCTTGCGGACCACGAGCGGCTCGATGAGCCCCACCTCGCGGATCGACTGGGTGAGCTCCTCGAGCGCGGGCTCGTCGAAGTGCTGACGGGGCTGCCCCTTCATCGGCGCGATGCGCTCGATGGGGCACAGGAACACCGACTTGTCGGCGAACCCAGCGGGCACCTTGTCCTTGGCCACGGGCAAGAGCGCGTCGAGCCCTCGACCGAGCGCGCGTCGCGGTTCCTTGTCGCTCACTTTCGGCTCTCCTTGCGCTTCTTGCCCGCCCGGCGGTCGAGGAACTCGCGCGCGAGGGCGAGGTAGGCCTCGGCGCCCTTGCTCTTGGCGTCGTAGAGGAGGATCGGCAGACCGTGCGACGGCGCCTCCGAGAGGCGGATGTTGCGCGGCACCACGGCGTCGTACACCGAGAAGTGCTTCTTCACCTCGTCGCTCACCTGGTGCGCGAGGTTGTTGCGTGGGTCGAACATCGTGAGCACCACGCCGTCGACGTCGAGGTCGGCGTTGAGGCCGTTGCGCACGCGGTCGATCGTATCCATCAGGTAGGTCAGGCCTTCGAGCGCGTAGAACTCGCACTGCAGCGGCACGAGCACGCTCTCGGCGGCGACGAGCGCGTTGAGGGTGAGCAGCCCGAGCGAGGGCGGACAGTCGATGATGACCTGGCGGTAGGGCACGCCACGGGTGAACGCCTCGTCGAGCACCCGGGCGAGGCGCGAGGCGCGATCGGCCTCGTCGACCAGCTCGATCTCGGCGGCGACCAGGTCTTGCTTGGCCGGCAACACCGCGAGGTGCGGGACCTTGGTCTCGACCACCACGTCCTCGAGGTGCACGCCGGCGATCAAGCAGTCGTAGACCGACCGCTCGATGCTGCGGGGAGGCACGCCGACGCCGCTCGAGGCGTTGCCCTGCGGGTCCATGTCGACCAGCAGCGTGGGCTGCTCGGCGACGGCGAGGGACGCCGCAAGGTTCACCGCGGTCGTCGTCTTGCCGACGCCGCCCTTCTGGTTGACCACCGCGACGATCGAACGCGCTGACATGGACCGCCGGGGGTATCGCGCAAACCCACGAGGGGCAATTGCCTTTGTCGCCCCCGGACCTTCCCTGTCCGGTCCGCGGCGCGGGCTCGACACTTTTCTTGGCTGTCGAACCTACCTTGTGAGAGTGTGTGCGCAGATGTAGGTGGAACCGATGTCGAGCCGGAAAACACGCCAGATCATGCACGAGACCTTGATGGGAGCAGCCCCCCAGCTCGGCACCGCGCGCATCCTCGAAGCCTGGTTCCGACCGGCCCCCACCTCCGAAGTCTCCGCCACGGTCCTCGCGTTCACGCCTCGGACGCGCCCCACCTCCTAGCTGCTCGCTCGCCAAGAAAGGTCTCTCCATGCGCCCCCTCACCTACTACCGCAACTTCGAAGAGTTCGAGCGCGAGGAGCTGAAGTCCTCCTCCAAGATCGGCTTCTCGCTCGACGACCTCATCGAGGAGACCTCGTTCGACGGTGAGCTCGAGTTCGACACCTTCGAAGACGAGGACTGAGTCGTCCTCCTGATTTCCTCTTAGCTTCTCTGCCACGTCCCCCGACACCCGCTGGGTCGCCTCCCCGCGGGTGTCGCCTTTTTTGTCTGGTCACGCCCGCGCCTCCGCCTAGTGTCGCGGGTCGCATGTCGAACGCCCCGAGCCCCCTCGAGAACGTCGCCCATCCCCTGTCCTTCGACCGCTACCGCGCCGAGGACGTCGAGCCGGTGACCGATGCGCTGCTCGCGGACGCCGAGGCCAAGAAGGCGGCCATCGCCGCCACCACCGAGCTCACCTGGACGCGCACCCTCGGGGCGCTCGAGGCGATGACCGAGCGGCTCGACGACGCGCTCGGGATCGTCTCGCACCTCGAGTCGGTCGCCACCACCGACGCCCTGCGCAAGGCCTACAACGAGATCCAGCCGCGGATCAGCGCGTTCTACAGCAGCATCGCGCTCGACGCCGGCCTCTACCGCGTCCTCCGGGCTTACGCCGCGACCGACGAGGCCCTCGCCCTCGAGCCGCTCCGCAAGCGCCTCCTCGACAAGACCCTCGCCGACTTCCGCCGCGCGGGCGCCGAGCTCGACGAGGCCGGCAAGAAGCGCCTCGCCGAGATCGACGTCGAGCTCGCCGAGATCACCCTCAAGTACTCGCAGAACGTCCTCGACGCGACCAACGCCTTCGAGCTCCTCGTCGAGGACGAGGCGCGCGTCGCGGGCCTCCCGCCCTCGGCCAAGCAGGCGGCCCGCGAGAGCGCCGAGCGCGCCGGCAAGCCGGGCTTCCGCTTCACGCTGCAGGCCCCGAGCTACGTCCCGGCGATCAGCCACCTCGACGACCGCGCGCTCCGCGAGCAGCTCTACCGCGGGTTCATCGGCCGCGCGACCGCTGCGCCCTGGGACAACCGCCCGATCGTGCGCCGCATCCTCGCGCTCCGCCGCGAGAAGGCGCGCCTGCTCGGCTTCGCGAACTTCGCCGATCTGGTGCTCGAGGATCGCATGGCCAAGCGCGGGGCCGACGCGCGGGCGTTCGTGCAACGGCTGCACGCGCGCACCGTCGCCGCGTTCGCCGCGGAGAACGCCGCGCTCGCGGAGTTCGCGGGCGCGAAGGCCCTCGCGCCGTGGGACGTGCCCTACTGGGCCGAGAAGCAGCGCAAGGCGCTCTACGATCTCGACGACGAGGCCCTCAAGCCGTACTTCCCGCTCGAGGCCGCGCTCGGGGGCGCGTTCGCGATCGCCGAGCGCCTGTACGGCGTGCGCATCGAGGCCGCGCCCGAGCTGCCCACCTGGAACGCGACCGTGCGGCCCTACCGGCTGACCGACAAGGGCCGCGAGCTCGCCGCGTTCTACGTCGACGCGTTCCCGCGCGAGGACAAGCGCGGAGGGGCGTGGATGCACGGCTTGCTCACGGCCCACGCGCGCCGCCCGCACGCGGTCGAGGCGCTCGTGCTCAACGCCACGCCGCCCACCGCCGACACCCCGGCGCTGCTCGACCACCGCGAGGTCGAGACGCTGTTCCACGAGCTCGGTCACCTCTTGCACCACGCGCTGTCCGAGGTGCCGCTGCGCTCGCTCGCCGGCACCAGCGTGGCCTGGGACTTCGTGGAGCTCCCCTCGCAGATCATGGAGAACTGGTGCTGGGAGCCCGAGGCGCTCTCGCTGTTCGCGCGACACCACGCGACGAACGAGCCGCTCCCGGCGGCGCTGCTCGACCGCATGCGCCGCGCGCGCAACTTCCGCTCCGCCAACTTCATGATGCGGCAGCTCGGGTTCGCCGAGGTCGACCTCGCGCTGCACGTCGACTACGACCCCGCGTCGGACGTGGATCCGTTCGCGTTCGCGCGCCCGATCCAGGAGGCGCACTCGCCGGTGCCGCTCCTCCCCGAGCACGGTCTGCTCGCCTCGTTCGACCACCTGTTCGGTGGGGCCGTGGGCTACGCCGCGGGCTACTACTCGTACAAGTGGGCCGAGGCGCTCGACGCCGACGCCTTCGGGCGCTTCAAGGACGAAGGCATCCTCTCGGCGAAGGTGGGGGCTGCGTTCCGCAGGGAGATCCTCGCGCGCGGCGACGCCGCCGACCCGGCCGAGCTGTTCCGCAACTTCCGCGGCCGCGATCTGGATCCCGAGGCCCTGCTCGTGCGCAGCGGCCTCGCCTGAGCGACAAAAACGTCGAGGGCTCCTCCCTGGAGAGGAGCCCTCGCCGCGACCGTCAGCTCACTTGGGGCAAGCCGCGCCGCGCACGCAGAGCGCGTGCTTGTGGCCCGGGAGGGCCGGGCAGCAGGTCGCGCCCTCGCCGCCACCGGCGACGAAGGTGGCGCAGTCCGCGCACGGGCAGGTGGTGCAAGCCGGCGCGACGCCGTAGACCTTGCACGCGCCGTTCACGCACATCTCGTTGGCCGCGCAGGAGCGACCGCACTCGCCGCAGGCCGTGTTGTCCTTGGTGAGGTCGTAGCAGCCGGAGAAGCCGCCGCCGCCACCACCACCACCGATGGCGCAACGGGTGGTGCCGGTCGGGCAGGCCGGGGGCGTGCCACCGGTCGGCGAGGTGCAGACGCCGGCGACACAGGTCTGACCCGCGGTGCACACCTTGCCGCAGCCGCCGCAGGCGTTGGGGGAGCTCTGGGTGTTGAGGCAGGTCGTGCCGCCGCCACCGAAGCTGCAAGCGGTCAGGCCCGGCTTGCACGCGCAGGTGCCGGTGCCGTCGCAGTAGTCGCGATCGCCACAGGCGGTGCCGCAGCCGGTCTTGCCGCAGAAGCGCGCGTTCTCGAGGGTGTCCGCGCAGGTCGCGCCACCACCACCGCCGCCGGTCGCGCAGACCGAGGTGCCGGTCGGGCAGGAGCAGGCGCTCCCGGAGCAGACGCCCCAGGTGCCGCAGGTCTTGCCACAGCCGCCGCAGTTGCGCGGGTCCTTGGTGGTGTCGACGCAGAGCGCCGGCGTGCCACAGCTCGTGCCGGGCGCCGCGCAGCCACAGACGCCGGAGGTGCAGGTGCCGACAGCGCCGCAGCTCTTGCCGCACGCGCCGCAGTTGGCCGCGTCACTCGTGGGATCGACGCACTTGCTGCCGCAGATGATCTGACCGGTGGGGCAGGCGCACACGCCGGCCGTGCACGAGCCGCCCGTGGGACACGCCTTGCCACAGCCGCCGCAGTTGCCGAGGTCCTTGGTCAGGTCGACGCAGGCCGCCCCGCAGACAGAGAGGCCGGTGGGACACCCGCCGTCGACCGGCGTGATGACGTCCGCGCCCGTGTCGGTCGGGGGCACGCCGGTGTCGGACGGGAGGCCCGTGTCGGTGGGCGTGCCCGTGTCGATCGGGGTCGCCGAGTCTCCGCCGCCACCCGTGTCGTCGGTCGATCCATCGGTGGTGCCGTCCTCGATGCCGGTGTCGTCGCCGGAGACGCTGACGTCCTCCTTGCCACCACACCCGACGAGCGCCCCGACCAGCACGAGCACGAGGCTCGGATTCCCAAGCAAGTTCCGCATGATGACTCCTCCAAAGGCGGATCTTCTCCGGGAATCCCGGAGATGTCCAATTCCTGTGCCCCCAGCAGGAAAAATCAGGCACGCGCGACAGCGGCGCTCCTTCGCGCCGACGTCTCCCCACATCGTGCCTCAAGTCGCGCGCAACTGGGCCGTCGATCAGGCATGCCTGGTGCGGTCGAGACGGCGGTTCGGGAGGCCGCCTATCGGACCTTCTCGCCGGCGGCGATCCTCGCCGCGGCCTTCGCGACGGCCGTCGCCGTCATCGAGGCCGTGCTCCTGCGGGGCTCGCCGCGCGTCGAGCTGGTCACGGGCGCGCTGGCGGTCGCCGCGATGTGCGGCACGCTGGCTTGGCTCGCGTCCACCGACCGCCTGCCCGCGCGTCGAGTGGACGACGTGGTGCTCGGCTCGAGCTTGCTGACCGCCGGCGTGACGCTGTGGGGCATCCACCGGGTGGAGCCACATGCGTTCCTCACCTTGCTCGTGTTCCACGTGGTCGCGGTGTCGGTGCTGACACTCTCCTACCACCACTACCTCGCCTTCTCCTCGCTGGTCCTCGCTGGCTTCTTCGGGATCGCGCGCCACGACGGCGTCCCGCACGTCGCGACGGAGGCGCTGCCTGCTCGGGGCGATGAGCCTCGGGACCATCCTCGTCGTGCTGCGACGACGCAGCGAGCTGCGCATCGCTGCCTACTCGATCGAGACCGCCGAGCGGCGCCGGGAGCTCGAGGACGCCCTCGCCCGATCCCGACGAGAGCTCGAGGACCGCGCCCGACTGGAGCACGAACGTGAGGTCCTCCGCGAGCAGCTCGCCCACGCCCAGCGCCTCGAGGCCATCGGCGCACTCGCCGGTGGGGTGGCGCACGACATGAACAACACCCTCGCCGCCATCCTGGGCGCCGCCGAGGGCCTGGTCGAGGGCCGCGACGCCGAGGTGGCGGAGCAGGCGCGGGCCATCGTCGCGGCCGCGCG
This sequence comes from uncultured Polyangiales bacterium, assembly GCA_964624885.1. Taxonomy (GTDB): domain Bacteria; phylum Myxococcota_A; class Polyangia; order Polyangiales; family JADJMO01; genus JADJMO01. The sequence continues at coordinate 1,817 of CAZUZY010000036.1, read as the reverse complement.
ACGAGGCGCCGATCTGACGCGCAACCTCCTCGGCTACGCCCGCAAGGGGCGCAACCAGGTACGCCCGGTGCGCCTCGCTCGGGTCGTGCGCGACGTCGAGAGCCTGCTCGGCCGCTCTCTCTCTCGCCGGGTGCGGGTCAGCTCGACCATCCACGATCGCAGCCTCGTGGTCGAGGGAGACGCAGCGCAGATCAGCCACGCCCTCCTGAACCTCGGCATCAACGCGGCCGAGGCGCTCGACGGCGCGCGGGGCGAGATCCACCTCACCATGCAGGAGGTGGAGCTCGACCGAGCGGCGGCGGCGGCGGCCTCGATCCCGCCGGGCGCCTACGTGGAGCTCCGGGTCGAGGACGACGGCCCCGGCATCGATCCAGTGGTGGCGCGTCGAGCGTTCGAGCCGTTCTTCACGACCAAGCAGGGCGGCACCGGACTCGGCCTGTCGATGGTCTGGGGCATGGCCAAGAGCCACGGCGGCGCCGTGCTCATCGAGCCCGGGCACCTGCACGGCACGCAGGTGCGCCTGCTGTTGCCACGGATCACGACCCGCCCGCAGCCATCGGAGCCGCCGGCCGCGCTCTCCACCACGTTCCACAACCGCCGCACGCGTGCGCTCCTGGTCGACGACGACCCCGCGGTCCGGCGTACGACCGCGCGCATGCTGCGGCGGGTGGGCTACCAGGTGTTCGAGGCCTGCGACGGCGCCGAGGCGCTCGAGGTGCACCAGCGCGAGGGCAAGATGGGGCTCGCCGTGGTCGACGTCGCGATGCCGATCATGGGCGGGGCCGAGTGCTTCGAGCGACTGCGCGAGCTCGATCCAGGGCTGCCGATCTTGCTGGTCTCGGGCTTCGCGCCCGACGGCGAGGTCCAGCGCGCGCTCACGCTCGGTGGGGGCACGTTCCTCGAGAAGCCCTTCGGTACACGCGATCTGGCCCAGGCGATCGAGAGCCTGTTGGAGCCGCCCGCGCGCCCGAGCGAGGCCCTGGCGGTGGCCGGATTGGCCAGTGATCCTGGCCTCAAGAAGCTCGCCACGGGACCGTTCCCCAAGGCATGGACTGGGGGAAACTGATCGGGCCTCTCACCCTCGCGTTCGTGAACGGCTGCGCGCTGCAGGCTGGCGCCGACCTACGGGTCGACGGGGAGCCGGCGGTGGACGAAGCCGGCTTCGACACGGGCGCGATCTCGGTCGAGGACGGCGGCGTCGACACGACGAGCGTCGACGCGACGGGTGGCGACGGCGCGCCCGACACGACTGTCGCGAGCGACAGCCTGGTCAGCGGAGACGTGCTCTCGGACTCGGGCTCGCTGGACGCGGAGCCGGACGTGACGGCGACCGACAGCGCCCTCGCCCTCGACTCCGCAGTCGTCGACAGCGCGACGGCGGGCGACACCGTCGCGACGCCGGACACGGCGGTCGTCACCGACACGCTCCCCTCCGACACCGTGACACCCGACACCGTGACGCCCGACGCCCAGGCGACGGACTCGTCCGACGGCGACACGGGCGCGGCGACGGACAGCGCCCTCGAGGTGCAGATCTTCGACGCGGGTCCCTCGCTGTGCGCCGTCGACGGAGACTGCCCGGTCGGTGGCTACTGTCGCCCGGTCGACGGCCGCCTCGTCTGCGTCAACCTCTGAGGCAATCTCCGACCCGCGGGCGCGCGCCGCGCACGACCCCGAAGGTCCCTCCTCAGCCGCGCACGGCGGCTTCGGGGAGACCCTGCCTTCGCGAGAGTCGGGGGCGCCTCGCTCCGGTCACTTGTTCCTGTTGCGGCCGCCCGTGGAGGCGGCCGCTGTTCCCTGCGCTCGCCTGCGGCTCG
>CAZUZY010000035.1:0-36682 GCA_964624885.1 uncultured Polyangiales bacterium | reverse complement strand
CACCGGCGTCGCCACGGCCCCGACGGCGACCCCGGTCGGCGGTCCCGTCGGCGCCAACCCGGGCGCCACGCCGGCTGGCACGGGCAACCCGGGGACCGTCACTCCGGGCACGGTGATCCCCGCGGGGCCGATCGGCGCCAAGCCCGGCGCAGTCGGCAAGCCGAACGGCTTCCTGTTCCGGCCGCTCGAGGCGGCCAAGGTCATCCAGAAGCCGATCCCGTTCGGCGTCAACACGCCGGCCCCGCAGGCGATCCGCGGCGACGTCTACGCCATCGCCGAGGGCACCAAGAACCTCCCCGCCAACTGGCTCGAGATGCCCATCCTCGCCACGCTGTACACCACCGAGTGGAACGTCGCCCCGCGCAAGTTCACCGAGGGCTTCCCTGGCGTCTCGAGCCGCGTCGAGTGGTTCGGCATCCACTGGGAGGGCAAGTTCACCGTGAAGATCGGCGGCGCGTTCGACCTGCGCCTGGTCTCCGACGACGGCGCGCGCGTCTGGATCGACGGCGCCCTCGTCCTCGACGACGACGGGGCGCACGCGCCGAAGGAGGTCAAGGCCACCACCACCCTCGCCGCCGGCGAGCACAACCTCGTGCTCGACTACTTCCAGGGGCCCAAGTACGAGATCGCGCTCCAGCTGTTCGTGAAGCCGCAGAACCAGCCCGAGCGCGTCTTCACCACGAGCCTCTAGAGAACAGGCACGGTGGCCGTCATCGACGGGCGCGCGGCGAAGCGCTCGTAGAAGGCGGTGAGGTTCGGGCGACCCTCGCGGATGTCGCCGAGGGGCTTGCGGAACTCGAGCCACGCGAACGTCACGGCGGCGCAGATGGCCCCGAGGTCGGCTTCACCGAACGAGCCGGCCTCGGCTTCGAGGGCGTCGAGGCCTTGTCGAGCCTTCTCGCTCTGGCCGTCGAGCCACGGCGCGAACCACAGCGCCTCGGGGCGATTGTGCTTCTCGTAGAACACGAGGATCGCGGCCTCGAGCACGCCGTCGGCGAGCGCCTCGAGGCGGCGCGCGCGCAGACGCTCGGGCCCGCTCGCGGGCAGCACGCGCGTGCCCTCCCAGCCGAGCGTCGCGAGGTACTCCACGATCACCGACGAGTCGTAGAGGATGCTGCCGTCGTCGAGGACCAGCGCCGGGATCTTGTTGAGCGGGTTGACCCGCGAGAGCTCGGGATCCGCCTTCAGCGGCGTGGGCCGCAGGAGGATCTTCTCGATCTGTCCCTGGAGCCCGAGCTCGTGGGCGACGACGAGGACCTTGCGGACGAAGGGCGAGGTGGGCGTGTAGTAGAGCTTCACCCGCCGAGGATAGGTCAGGACGGCGCGTCGTGGTGGGCCAGCGCCTGCGCGAGGGCGCCGAGGAGCTCGCCTTGCGTGAACGGCTTCTGCCCCGGTGGCCGCGCACGATGCCGAGCACCGCGGCGAGGCCGAGCCCCCGGCCCTGGAACTTGGTCGTGTAGAACGGCTCGAAGATGTGTCTCGCCGTGGCCGGCGACATGCCAGCCCCCGAGTCGCGGACCTCGAGGGCGACGTACGCGCCCGGCGGGAGCTCGTGGCCGAGGGTCGCGCGCGCGAGGGTGGCCGCGTCCACGTGGCGCAGGTCGACCCGCACCTCGATCGTGCCCGGCCGGTCGCCGAGGGCGTCGGAGGCGTTGAGCAGGAGGTTCATGGCCACCTGGCGCAGCTCGATCGGATCGCCCTCCACCGCCGGGAGGTCGTCGGCGAGGTGGTAGTGGACAGTGCCCTTCTTGGTGACCGCGGCGCGGAGGAGCCCCGCCGAGTCGCGCACGAGCTCGGCGAGGTCGACGGGCTGGACGATGAAGCGACCCTTGCCGGAGTACGCGAGCAGCTGGCGGGTCAGCTCCGCGGCGCGTCGGCCGGCGGACTCGACCTCTTGCAGCACGGTGTGGGCGGTCGAGCCCTCGGCGAGCCCTTCGAGCGCCAGCGTCGCGTTGCCGAGGACCCCCACGAGGAGGTTGTTGAAGTCGTGGGCGATGCCGCCGGCCAGGACGCCCAGGCTCTCGAGCCGCTGGGCCTCGTGCTGTCGGAGCTCGGCCTCACGCGAGGCCTCGGTGATGGCCCTGCGATCGGTGACGTCGCTCAGGGTGCCGCCGACGCCGGAGTGCGAAGACCCGCGCGCCGCATACGCGTTGACCTCGAGCCAGCGGACGCCGCCCGCTGCCGTCCGCCAGCGGCACTCGAAGCGGGCCGACGACGCGCCGTCCTCGAGGGCACGCAGCTGCGCCTCCACGTGGGCGCGGTCGTCGTCGTGGACGTGCTCGGTCATCGGGCGCCCGAGGCTCTCGCCGAGCGAGTGTCCGGTGATCTCCTCCCACGCGGGGTTGAGGAACACCCAGCGCCCGTGGGCATCGGTCTGGAACACCACGTCGCGCAGCGGCTCCACGGCGGCGCGGTAGCGGGCCTCGCTCACGCGCAGGGCCTCGACCACCCGGAGCCGATCGACGGCGAACGCGGTGTGGGCGGCGATGTTCTGCACCAGCGCGATCACGTCAGGACCGGGCAGGAGAGGCTCGCCGAAGTACACCATGAACTTGCCGATGGTGCCCCCGCCGGTCACCAGCGGGATCATCACCATCGCGCGGATTCCCTCGGTCGTGAGGGGGCCGCGGAACGAGCGCAGCGAGGGCTCCTCGAGCGTGTCGACGACCAGGAACGGCTCGGGGTGGGGCTGGCCGGGCTTCCAGGGCGTGTGACCCTCGACGGCCGCGCGATACTCGGCCGACAGCCCCTCCCACGCCTTGAAGCGCATGACGCCGTCGGGATCGAACAGCAACACCGCGGCGCGCGTCGCCTTGGTGACGCGCCGGATCGCCCGCAGCGCCTCGCGGAAGATCTCGTCGGCGACGGTGGCCTGGCCCATCGCCAGGGTCATGTCACCGATGGCCGCGAGGTCGAGTCGCACCGTCATCGCTCAGCACACCGGTCCCACGCCCCCTGGCCATCGTCAAGGGTTTGTACAGGATCATGACCTTTCGAGCGCTCCTCGAGAACGAGCCAAGAAGAGCCAAGGAGAGCCAAGGAGCGGCAGAGCGCGGCTCAGAAGATGATGGCCATGAACAGCTTGGTCAGCATGAAGTCGGCGACCAGGATGGCGATGGACACGGCGACCACCGTGGAGGTGGTCGATCGACCCACACCCTCGGTGCCGCCGCGGGTCTTGAGGCCGAAGTGGCACCCGATGATGCCGATGATGAACCCGAAGAACGGCGTCTTGCCCATGCCGGCGACGAGATCCTTCATGTTGGTGCTCTCGAGCGCCGACCGGAAGAAGAAGTCCATCGACATGCCGAACTGCACACGGGTGATCACCATGCCGCCGATGAACCCGAGCACGAGGGCGAAGAACCCGAGGATGGGCATCACCAGCACCGAGGCCACGACGCGCGGCATGACGAGCTTCTTCACCGGGTCGGCGCCGAGGGCGCGGATGGCGTCGACCTGCTCGGTGACGTTCATGGCGCCCACCTCGGCGGCCATGCCCGAGCCCACCCGGCTGCCGACGATCACCGCGGTGAGGGTGGGCGCGAGCTCGCCGACGAACGACAGCGAGATGACCCGCCCCACGTACTCGAGGCCGCCGAACTTCTGCAGGCCGAAGGCGAACTGGATCGCCATGACCATGCCGATGAACACCGCGGTGACGCCGGCGATGCCCACCGAGGCCACGCCGATGACCTCCATCTGGTAGACGACCTGGCGCAGCTCGAGGGGGCGCGCGAACAGAACCCGGAAGGTCTGTGCGGCGAGCACGCTGATCTCGCCGAGGTCGTCGACGAACGCCTTGGCCCGCCCTCCGTGCCGCTCGAAGAAGGTCGGCGGCTTGGCCTTGGCGAGCAAGAGCCCACCCGGCAGGCTGATCCGCTCGCTCATCAGGCGTTCGGAGGGGGGCGGCGGGACCGACTTCATCCGCCGCTCTCGGTGGACGTGGCGAAGCCACCGACGAAGCCGTCGAACGCGGGCAGCGCGCTCGTGAACGAGGCCGGTGGCGCCGCGTAGATCAGGTCGTAGACGCAGCCGTCCTTCTTGAGCACGTAGAGCGAGAGGCCGGTCACGACGCCGTCCAGCTTGGCGTGGAGCACGGTGTGCAGGGCCTCGCGTCCGTCGAGCTGCACGGTCTTCTGCTCGGTCACCTCGCGCTCGGTGAAGCCGATGAGCAGGTGCTGGGTGAGGGCGGTCAAGGGCACGTCGTCGCCGTCCTTGCCGCACCGCCCGTAGACGCTGACCATGCCGCCGTGCGGCTCGTCGGTGAACGCGAGCATCGCGCCCTCCACCGCGTCGGTCTTCTTCCAGGTGGCCGGGACCGGGCCCACCCGGAACGTGGCGCGACCGGCGTGGTAGACGCGCCCGTCGAAGCCCTGCTTGCTCGCGCAGCCGACGCTCGCGGCGAGCGCGCCGACGAGGACGACCGACACGACGGCCGAGGGGACGAAGGGGGACCAGCGCGCCAAGGGAACTACCAGCTCAGGGAGAGGCGCCGCACGCGCCCGTCGTCTTTCTCCCAGCCATCCTCGCACAGGAACGCCACGTTGCCGAGGAGCGCCGGCGAGAGCTCTTGCGTGGAGGGGCCGCGGAACGACCACACGAGACGGGCCGGGGAGCCGCCCGCCGGGACCACGGTGCTCCCGAGCACGGCCACGCCCTCCTTGTCGGCGAACCCGAGCAGGAGGCGGCACGCACCGGAGCAGTCGGCGACGATGTTGGTGGGGACGCCGTGGCCGACCGAGGGATCGATCGGCACGAGCCCGGGGGCCTGCACGACGAAGCCGCCCGCGTCCACGCGGGCCACGAACGCGCCCCAGCCAGCCTTGCCGTCGTACTCGAGCATCTCGGTGGAGCTCGGGTCGTCCTCGAGCCAGCCGACGATGGCCCCGCCGTCGCCGCGGGCCGCGACGGTGAGGGCGTGGGAGTGGGTCTTGGTCTCGACCAGCGAGCGCTCGCTCACCACGGTCTTGAGATCCTTGGCCGCGACGATGGTGAAGAACGGATCGGCGAAGCCCTTGGCGGCGTCGCGCCGGGCGTCGGACCACGCGAGGAGGATGCGCCCGCCGTCCTGGTTGCCCACGGTGGCGATCGCGAGATCGGTCACGTCACCACCGGCGCCTCCACCGACCTTCACCTCGGAGCCCTGCTTCTTGCCGTCCTTGTCGAGGCGCACCGCGTAGACCGCGGGCTGGTCCTCCTTGCGGCCGTCGACCCACGCGAGCAGGTAGCCGCCCTCGGGCAGCGAAGAGAGCGCGACGTCGCTCGCTCCACCCTTGGCGTTGGTGATGCGCGCCGAGTTGCCGACCTTCTGGCCCTTGCTGTCGAGGCGCGCGACGTAGACCTCCTCGTCGCCCTCGGCGCGCGAGGCGTAGGCCACGACGCCGCTCGCCTTGTCGCCCTCACCGGTCCAGGCGACCGCGACGTCGCCCTTCGGCAGGCCGCGCTCGCTGATCAAGCTGGTCGGGCCGACAGGCGTGCCGGTGCCGTCGAGCAGGCGGACGACGACGCGCGCGCCGAGCTCCTTGCCGTCCTTCTTGGGCTTGTCGTCTTTCTTGTCGCCGCCCTTGCCCTTGGGTTGCGCGACGGAGTCGCTGTCCTCGGGGGCCCAGGTGATCCAGCCGACGAGCGAGCCCGCGCCCGCGCGCACCGCGTGGAGACCGGTGAACTGGGTCTCGCGTCCGACGCTGCTCGCGCCCTCGAGCCGCGGCGGGCCGGTGACCGGCTCGGAGGCCTCGCGGAACACCCACCGCGGCGCGCCGCCGCCCGTGGTCGGCGCGCGGGCGGCGATCTTGGCGAGCACCACGGTGGTCGGGTTGTTCGGCCCCTCGAGGAGCGCGTCGCAACGACCCGCGACGCACGACAGATCGAAGGCGTGGTGCACGGGGCCACCGGTGGCCTCGTGGTCGAGGAGGTCGGCCTGCTTCTCGGCCAGCACCGGCCCGGCGAAGCGCACGATCCACGGGCGGAGGTCCCGCTTCTCGGGGCAGGTGGGCGCGGCGTCGCCGACAGCGGAGCACGCGTCGCCGTAGGTGAGGACAGCCACCTCGTCGTCGCTCACGCGCGCGAGCTCGGGCTCGTCTTCCTCGTAGGGATAGAAGAACCCGCGCGGCGTGCCGAGCGCCTCGCCGTCGGCGGAGAGCCGCGCGACGTCGAACCGGCGGCGCAGCTCGCGCAGCGGCTTCGGGTGGTGGGTCTCGTAGAGGACGAACGCGCCGTCCTTGCTGGGGACCATGCCGACGATCGACTGGTCGCCGCGCGCGGGGACGGCGCGCTTGACCTTGCCGACGACGGGCTTGCCCGTGCCCAGATCGAGGGTCGCCGAGAACAGGTGCGCGTCGCCCTCGCGACGGTCGGCGAACAGGCAGAGGCCGCGCGTCTCGGAGGTGAGCACGAGATCGACCTCGGGGTTCGCGCTGCCGAGGGCGAGCGGCGCCGCGAGGGAGAGATCGACGTTGCCCTTGCCGGTGACGGTGACCGTCATCACGTAGGCGCTGCGCCCGGTGTCGACGTCGGGAGCGGCCTGCTTGACGTCGGTCTTGGCCGGCTCCGGGTCGCCCTTGCCCTTCTTCTTGGGGGTCGCGGGCTTCTTCGCGTCGTCGCGCTGCACGTAGGTGACGACCGCGGTGTTCTTGGCGGTGGCCCCGCCCGGCAGGCCGCCGATCTGCCAGGCCGAGAGGCCGGTCTCCACGCGCGTGGCCGGCGTGAACGGCTTGCCGGCGCCGTCGAGGCCCATGACCAGCAATGCGCCGCTCGCCGCGCCGCCCGCCTTGGCGTTGCTCTTCTCGCCGAAGGTGAGCAGGCCCTGTCCGCCCACGCCGCCGAGCGACACCAGGCGCACCGCGACGATGTCGTCGGTGGTCTTGTAGGCCATGGCGGGCGTGCCCCGAGGGGTGCCGTCGCCGGCCAGCGCCACCACGAACAGCTGCTCGCCGCCGTCGGCCGGCTTGGTCCAGGCGAGCACGAAGCCGTCGCCGATCGCCTTCACGTCCCAGGCGCTCGAGTCCTCGGGGGCCTCGGCGAGCTCGTGCTTCTGATCGCCGAGCGGCTTGTCGTCGTCGTCGAGCCCCTGCGCAATCCAGCGGCGACCGGCGGTGCCCTTGGGCGCGCTCACCACGATGGCGCGCTTGCCGTCGTGACGGCGGACGACGCGCGGGCCGAACGTGCCCTCGGGGAACGCGCCGAGGGCGACCCCGGGCACCGTGGGCGGCGCGCCCGGCTTGGCCACCGTGGGGACGACGCTGACGCTCGGCGCGTGGACGCCGACGCCGGAGACGGGCTTGGGCGCGGCGGGGGAGCACGCGAAGCCGGGCGCCATGGCGATGGCGACGGCGAGGAGGACCAGCGAGGAGGTGCGCATGATCGTGGGAACCCTGGACGCGCTCGACCTTGTTCCAGCGACGGCGCCGCGGGAAGGACTATTTTTCGGCCGGATTCCGTGCCAGTTTGGCAGCGGCCCCGAAAAGCGAAACGGCGCGCCCCGAGGGACGCGCCGTCGCGCAGAGAGCGCCCGAGCCGAGGCTCGAGCGTCGCGATCAGGTGCCGGCCTTCGCCTCGCCCTTGGCCGAAGCCTCGGCCTTGACCGAGAACGACACCTTCATGTCGACCTTGGCCTGGATGCCGGTGGCGGCGCTGACCGCGCACTTGAGCTCCGGGAGGACCTTGATGTCGCTGACCGAGCTCACCAGCTTGTTGCCGGTCTCGACGGTCGCCTTGACCTTCGGGAGGATCGACTTGTAGCTGATGACCACCCCGAGGAGCTTCGGGAAGTGGGCCTTGATGGTCGGGACGGTGACGTCGTAGTTCGCCTTGACCGAAGCCTCGGCCTTGCACTTGACGTCGAACTTCACCTCGGCGGTCGCGCTCGCGTCGGCCTTGCCCGAGGCGCCGCCCTTGGCGCCCTCGCCGGTGCCGGCCTTGCCGCTCGCGTCGCCCGAAGCCGAAGCCGAGGCCTCGAGCTTGGCCTCGAAGGTGATCTCGCACTGGCCCTTGGCCTTGAGCTCGCTGACGTTGGCGGAGATCTTGGCGAGGACGGCCTCCTCGTTGCTCTCGACCTTCAGCTCGCCCGCCATGAGCTTGATCTCGGCGTCGAACGAGGCCTCGAGGGCGTCGGAGGTCTTCTTGAGATCCATCGACGCGTCGACGAACGCCTTCGCGTCGCCGGTCACCTCGGCCGCGACCTCACCCTTGTTGAACTTGCAGTCCATGCCCGGCAGACCACCGCAACCAGCGACAGAGCCAGCAAGACCGAGCGCGAAGACCGAAGCGACAACCTTCTTCATGATGGACCTCTCCCTTGGGAATACTCTTAGCGGGGCGTGGCATACGCCCGACCAGCCCCAGCGGTCAAGCCGCCCCCGTGTGCATCGAGGGTGTCCTGGCGCACGGATCGTCGTTTCGGCACGCGCTAGGGTGGTGCGAAATGGCCAGACCGCCCCTCGACTGGTCGGGCAAGTTGCCCGCAAACCTCGCGGAGCTCGGGTTCTCGCGCGAGAGCAAGCTGCGCATCGACGCCGAGGGCCGGCTGCTCCACGAGGGTGAGCTCGTCGAGCACGCGGCGATGGCCCGCGCCATGATGGGCTGGCTCACGCGCCACCCCGACGACGGTCGCTGGGTGCTCGAGAACGGCTGGGACTGGTGTTACCTCGCGGTCGACGACGTCCCGTGGGTCGCGAGGAGCGCACGCGTCGAGGGCCAGGCGCTGATCGTGTCGCTCGCCGACGGCACCGAGGAGCCGCTCGCGGACCTGTACGTCGATGCAGACGGCGGGCTGCGCGGGGTCGTGAAGCCGGGCGCGCGCGGCGGCCCGCACCCGGCCAAGCTCTCGCGCACCGCGCAGCTGTCGCTGGTGGATCGCCTCGTCGAGCACGAGGGAGGCTTTGCGCTCGCGCTCGACGGCCAGACGGTGCCGTTGCTCGAGCGGCCGACAGATGTTCACAGACCCTGACGCGCCGGCACCTCGGGGAGGGCGCAGCGGGCGGGCAGGGTCTTGGCGACCACGATCGCCTTCTTCTGCGAGCCCTCGACGAGCACGCTGAAGGTCTCCGGCGCGCAGCCCTGTCGGAGCAGGGTGATCTCGCGCTTGCCCGGCGCGACCTCGGTGAGCACGGGCGCGTCGTCGGTCGAAGGGTCCCCGAGGAACGGGCGCGGCATCCCTCCCCGCACGGTGACCGGTTGATCGTCGATGCGCGCCTCGTCGCCCGCCTCGAGGCCCCAGATCTCGAGCGGCACCTTGGGGGCCGCGGCGCGCGCGGAGAGCCCGGACCCGAGCAGCGACGCGAGGGCGAGCAGCGAGAGACGCGTGTGGCTCACGGTCCCCCCTTGGCGGTCTCGGGTCGCGCGAGGTCCTCGACGTCTCGCAGGAAGCGATCGAGCTGTCGGAGCAAGAAGCAGCGCTCCTGCGCGACGACGTCGTCCTTGGCCGCCGGCGCGTTGCACGCCTCCCAGAGCGCGTGCTCGGTGCGGTAGGTCGAGGTGAGGGGTGCCTCGACCGGGTTGCCCGGCACGTGGGGCGCGAGCAGACCGGCGAGCGCGAGGCTCGGAGGGGTCGGCGCGGGGAGCGGAGCGCCGGGCGCGCCGTCGAGGTAGGCGCCGTCGTCGCGGCAGTGGTGCGCGCCCTTGTCGGCCTTGTCGGCGAGCGCGCCGAGCAGCCGCGGGAACTTGGTCTTCACGGCGCCGACCTGCTCCTTCACCTCGAGCTCGGTGAGCTCGTAGAGGGAGGTCCAGGTGGTCTCGGGCTTGAGCTTGTTCTTCGCCTTGAAGCAGGCCCGCCCCGCGGTGGAGAGCGCCGCCTTGGGATCGCCGGCGTCGGGGAGCGGGTAGGGGGTCGGCTCCCCGGCGCAACGGTGCGAGACGTCGAGGACGAAGGTGACCGAGACGTCGGTGCGTGCGCGGAGCTTGGTGGGCGGCGCGCAGCCAGCGGGGAAGCTCGGCACGCCCTCGCAGCCCTCGCCGTCCTTGACCTTCACGACCTTCTCGAGCGCAGGGAGCGGGCAGGTGGTGCGGCTCTGGACGAGGACCGCCTCGAACACGACGGTGCGCTCGCCGCGCACGAGGTCGCGGGTCCAGCCGACCTCGCTGCGGGTCACGTCGAGCGACTCGAGCTCGAGGGGCCCGTACACGACCGCGGAGCCGGGGGGCGGCGGGGGTGGGGGCGCCAGGGTCTCGCGCGGGATCGTCTTGCCGGTGCGGGCCCCTGGACGAGGGCCGCACGACAAGAGGAGGACCACGGCGACGAGCCACCACCGGTGCACGGGGCGATCGTACTTGGCCGCCCCGGATCCGGCGAGAACCCGACAAGGCATGCTATGGATCGAGGCATGCGCTGCCCGGTCTGCGGACACGTCCTGCCCCCGGCAGCGAGCGCAGGCGTTGCCGGTGCCGGTTCGCCGCACCCGTTCTGCTCGCCCCGCTGCCGCGCGATCGATCTGGGCCGCTGGCTCACCGAGTCGTATCGAATCCCGGGGCCGTCCGTCCAAGAGGAAGCCGAGGGCCTGCCCGATCTCGAAGGCCTCTCGGCCGAGCAGAAGGCGGCGCTCGCCGAGGAGGACCCGTGCTGAAGAACCTGTCCGTCACCGTTCTCTCGTCGCTCGTGTTCTCGCTCGCGTTCGCCGGGGCGGCCTCGGCCGCGGACCTGGTCCCCGACAGCGGCGACCCCAACGCCGCCCCGCCGGTCCCTCCTCCGATGCCCGAGCCTGGGCAGCCGGGCAGCGCCACGCCGCCGCCCCCTGCGGGCTCGACCGAGGCCAAGCTCGACCAGTCCGGCAAGGAGGACAACGGCCTCGGCCTCAAGCTGGTCTACGTGCAGGCCGACCTCGGCATCGGCTGGGCCACCCTCGGCGGCACGCTCCCCGACGGCACGTGGGTCGCCACGACCGGGGCCAGCGCGGGCAAGGCCGTCGACTACGACGCCCACCGCTCGGGCGGGGGCGCCGCCTTCGGCGTCGGCGCGGGCCTCGAGTTCATCACCTTCCAGGTGGGCGCGCGCCTGCGCGGCCTCTCCACCGGCTCGTTCAACCTCTGGAACATGGGCGGCGAGATCGCCCTGCAGCCGGGCGCGGGCCGCTTCTGGCCGCGGTTCGGCCTCAACGTCGGCTATGTCTGGACCGGCGGCTTCAAGGACGAGCTCTGCGCCGGTTACTGCAGCTTCGTCGACATCAGCGGCGTCAACGTCGGCGCGCGGGGTGGCTTCCAGTACTTCGTCGGCAAGAACCTCGAGGTCGGTGCCGACGTGACCGCCGACGTGATGTTCCTCAAGCGCGCCGCGGTCAACGGACAGCGCGCCGAGCTCGCGCAGGACGCGCGGAGCACGGGCTTCCAGGTGGCCGCGCTCGGTCACCTCGGCCTGCACGTCCCCTGAGAGCGCAGCGTGGGCCTCGCCGCCGTCCCCGGGCTGGTCGTCGCCCTCGCCTTCGCCGCGCTCGTCGCGGTCAGCGCGCCTCGGGTGCGTCGGAGCAACGAGCACCTGCGCCTCTCGCAGTGGGCCCTGCTCCTCGTGTTCGGGGCGGTCGCCGCGCTGGTGGTCCGCGCGCTCGAGACCTTCGTCGTCGAGGTGCTGGTCGGTCGCCAGCGCGTGGACGCCCGGGCGTTCTTCTCCGCCGCCGTGGCCCTCGGGCTCGTGGGGCCGCTCGCGGTGCTCGGCCAGGTGGCGGCCGCGTGGGGCGCGCTCTCGATCGGCAAGCGCGAGGACGTCGACCCACCGCTCGCCGCGACCCTCGCCGCGGTCGGGTTCACCCTCGGCCGCATCCTGCTGCTCTCGGCGCAGGGGCGCATGCACAGCGGCGTGCGCGCGGCCGTGCTCGGGCTCGACGAGGTCGCGATCGCCGCGCTGTGGGGCTACGGGCTCGCGCTGTCGGCCGCCGACGGTCGGCTCGGCGGCACCCCGTTCGGTCGCTACGCCTTCGTCGGCATGCTGTTCCGCGGCATCGCGGAGCTCGTGGTCCGCAGCCAGAGCGCGGTCGGCCTGAGCGTCGGCATCGGCGGCGGCGCGCTGCTCGCGATGCTGGCGGCGGTCGGCATCTACCGGCTCGCGCGGGGCGACTCCGACGCACCCGACAGCGACCGCGGCCTCGGTCACGTGGGCCGCGCCACGCTCACCGAGCTGGCGCGTGCCGAGCTGCGGCGCGGTCGCATAAGGCCTCTATGGATCCTCGTCGGCGCGCTGGGCAACGTGGGCGGCATCGCCCTCGGGCTCCTCGGGGCCGTGCTCGTCGGGCGGAGCGCCCACGTGGACTTCGGCGAGATCGACCGCGCCGGCCCCGCCGCCGAGTACGCCGGCTTGATCCTGGTGCTCGGCGTGGTGGTCTCGTTCCCGGTCAGCGCGGCGCTGGTCGGGCTCGCGAGTGGCGGACGCACCGCGCAGGGCAGCGCGCACGTGCTCGAGGCGGGTATCGCGGCCATGCTGGCGCTCGGGGCGCTCTTGCTCGCGCTCGGGGTCGTCGCGCCGGTGGCCGTGGCCGTCGCGGCGGCCTGCGCGCCGGTCGTGTTCACCCTCGCCGGGATCGGCGCGTGGATCACGGCCGGTCGGAGGGTGTAGCGTCTCCCTCGATGCTCGCCGCGTTCGCTCGCAAGGCCCTCTCTCCCCTGCTCGTGTCGGCGGGCGCCCGCTTCGACGTCGCCGCGGTGCGCCTCGCGCAGGAGGTCGGCAAGCGGGGGAGCCGCCGCGTGCAGAGCGTCGAAGACCGGCTGCACTACCTCGACGGCGTGGCCGCCCGCTACGCCGAGGTGGACCCCGCGGCGTTCTACCCGACGCCCACGCTGCCCCACGTCCGCGAGCACCACGTGCGCCCGCTGCCGCTCGGGGAGGTGGTCGACCTCACTTACCCGAGCGGCTTCCATCCGCACGATCCGGCGCAGGCCGAGCGGTTCGCCAAGTGGCGCGCCAACCACTTCGCGCACGTGCGCCTGTTCCGCGGCAAGCGGCCGGGGCGGCCGGTGATCGTCTGCGTCCACGGCTACCGCGCGGGCGCGTTCGGGTTCGAGGAGCGCTCGTTCGCGGCGGAGTGGCTCTACGGGCTCGGGCTCGACGTGGCGCTGTTCACCCTGCCGTTCCACGCGCTGCGCGCGCCCGAGGGCCGCAAGGGCGCGCCGCTGTTCCCGACGGCCGACGTGGGGCGCACCATCGAGGCCTTCGGGCAGGCGATCCACGACCTGCGCGCGCTCGTGGCGCACCTCCGCAAGGACGAGGCGGGGCGCGCCGTCGGCGTGATGGGCATGAGCCTCGGCGGTTACACCACCGCGCTGCTCGCGACGATCGAGCCTTCGCTCGCCTTCGCGATCCCGTTCATCCCGCTCTCGGACATGACCGACGTGGTGGTGCAGCACGAGGCCCTGCGCGGCACCGCGGTGCCCGGGTCGCTGGTCACGGCCGGCAAGCGAGCCATGACCCTCGCGAGGCCGCTCGCGCGGGGGCCGGTCGTGCCGAGCGATCGCGTCCTGGTGGTCGGCGCCGAGGGCGACCGCATCACGCCGCGCACCCACGCCGAGGCGCTCGCCGCGCACTTCGGCGCAGAGCTCGTGTTCTTCCCCGGCGCGCACCTCCTGCAGTTCGGGCGGGGCGAGGCGTTCGGGCGCATCGCCCGGTTCCTCGCGGGGCGCGGGCTCGTGGGCGGCCGCCGCAAGGAGTGATATCGGGCTCCCATGAGCGGACCCCTCGTCGGCATCATCATGGGCAGCGACTCGGACTGGGAGACGCTGAGCGCGGCGGAGAACGTGCTGCGCGAGTTCGGCGTGCCGTGCGAGGTGGAGGTCGTCTCGGCGCACCGCACGCCGGAGCGCATGGTCGAATATGCGAAGGCCGCGAAGGGCCGCGGCCTGCGGGTCATCATCGCGGGGGCCGGCGGCGCGGCGCACCTGCCGGGCATGGTCTCCGCGCTCACCACGCTGCCGGTGCTCGGCGTGCCGGTGCTCAGCAAGGCGCTGTCGGGGGTCGACTCGCTGCTCTCGATCGTCCAGATGCCGGCGGGCGTGCCCACGGCCACGTTCGCGATCGGCGTCGCGGGGGCCACCAACGCGGGGCTGTTCGCGGCGCAGATCCTCGCGCTGTCGGACCCGGCGCTCGCGGCTTCGATGGAGCAGCACAAGGTGAAGCTCGCGGAGAAGGCGCGCGAGGGCGACGCGCGCGTGCAGGCCAAGCGTCAGCGCTAAACCCGGGCGGGAGCGGTCCGTTCCCCTCTCTGAGAGGGAAGGACGATGCAAGAGCCCCACGACGATGCTCCTCGCACCTTCGGTCCCATCCTGGACCTCGCGGTCGCGACGATCGCGGCGAGCGCGAACGCGTTCACGGGGACCCGCATGCCGTTCTTCACCGTCGACGAGCTGCGGCGCGTGGAGATGGTGCTCTGCGAGCCGCCCCGCGACGGCGGCTAGCGCTCCGTCGACGACGGTCGGGGGACGATCACGCCTTGCCTCCCGGTGCCGTCGCCTTCATGGTGAACAGGTGAGCACGGGGATCTCCACCACGCGATTCCGCGCCCTCCGGGACCCGCGGCTCGTGGTGCCGTTCCGTCGCCCCGGCGCGGTGCCGGCCCAGCCGCTCGCCTCGCTCGACGAGCTCGTGTTCGCCAAGATCGACGGCCACCGCAACCGCGAAGATCTCGCGATGCTCATCATGGTCACCGACGTCGAGCTGGCGCGCGTCCTCGACTCGCTCGAGGCGCGGGGGCTCGTGGTGGTCGACCGCGGCGGCCCCGACGCGCACGGCGACGCGCCGTTCGACGGCGGCGCGCTGCACGAGGGCGAGATCGACGACGCGCTCTCGCTGATGGACGACGCCTTCGACGACGCGCTCGGCACGCGCTAGCCGGGCTTCCTGGGCCGGGCTTCCTGGCCGGGGTTCCTCGCCGGGCGGACGCGCCGGCGGGCTCACTCCGCCGGCGACGGCGTCGGGGCCTTGCGCTTGAAGATCCGCGCCAGGAACCCCTTGCCCGACTCGATGCCCACGTAGAACGCCGGCACCACCAGGAGCGACAGCAGCGTCGAGCTGATGACCCCGCCGATGACCGCGATGGCCATGGGCGCGCGGAACTCGCTGCCCTCGCCACGGCCCGTCGCCGTCGGCAGCATGCCGAGCACCATCGCCGCCGACGTCATGAGGATCGGCCGCAGGCGCTCCGGGCCGGCCTCGAGGATCGCCTGCAGCGGGGTCTCACCGTGCTCACGCACGCGCACGATCGCGCGGTCGATGAGCAAGATGGCGTTCTTGGTCACGAGGCCCATCAGGAGGATGATCCCGATCATCGCGCCCATGGCCAGCGTGTTGCCGCTCATGAACAGGCCGAGGAACGCGCCGACGAAGGCCAGCGGCAGCGTGAGCATGATGGTGAGCGGGTGGATGAAGCTCTCGAACTGCGAGGCGAGCACGATGTAGATGAAGACCACGCCGAGGAGGAGCGCGAGCCCCATGTTCTCGTTGGTCTCGCCCATCATGCGGATCTGGCCGTCGTAGGCGAACGTGGTGCCGGGGGGCAGCTTCATCGCCGCCATGCGGGGCTTGATCTCGTTGACGATGTCGCCGAGCGGGCGGCCGATGGGGGTGGCCCACACCTGGATCTGGCGGCTGCGCGCCTCGCGCTCGATCACCTGCGGGCCCTCGGCGCGGACGAAGCGCGCGAGGTCGGAGAGCTTGACCGGGCCCTTGGGGGTCATGACCGTGATGGCCGCGAGCTGGGCCTCGCTCGAGCGCTCGGCCTTGTCGAGGCGCACCTTGATCGGCACCTCCTCGGACTTGCCCATCGTGCCGGGCACGCGGAGCTTGCCGGCCTCCTCGCCCTCCATCGCCGTGCGCAGCGCCATGGCCACCTGCGCGACGCCGATGCCGAGGTCGGCGGCCTTCTGGCGGTCGATCTCCACCGTGAGCTCGGGGCGGCCGGGGGTGTACTTCACCTGGACGTCCTGCACGCCCGGCGTCGTCTTCAGGATCTTGGCGAGCTCGTTGGCGGCGGGGGCGAGGTCGTCGTAGGAGCCACCGCGCACGTCGATCATGATCGGCGCCTCGGTGGCCGCGCCCTCCACGAACGGGATGTCGGCGAGCGAGACCATCGCCCCCGGGAGCTTGTTGGCGACCTTGCGCGCCACGTCCTTGAGCGCCAGCAGGGTGACCGTGGGGCGGTCGTGCTTGGGCGTGGTGAGGATGCGCCACTTGGCCTTGTTGCCGGTGATCGTCGTGAAGACGGTGACGATCTCCTTGTTCTGCCGCAGCTCGAGCTCCGCGAGCGCCGACAGGCGGCTGGTCTCGGCGAGCGAGGTGCCGGCGGGGAGCTCCACCTCGGTGATGAACTGGCCGCGGTCCTCCGCGTTGACGAACTCGGAGCCGGTGAGCTTGGCGATGAAGCCCATGAAGAACAGGCTGCCGAGGGCGAGGCCGGCGACCACCAGCTTGTGGCGGACCGCCCAGCCGAGCATGCCGCGGTAGACGGCGTCCATGCCGGAGAAGAAGTAGAGGAACGGCCGCTTGAGCCAGAGCCACGGGTCCTTGTGCTCGCCGTGCCGGTCGATGGCGTGGGAGAACTTGGACGACAGCATCGGGTCGAGGGTGAAGGCAACGAACAGCGACAGCATGACGGCCACCGAGATGGTGATGCCGAACTGCCGGAAGAACTGGCCGACCATGCCCTTCACGAACGCCACCGGCATGAACACGGCGACGATGGTGAGGGTGGTCGCGAACACCGAGAGCGCGATCTCCTTGGTGCCGTCGAGCGCGGCCTGCGCGGGGGGCTTGCCCTTCTCGAGGTGCTTGAAGATGTTCTCGCGCACCACGACCGCGTCGTCGATGAGGAGGCCGATGGCCAGCGACAGGCCGAGCAGCGTCATCATGTTCAGCGTGTAGCCGAGCACGTACATGGCGAAGAACGTGCCGATGACGCTGGTGGGCAGGGCGACGGCGCTGATCATCGTCGACCGCAGGTCGAGCATGAAGATCAGGATGATGAGGATGGCCATCGCGCCACCGAACACGATCGAGACCTCGACCTCGTGGATGTTCTCGCGGATGAACCGCGACTGGTCGATGATCTCGGTGACCTGCAGCTCGGGGGGGAGGTCCTTCTTGAGCTTGTCGAGCTTGGCCTTCACGCCGTCGGCGACGGCCACCGTGTTGGTGCCGGACTGCTTGAGGACCTCGAAGCTCACCGTCTCGTCGCCGTTGGCGCGGACGATGGTCGTCTGCTCCTCGAACGAATCCTCGACCCGGCCGACGTCGCGCAGCTTGACGGCGGAGCCGTCGGCGGCCGTGGCCACGATGGTGTTGCGGATGGCCTCGATGTCCTGGAAATCGCCGACCGTGCGGACGCTGACCTCCTTGACGCCCTCGTCGTAGTGGCCGGCGGGGACGTTGAGGTTGGCCGCGCGCAGGCGCATGACCACCGCGCCGGGGTCGAGCTTGAGCGCGTCGATCTTGGTGCGGTCGAGCGACACGCGGATCTCGCGCGGCGCGCCGCCCTTGACCTCCACGACGGCCACGCCCTCCACCTGCTCGAGCGCGGGCTTGATGACGTCCTCGGCGTACTTGCGGGCGGCCGAGAGGGAGACCTTGCTCGAGAGGGTGTAGGTGAGGATCGGCGCCGCGCTGACGTCGAACCGGTTGATGGTCGGGTCCTTGATGTCGGTCGGGAGCTTGAAGCGGGCCCCACTGATCTTCTCGCGCACCTCGGCGGTGGCGTCGCTGATCTCGACCCCCAGCTTGAACATCACGATGACCTGCGAAACGCCCTCGCGGGAGAACGAGCGCACGCGGTCGATGCCGTTGAGACCGACGACGGTGTCCTCGATCGGCTTGGTGACCAGGGTCTCCACCTCGGTCGGGCTCGCGCCGGGGTAGGGCACGGTGATGGCCACGACGGGGAAGCTCACGTCGGGGAACAGGTCGGTGCCGAGGTTCTTGAAGCCGAACCACCCGAGCACGAGCAGCGCCACCGCGAGCATCACGGTGAAGACGGGGCGCTTGATGGCGACGCCGGAGAGGTTCATGGCGTGGTGACCTTGTCGCCGTCCTTGGCCTCCGGCGAGGGCGACAGCACGATCTCGTCCTCGGCCGAGACGCCGGACCGCACGAGCAGCGCGCCGTTGGCCGCGCGGACGAAGACGATCTTCTTGAGGGTGAGCTTGCCCTTCTTGACCACCAGCACCTCGTCCTGCGAGCCGGGGCGCAGCGTGGCAGCGGGGAGCTCGAGGACGGGAACCTCGGCGCCGGCCGACACGGTGGCGCGGGCGAACGAGCCCGCGAGGAGCTTCTGCTCGTTGTCGAGCTCGGCCTCGACCGGCACGCGGCGCGTGGCCGGGTCGACCGAGGGCAGCACGGCCACCACCTTGGCCTTGGCGGTGCGCTTGCTCGGGCCCTCGCCGACCGTGAGCAGCACCTCGGCGTCGACTTTCACGAGCACGGCGTCGCTCTCGGAGACGGTGCCCACCATCTTGAGGCGCGCGACGTCCTTGAGCTGGAACGCGGGCTGACCGGCGATGACCATGCCGCCGATCGAGGACGGCGCCTGGGTCACGTACCCGGCGAACGGCGCCGAGAGCGTGTGGTTGCGCACGTTGGCGCCGGCGAGCGCCGCCTGCGCCTTGGCGGCCTCGAGCTGCGCGTAGGCGAGGGAGAGCTGCTTGCCCGACTGGATGGCGTTCACGCCCGGCGCGGCGCCGCTCTTCACGAGGCCCGTCTGCAGATCGTCGTGGTCCTTGGCGAGGGCGACCTGCGCCTCGGCGGCCTTGACCTGCGCGGCCGCGGCGCCGGCGGAGGCTCCGGCCTCGGACGCGTCGAGCGACCCGAGCAGCGTGCCCTTCTCGACGAAGTCACCGACCTTGACCTTGAGCACCGCGAGCGGCCCGGTGGCCTTGAAGGCCAGGGCGGCCTCGTGGATCGGCTGCAGCGTGCCGTCGAACGGGATCTCCGCCTTCCAGGTGACGGCGGTGGCGCGCACGGTCTTCACGGTGGGCGGCGCGGACTCCTTGGCCGACGCCTCGGCCGCGGTGTTCTTGCGGTCCGCCTCCATGGTGGCCTGCTTTTGCTGGGCCGCGCGGATCTTGCCGACGACCGGAACGGCCAGGCCCACGAGGAGCAGCGCGACGACCGCCTTGCTGAGGGCAGAGGCCTTGGCCGGGGGGACCGGGGCCGCGCCCGCGGGGTCGGTCGTCATGTCGGAGGAGGGGTCTTGATGGGTGCTCATCGGTGGGCCTTGGCGCGCGGGACGCCGGGGTTCTCGGGGACGGATGCCGGAACGGGGACGCTGGTTGTGGGGTCGGCGAGGCGGAGGGACTTTCGCGCCCGGATCCCCGTGACCGACTGGTCAGGAACCTGACCGGTGACGTGGGGTCGGGCGTCGTCGTGGACCAGCCCGAGCAGGATCACGCGCTGGACGCTGCGGAGCCACGCGGCAATGTCGGGCTTCTTGTCCATCTCCACCAGACGGCGGGCGATGCGGTCGTAGGCGCCGCTGATGCAGAGGCTCGCCACCTCGATGTCGAGGTCGTGGCGGTAGAGCCCGCGGGCGATGCCGGTCTCGAGCCAGCGGACGGTCTGCGCGCGGGCGCGCTCGGCGAACGAGTCGACCAGGAAGCCGAATTGAACGCTGCCACCGCCGCGCATCAGCAGGCGCACGAGGCCGCGGTTCTGCCAGAGGAACTCGAACAGCTCGACCTCGCGACAGTGCCAGTTCTCGAGCTGTGCGGGGAACGGATCCACCGCCTCTTGGTCCGGGGACATGGCGTCGAGGAAGCAGGCCATGCGCGCCGTCATGGACTCGACGATCTGGCGGAACGCCTCCTCTTTGCTCTCGAAGTGCAGGTAGAACGAGCCCTTGCTCCGACCGGCGCGGGCGGTGATCTGCTCCACGCGGGCGTGCTCGAGTCCGTGTTCGACGAAGACCTGCTCGGCGGCGCGCAGGAGATCGACCTTGGCGTTGAGATCGGCGGGGCGTGCCATGTTGTTGACCGGTGGGTCAGTTATGGCGTGCGTCCACGAGGTGTCAAGGGGCCCGCAGAATCGCCGGCGACTTGCCCTCTTCGGTGGGGATGCGATTCTTCCGCCCATGTGGGAGGAGACGTGACCGGACCGAAGGCTGTGGTGTCGCTGGCGCTCGCGGTGGCGGCGGTGGGGTGCGGCTTCCCCACCTACAAGTACAGCGACGAGGGCGAGCCCACGATCGACGCCGACCCGACCGACGCCACCTCGGACTCGGTGGTGCCCGTCGACACCGCGCCGCTCGGCGACGGGTGCAAGCCCAACGGCTGCGGCGGGTGCATCGAGGGTGACCTCGCCAAGGGCGTGAAGTGCGGCGTGTGCGGCACGGGGGTGTGCAGCGGCAGCAACGTCGTGTGCACCCCGGCCGATCCGGCCGTCGGCACGGTCTGCGGCGTCTGCAACACGAGCAGCTACACCTGCACGAGCTCGGGCACGAGCGTGTGCGCGCGCGCCGACGACCGCGTCGACATCGAGGACGTCGGCTTCAAGTCGCGCGACGACAAGCGCTACGTCGTCGATCGCCTGCACGAGGCGGCGATCAGCTGGAAGGTGTCGCGGCTCGTGGAGTACCAGGACACGGCGGTCTCGGTCGAGCGCATCCCCTACGAGTGCGCGCGCGTGGCCGCGCTCCCCCACCCCGACGCCAAGTGCGACACCTGCGCGCCGGTGACCGGCGGGTTCGACTGCACGGTCTCGGCCAAGGACACCGGCAAGCTCACCATCGTGCTCTACACGGGCGATCCGGTGGCGGGGCTCACCGAGGTGGCGCGCGGCTCGGTCGCGGGCGACGCGGCCAAGACCACGCTCGACTGGGTGCTCGTGCCGCTCACGCCGAAGCTCGCCAAGCAGCCGCTCGGCACGCGGCTCACGGTGGTGGTCAGCACCGACTCGAGCGCCTGGTCGGTCCGGCTCTGGGGCAGCTCCACGACGGTCACGCCGTTCCCCGCACCGCCGGCCGATCTCACCTGGTGGAACCGCACCACGCTCCCCACGCCCTCGGCCTGGAAAGAAGAGCCGAGCACCGATCTCGCCCTCGTCGTCCGCGGAAAGGCCTGCGCTCCATGAAGAAGTCGTCCTCGTTCGTGCTGCTCTCGGTCGCGCTCGCGCTGGCCGTGCCGTTCGCGCCGGTCGCCCAGGCCGAGCCCTCCAAGTCGGAGCTCGACGCCGCGCGCAAGAAGTTCGAGAAGGCGCTCGAGCTCGAGAAGAACGACGACTGGAAGGGCGCGCTCGCCCTGCTCAAGGAGGTCGAGCAGGTCAAGGTGAGCTCGCAGGTGCTGTTCCACATCGCGCTCTGCCACGAGAAGCTCGGCAAGCTGGTGCTGGCGATCGGCATCTACAAGCGGGCCAAGGAGGAGGCCGAGACCAAGGAGGGCAAGGAGGGCGCCACCATGGTCAAGAAGTCGGAGGATCGCATCGCCGACCTCGAGGCGCGCACGCCCTGGGTCGAGGTGAAGATCAAGGACGACGTCGTCTCGGCCAAGTGCAGCGTCGACGGCGGCGAGCCCATCTCGCTGATCGTGACGCCTTCGTTCCGCGTCGACCCGGGCGACCACGAGCTCGTGGTCACGTCGCCGGGCCGCAAGACCTGGAAGAAGAAGATCACGGTCAAGGAGAAGGACGAGAAGCTGGTGCTCAAGGCCAAGCTCCCGCGCGAGAGCGACAACGATGCCGAACCGGACGGCGAGCCGGTGGGCGAGACCCCCGCGCCGGCGCCGGTGAAGAAGCCGGTGGTGGTGGACACGGCGCCGGCGAAGAAGCCGGTGTGGGCGTTCGTGGCCGGCGGCGTGGGCGTGGCCGCGCTCGGCACGGCGGGGATCATGTACGCGCTCCGCGGGTCGGTGATCTCGGACCTCGACGCCGCCTGCAACAGCGCGCGCACGAACTGCCCGCCCGACAAGCGGAGCCTCGAGGACACGGGCAAGACCTACACGACCGCCGGCAACGTGCTGCTCGGCGTGGGGCTGGTCGCGGTGACGACGGGCGTGGTGCTGTACTTCGTGCGACCGGGCGAGAAGTCGGTCGGCGTGACCTCGCTCGGGGTCGGCGTCGGGCCCACGCCGGCGGGAGCCTCGGTCGTCGGCGCGTTCTGAGTCGCGACGAAGTCCGGCGCTACTCGCGCCAGAACAGCTTCCAGGGGTTGTGCTTCACGTCGCGCGCGAGCTCCTGGAGGTCGTCGTAGATCTCCTCGTCCATCAGGAGGCCGCCGATGGTGCCGTTGCCCTTCTTGACGTGGGCGACGATGCCCTGAACGTCGGCCATCGTCTTGTTGGCCGTGCCCGCGAGGGTCTCGACCTCCTTCAGCGTCTTCTTGATGCTGGCCCGCTGCTCGGGGCCGAGCAGATCGGTGCTGATGGTGTCGAGGTGGGCGATGGTCTCGTTGGTCTTCTTGAGCAGCGGGCCCGTGTCCTTGGCCAGCGCCGCGGTGGTCACGTCGATGTTGTGGAGGATGCGCTTCACCTGCGGGCTGTCGATCTTCTCCTTGGTCGCGTTGACCAGGTCGACACCGGCGAGGCTCAGCTTCTCCGTGTTCTTGACGATCCGCGTGATCGTCTCCTTGTTGTCGAGCACGAGCAGATCGACCGACTTGAGCAGCGACGCGCCGTGCTTGGCGATGTCGTGCAGCGGGCCGTCCTCCTTGGTGAAGGCGTCGTGCGCGAGGTGGAGCAGATCGCTCGCCTCGGCGAGGAACACGTCGAGCCGGGGGGGATCCTTGCCCTGCCGGATGCTGTCGGGCGGCAGCATGGGCTTGTCGTAGGTGCCGGGCGTGATCGAGATGAACGGCTCGCCGAGCACGCCCTGGGTGGTGATGATGAACTGCGCGTCGTCGTGGACCGCGTCCTTGACCCGGTCCTCGATGGCGAGCTTGACCCGCACCAGCGCCCGCCAGGGCACCTTGGGATCGGGCTTGCCGGCGCGGAACTCGAGGCTCTCGACCTTGCCGACCTTGACCCCGGCGATCTTCACCGGCGCGCCGACCTGCAACCCCTGCGGGTTGTCGAAGTCGACGTACAGGTTGTAGACCCGCGCCACCGACAGGCCCCCCATCACCACGATGAAGCCCGCGAGCAGCGCCATCGAGACGAGGATGAGCGCGCCGACCTTGACCTCGATGTTCTTGCCGCCCGCCGCCATGCGTCGACGAAGATAGCAAAGTCGGCGCGCTCCGGGGCTGTTCGACGCACCGCGGCAGTCGATTGCCCGCTAGAGTGGCGGGCATGTCCGAGGCGCCGCGTATCATCGACATCGTGTCCGACTCCACCGGCGAGACCGCCGAGCGGGTGGTCCGGGCCGCGCTCCTCCAGTTCCCGGGTCAGCCCGTCCAGCTGCGGCTGCACACCCGCGTCCGCAACACCGAGGGGGTGCGCGCCATCATGCAGCGCGCGTCGGCCGACGGGGCCCTCGTGTTCTTCACGGTGGTCTCCCCCGAGATGAGGGAGTGCATCCACGCGGCCACCACCGAGCTCAAGGTCGA
Source organism: uncultured Polyangiales bacterium (assembly GCA_964624885.1). Taxonomy (GTDB): domain Bacteria; phylum Myxococcota_A; class Polyangia; order Polyangiales; family JADJMO01; genus JADJMO01. Next base: position 13,253 of record CAZUZY010000035.1, on the reverse strand, counting down.
CGCGGTCGACCTCATCGGCTCGCTGATCACCAAGATCGGGAGCTTCCTCGAGGCCTCGCCGGTCAACCTCCCGAGCGCGATGCTGCCCCTCTCCGAGGAGTATTTCCGGCGGATCGAGGCGGTGGAGTTCGCGGTCAAGAGCGACGACGGGCGGGAGCCACGCAACTTCAAGAAGGCCGACCTGGTCCTCGTGGGGGTGTCGCGCACCAGCAAGACGCCGCTCTCCACGCTGATCGCCCAGCGGGGGCTCAAGGTGGCCAACTACCCGATCGTCCTCGGCGTCGATCCGCCGCCCGAGATCGAGGAGGCGCCGCAGGACCGGTGCGTCGGGCTGACCATCGGCATCGAGCAGCTCGTGCAGATCCGGCGCGCGCGCCTCAAGCAGCTCGGCATGCCGGTGGAGACCAACTACGGCCTCCGCGACCACGTGCGCGAGGAGCTCGACTTCGCCGAGGGCATCTTCAAGAAGCACCCGAGCTGGCCGGTGATCGACGTGACCGGCCGCGCGATCGAGGAGACGGCGGTCATCATCCTCGAGACGCTCCGGGAGCGCGAGAACCAGCGGGCCGCGGCGCTCTCGAGCATCATCGTCTGATGCGCACGCTCCTGCTCGGTCGACAAGGACAGGTGGGTAGCGAGCTCTTGATCCGGCTCGCCGCGCACGGCGAGGTGACGGCACCGGCCCGCGCGGTGCTCGACGTGAGCGACCTGCACGCCCTCCGCGCGGCGGTGGTGGACACGGCGCCCGACCTCATCGTGAACGCGACGGCGTGGAACGACGTCGACGGCGCCGAGCGCGACCCGAAGGGCGCCTACCGGCTCAACCGCGACGTTCCCGCGTTGCTGGGCGAGGAGGCGGCGCGCCGGGGGGCGCTGTTCGTGCACTTCTCGACCGACTTCGTGTTCGACGGCAAGGGCGAACGCCCCTACCGCGAGGACGACCGGGCGAATCCATCGAGTGTCTATGGAGCCAGCAAGCGCGCCGGCGAGGAGGTCCTCGAGGGGTCGACGGCGCTGGTGTTCCGCACGGCGTGGGTGTGGTCGCTCACCCGCAAGTCGTTCGTGAGCACCATGCTGTCGCTCGCGCGCAGCAAGGAGGAGCTCTCGGTGGTGGACGACCAGGTCGGCAACCCCACGTACGCCCCCGATCTGGCGGAGGCGGTGGCCACGCTGGTGACCCACGAGGCGGCGCGCCATGGCGGGCTGTTCCACCTCGCCGGCACTGGCTCGGTGAGCCGGTACGAGTTCGCCCGCGCGATCTTCGCGCTCGATCCGCGCAAGGAGGAGCACGTGCTCCGCGCGGTGCACCCGGTGAAGAGCGAGGCGTTCCCCACGCCTGCCGTGCGGCCGAAGCACGCCCCGCTGGACTGCGAGAAGGCGGCGCAGGTGTTCGGCGTGCGCCTCCGGGACTGGCGCGAGGCCCTCGCCGCCGGGCTCGGCGCGCCTCAGTCGGCGACGTAGCGCAGCACGCGGAACCGGCCGTCGCGCTCGACGATGGCGAAGAGCCCCGTCACGTCGACCGGCTTGCCGTCGAGCATGGCCTCCACGACCGGCTTCTGGTGCAGGGTGACGGCGCCTCGCGCCGAAGGGGTGGCGCGCACCCTCACGAAGGTGAGCTTCTTGCCACCGAAGCGGCGCAGCACCTTGGGCCGGTCCTTGCGCGAGGAGTTCGCGAGGTTGTCCCAGGCCCACTGCAGGCCCATCGACGCGAGGAGGGGCTCGCCCGCCTTCACGAACTCGGGATACAGCAGCGCCGCGTACTCGAGGGGCTTCGGCTCGAGGGCCTGGAGGGCCTTCTCGTCGCTCGTCGCGAGCGCGGCGAGGTAGGCCTGGCCCACTTCGTCGAGCGAGCGCTGCGGCGTGTCGAGCTCGGTCGGCAGGGGAACGGAGGCGCTCGGGGGGGCGCTCACGCGGGCCGAGGCGCTGACCGGCGCGACGGCCGGGGCCGGCGCGGGCTCGGCCGGCCGCTCGCCGCAGCCGACCCACAGGAGCACGAAGATCCAGTGGCGCATGGGTCCTCCCGAGCACGATGGGGGAGCTCGGAACGCTCCCCCATCGCACGAGCTCACTTGAAGGTGGTCCAGCCCTCGAACTCGGGGCAGGTCGTGCCGCAGGCGCCGACGAGATCCTTCCCCGCGACGTCGAAGAAGGCATCGGTCGGAGCCGCGCCGCCGGTGAGGGCCGGGCTGCCGGCCTGGAGCGCGAAGTTCGGTCCGGTGGACTTCACCTCGGTGATCTTCACGTCGGCGAGCTTGAGCTTGCGGTTGCCGTGGCTCGCGTCGTCGAGGTAGGTCTGCGAGTAGGTGGAGTTCGCGTCCTTGGTGGCGCCCGAGATGATGCTGTTCTTCACCACCAGGGAGCCGTCGGTCGCGTTCTTCTCGGCGCCCGTGCCGGGCAGCGCCGCGCCGGCCGAGTCGACGTTGGCCTGGATGAAGAGGCCGGACAGCGGCCAGTTGACCGCGAGGACGTTGCTCCAGGTGCCCTTGGTGTTGCGGCGCAGGTGGAAGCCGTGGCCGCCCTCGGTGGTCGCGGTGTCCGTCTTGCCGATCATGGTGGCGTTCCAGATCGTCGGCTGCGTATAGGGCGTGTTGTCCGACGCGTTGGCGTCGTTGTCCACCTCGAAGCCGTTGCCACCGCCGTCGACGTCGTCGCGGTTGCAGATGATGAACTGCAGCTTGCCGCGGTAGCCGTTGTCCATGTCGAAGCAGTCGTCGTTGCCCGACTGCGCGAGCAGGTACTTGCCGTTGACCGCGCCGCCGAACCACTCGAACGAGTCGTCGAAGCCCTGGTAGGCCTCGAGGTGGTCGAGCTGGGTGCCGCTGCCGACGCCGTAGAACGAGAAGGCGTTGATCTCGTTGCCGACGCTGAGCTGGTAGCCGGCCCACTCCACGCGGGTGTAGTGCAGCTCGCCGCTCGAGTCCGCGTCGTCGCGGTCGGCGCCGGTGCTGCCGTACTTGAACTGGTCCTTGGCCGAGAGGCCCTCGGGGAAGGTGGCGGCGGTGTGGTTCGACTTGGCCTTGCCGAGGATCATGAGGCCGGCCCAGTCGCCGCGCTTCTTGGAGGCCTCGTTGCTGGTCATGACGACCGGCTGGGTCTTGGTGCCGAGCGAGGCGATCTTGGCGCCGGGGAGGACCGCGATGCCGGTGATGGTGGCCTCGCCGGTGCCCGCCCCGCGCGTGCCCTTGACGACCGTGCCCGCCTTGATGGTCAGCTTCGCGCCCGGCTTCACCTCGACGAACTTCTTGAGGATGTAGACCTTGCTGCAGTCCCAGGTGGTGTCGGTGGTGATGTCGGCCGTGACGTCGACCGCGGTCGGCGTCGCGGGGCAGCCCGGGTCGGGCGTGTCGCCGCCGCTGTCGCCCGGCGTGCCGGTGTCGACGGTGCCGGTGTCGGTGCCCGTGTCGGCCGCGCCGGTGTCGACGGTGCCGGTGTCGGACGGCGCAGGCTTGTCCGGCGTCGAGTCGTCTCCGCAGCCGACGCTTCCGAGGGTGACGGCGCCGCAGGCGACCAGGGTGACGAGAACGAGCGACGAACGAACGGTCTTCATGGGAATCCTCCTCGGGATCGAAGTCGAGTTTGGCTGGTCGGCGTTGTGCACCACCCGTGCGGCAGCGGCGCGGAGCCGGCGAAACGAGTTCGTGACGACCGTCGCCGCCGGCTCAGAGGTGGTGCTGCAGACCGACCCACACCGTGCGACCGACCTTCCACTGCCCCGCGGTCTCGCCGCTCTCGAGCTGGAACGAGTAGGGGGCGTCGAGCAGGTTCTCCACCGAGAGCTTGCCGTCGAGGTGCTTGGTGAACTGGTGCGCGACGCTCAGGTCGACGATGTGGCGCGGCATCTCGTAGGTGTCGGGCACCTTGAGGGTGCCCACCGTGTCGATGCGCTTGCCGAACACGTTGTAGCTCACGCGCGCCTGCGTCTTGCCGCCGTTGCCCACCCAGTCGAGCGCCACGTTCACGACGTACGGTGACTGGCCCTGCAGCGGGCGCTCGAGGTTGGTCACGCCCACCTCGCTCGCCGCGAAGGTGACCCGCGAGCGCACCCAGGTGAGGTTGGCGAGGACGGTGAACGGCGCGAGCGCCGGCGCGAGGAACTTGAGGTTCTTGCGCCCCTCGAGCTCGAGCCCGAGGTTGGTGGCGGCCTTGGTGTTCACCGGCTTGCGCACCACCTGCGAGGTCACCTCCTCGAACGTGTACTCGATGGCGTTGGTGAAGTGCTTGTAGAAGGCGCTGACTGCCACCACCTCGTCGGCGGCCGGGAACCACTCCCAGCGCAGGTCGGCGTTGGTGATCCGGGCCCGCTTCAGGTCCTTGTTCCCCTTGGCCTGTTGCCCGGCGAAGAAGTCGGCGTACTCGAACGGCGCGATCTCGCGGAACTGCGGGCGCGCGATGGTCTGGGTGACCGAGGCGCGGACGTTCTGCGCGTCGGTCACCTTGAAGACCGCGGCGACGGCGGGCAGCGGGTCCGTCGCGCGGTAGCCGTACTGCACGTCGGCGTTGCCGGCCGCGAGGTCGTCCTTCGTGTCGAGCGTCAGCTTCGTGTATTCGACCCGGAGGCCGCCGAGGAGCCGGAACCGACCGAAGGGCAGGTCGGCCATGGAGTACGCGCCGTAGACCTGCTGGCTGGCCTCGTAGACGTCGTTGGCGCGCGTGTTCTCCTCGAGATAGGCGAACTTGCCGATGCTGGCGTCGTCGAGCGCGAACGCGGGGTCGGTGCGGAGCCAGTCGGACTGGCCGCGCCCCGGGAGGAACTGGAACCGGAACCGGCGCGCGAGGAAGTTGCGCTGCTTGGTCTGCGCCACGCCGCCGACCTTGAGCTTCGGGCCGTCCTCCTTGGCGGTGAGCGGCTGCGCCCAGTCGAACCCGCCGCCGAGCAGCTTCTCGGTCTGGCCGCTGTAGAAGTGGGTGAGGGCGTCGCCGCTCTTGAGCTGGTACGACTGGTCGGGATCGGGGCGGCCGTCGAGCAGCGGGACCGAGGTGACCGACTGCACGTTGTTCGGCTCCTCGCGCTTGGCGACGCCGTAGAACACGTTCCACTTGAAGAGCGCCTTGCCGAGCTCGACGAGCTTGTGCTCGCCGATGAGCTGCGAGAAGTACATCTTGCGCTGCACCCAGCGCGAGCGGACCAGGCGCACGTTGGCGTCGTCGTTGATGCTCCTGCCCGCGAGGCTGAGCACATCGTCGTCGGCGTTGCCCGAGTAGAGCCCGGTCAGCGTCACACGGTGGTGGTTGCCGACCTGGAAGCCGATGCTGCCAAGTGCTGACAGCGACACCATCGCCGTCGAGCGCGAGCCCTCGAAGTCGAAGCGACGCTCGAGCCCCGTGACCCCGGAGCGGTACCCGATCTGTTGCTCGTCGTGCAGCGAGAAGCGGCGCCCGTAGCCGACGGCCGCGATGAAGCCGAGGGTCTTGCCACCGCTGAACTGGTACGAGTCGCCGACGGTCAGGTTGCCCGAGAAGTTCGGCCCCGAGAGGATCGGGTACACCTTGCGCGGCTTCTGGCTCAGCGACTCGCCGTAGGCCTCGATCTCGGCGTCGCTGCCGCCGACCTTGTACTGGTTGCGGATGTTGTTCGGCATCCGCCGCGCGCCGCTGTCCGAGCCCAGCCAGTCGCCGTTGCTCCCCTGGTACGAGAGCCGGTCCTTGAACGTCGAGAGGGAGTTGTACCCCATGGTGAACGACGTCGAGAGGAAGAACTGGGAGGGGAACGTCCGCGTCGAGACGCGTACGCTGCCGCCCGCGAAGTCGCCGGGCATGTCGGGGAGGAAGGTCTTGTAGATCGTCACGTCCGACAGCACCGCCACCGGGAAGATGTCCAGCGGGATGGCCTGCTGGTCCGGCTCGGGGCTGGGCAGCGGCGTGCCGTTCAGGAGCGCGTTCGTGTACCGGTCACCGAGGCCACGCACGTAGACGAACCGGCCGTCCACCACGCTCGCGCCGACCACGCGCTTGCTCGCCTCGGCGGCGTTGCGGTCGGGGGTCTTGGCGATCTCCTGGGCGCTCACCGCGTCGCTGACCGTGCCCGCGTTCTTGCGGATGGTGAGCTGGGCGCCGGCGGTCGTGCGGTCCGGGTCGACCTCGACCACGATCTCCTCGACCGGCTTGGCCGTGTCGAGCGGGAACTTCACGTCGAGCTTGGTGACCTTGCCGGCCGTGACGACGATGTTGTCGAACCGCTGGGTCTTGTAGCCCTCGTAGAAGCACCGGATCACGTAGGTGCCCGGCGGGAGCTTCAGCGAGAAGATGCCCTCGGTGTCGCTCACGGCCTTCTGCTTGGTGCCCACCACGGCGCACTGGCCGTCGATGATCTCCTCGCCGGTGCCCGCGTCGGTCAGCTTGCCGGTCACGACGCCCGTCTTGGCGTCGGGCTTCACGGCGGGCTCCGTCTCCTCGACGGGCACCTCCTCGGCGTCCTCGTCGCCCTTGGGCGAGGGCGCCGGCACGGGCGCGCTGGCCGAGGGCACGGTCGACGCGGAGGGCGCCGGTGAAGGGCTGGCTGGGGCCTGGGCGAACGCGAACGTGGTGGTACCGACCACCAGCGACGGGACGAGCACTCCGACGCGGCGCATGGATGGATCCCTCTCTCCGCCCCGGGCCCGGCCCGGGGTGTTTCACGACTGATCGATGCAGACTGTGGCTACGACTTCGGCTTCACGGTCAGGACGGCGATCGGCGCCGCGCCCCCCGCGCGGGCCACGTCCATGGCCTCCACCGCGGCCCCGAACGGGGCGTCTTCTTCCGCGGTGAAGAACAGCGTGTGGTCCCCGTTCTTGGCGGCGAACACGCGCTTCAGCTTCTCCTTGAGCTGATCCCTCGCGATCGGCTCGTTGTTCAGCTTCACGACCCCCGCCTTGTCGACCGAGAGGACGACGGGCTTGGCGTTCGGGTCGGGCTTGGCCTCCTTCTTCTCCTCGTTCTTCGGGAGGTTCACCCAGAACTGCTTGGTGAGCAGCGGCGTGACCACCATGAAGATGATGAGGAGGACGAGCACCACGTCGACCAGCGGCGTGATGTTCATCGCCGGCCGGACCTTGGCCTTCTTGGGGCCGCCGATGTCAATGCCCATCTCAGTTCCCTCCCGGTTTCTGGACCTTGGCCCACTGGGCGCCGCTCGCGCCCTCCGGCTTCTCGCTGACCATCAACGCGACCCCCTGGAAGCCCACCTTCTGGATGAGATCGAACAGCTCGCGCATCTTGCCGAACGTGTTGCGGTAGTCGCCCTTGAGGATGATGCGGCGGTCGGGGTGGGCGGCGTGCTCGCGCTCGAGGCGCGCCTTGAACGAGGCGGCGTCGGCGAACGACTCCTTCTCGAAGAAGTACTTCCCCGAGAGCGTGTAGGTGAGCACCACCGGGTCGAGCTTGCTCTTGCTCTTGGGGTCGGGGTTGAAGATGGTCGGGAGCTCGACCGCCTCTCCCGCCTCGAGCTGCGGGGTCACCACCATGAAGATGATGAGGAGCACCAGCACCACGTCGACCAGCGGCGTGATGTTGATGTCGGGGGCGGCGCCCCGCTTCTTCTTGCCCTTGCTCGCTTCGACGCTGACGCCCACGGGAACCTCCTCGCCTCTCAGGCGGCCGCGCGGCCGGAGTCGACCGCGGCGTCGTCGTCGCGGTGGTTGCGCTCGACCTCGTCCAGGAACTCGCCGTTGGCGTTGGTGAGGTCGAGCTCGATGGCCTCGACCTTGCCGTTGAGCCAGTTGAAGAAGCCGACGGAGGGGATGGCGACGATGAGACCGAACGCGGTCTCGATGAGCGCCTCGGCGATGCCGGCGCTGACCGCCCCGAGGCCGGCCGAGCCGCTCGCGCCGATCTTGGCGAACGCGCCGAGGATGCCGAGCACGGTGCCGAGCAGACCGACGAACGGCGCCAGCGAGCCGACCGAGGCCAGCAGCGACATGCCGCGGCGGAGCTCGAGGCTGATCACCTCCGCCCGACGCGCCATCTCGCGCTTGGCGGCCTCGATGGGGCCGAGGTTGTCGTGGCCGGGGCTGATGGTGTGGTCGAGGTACTTGGAGGCACCGGCGTGCACCAGGCGCGCGAGCGGGCTCGTCGGGTGCGCGGCGGCGAGCTTGGCGACGCCCTCGATGTCGTGCTCGGCGAGGACCGCGCGCACCTTCACGGCGAACAGCTTCGACTCGGCGCTGGTGCGCGTGAGGAAGAGCAGCCGCTCGATGACCACGCCGATCGCGCCGAGCGCCATCAGCGCGAGGCAGCTCGCGACGACGCGCGAGAGAAACGGCATGTCCTTCCAGATGTGGACGAGATTCAGCTCCATCTTCATTGCTCCTGGCGGGTCACTGCGTCTTGATCGTGAACGGGATCTTCCGCACGATCGTGGTCTTGAACGTGGTGCCGTCTTCGTGCTTGGCGGGGGTGAACTTCCACTTCTTCACCGTCTCCAGCACCACGGCGTCGAACGTCGGGTCGCTCTTGACGATCTTCACGTCGGTGACGTCCCCGTTCTCGTCGATGGTGATGCGCACGGTCACCGCGCCGGTCGTGCCCGCGGCGCGCGCGGCCTCCGGGTAGGGCGGCTTCACGTACCCGGTGAGCTTCGGCGGCACGTCCGTCTCCGAGACCAGCGTGGCCTTGGGGGGCGGCGGTGGCGGGGGAGGGGTCGTGGCCGTCGGCGGGGGAGGGGGCGGCGGCGGCGTGGTCGCGATGGCAGCGGTGGCGGTCCCCGTGCCTCCGGCGGCCCCCCCCGGATCGCCGGAGTGCGAGCCACCCGCGATGCCCTTGTCCTTCGAAGGGTCGGCTTCGTCGAGCTTGTCCTTGGGGATCTCGGTCGGCACCGGTGGCGGGGGCGGCGGTGGCTCGTTGCTCACCTTCACGCTCTCGGGCACGAGCACCGGCGCCGGCGCGGGGGGCTCGGGCTCCTTCGGCTTCTCCTCCGCCTTCTCCTCGGGGATCTCCTCGACGAACTTCACGTCGGTCAGGTCCTCGAGCTTGGGGGGTGGCGGCGCCTTGGCGTTCACCCGCTGGCCCACCGCGGCGATGCCCACGAGGATGCACGCGCCGGCGGCGACGCACTGGGAGAGCCGCAGCCGGTACGCCGCGTTCACCGTCTTTGAGACGAAGGCCTCGAATGCCACGGCGCGCAAGAAACCACGGTGAAGTGACGCGGTCGCATCGCGCTTGCGACGATTGAGTGACCGGGAGGGTTCGGTGCCGGATCTCGCGCGCGGCTCACTCGTTCGTCACGCGCGCGTCACTTCCCACAGTGGGCGGCGTGCGAGATGCTGCCAACCACTGACACGGCTCAGTTGCTCTCGGGCTCGTCGGGCGACCCGACGAACCGGTAGCCGATGCCGCGCACGGTGCGGATGTAGCCCGCCGCGGCGCCGAGCTTCTCGCGGAGCCGCTTCACGTGGGTGTCGACCGTGCGGCTGTCGAGCCGCGCCGAGAGCTGCCACACGTCCACGAGGAGCATGTCGCGGCTCTGGGTGCGGTTGCGGCGCTCGAGCAGGGTGGTGAGCAGGCGGAACTCGAGGGTGGTGAGGTGCACCTCCTGATCCTCGACGAACACCCGGTGCGCCCCGCGGTCGACACGGAGCACGCCGAACTCGACCAGATCCTCGCGCGACGGCGGGGGCTCGGTGCGCCGCAGGATGCTGCGCACGCGCAACACGAGCTCCCGCACCGCGAACGGCTTGACCAGGTAGTCGTCGGCGCCGAGCTCGAGGCCGACGATGCGGTCCACCTCCTCGCTGCGCGCGGAGGCGATGAGCACGGGGAGATCGCGGAGCGGGCCCTGCGCCCGGATCCACCGGCACACGTCGAGGCCGCTGCCGTCGGGCAGCATGAGGTCGAGCACGACGAGATCGTAGCGACGCGCGCCGAGCTCGTGCCGCGCGCCGGCGACCGTGTCCACCCGCGCGGTCTCGAAGCCGTCGGCCCGGAGGTTGTAGGACATCACGCTCGCGAGGTCCTGTTCGTCCTCCACGATGAGTACGCGGGGAGCCATGCGGCGACCCTATGCGCAGGGCGTGACGCAGGCGTGACGACGGCGCCAACTTCCCGCAAGAGGTGTCGCGGCGGCCACGGAAGAGCGACACGTTCCGGCTACCTGGACCGTGGCAGAGGTCGTCCCCTCGACGGCCAGGTCGACCCCGTGCTATGGGCCGCCCCGCACGCGAGGCGTGCTGAAGCGTCTGCACCCCTATTTCCAAGGGTGAGGCGGCCAACCCCTCGAGCTTTCGCCGGTCCATTTCCCGCGTTTCTCCAGGAGAGATTTCTACATGATCGCCAAATCCACCCTCGGGGTCCGGGGCAAGGTGATGCTCACCTTCCTCGCGACGCTGATCCTCTCGCTGGTCGCCGGCGCTGCCTGGGCGAACCCGGCCGCGCCCGCGGCGCCCCACAAGGGGGGCGGCGAGGCCAACCTGATCGTCCCGAGCCTCGCGGACAAGAACATCGCGAGCTTCCTCTCGGGCCAGTCGGGCGCGAACCTGCTCATGGGCGGGCTCATCGTCTCGGCCCTCGGCATGATCTTCGGCTTCGTCATCTACGCGCAGCTCAAGAACGCGCCGGTGCACAAGTCGATGCTGGAGATCAGCGAGCTGATCTACGAGACGTGCAAGACGTACCTCGCGACCCAGCTCAAGTTCATCATGGTCCTCGAGGTCTTCATCGGGGCCATCATCGTCTACTACTTCGGCGTCGCGCAGCACTACTTCGCCGAGGGCAAGACCGCCCAGGTGCTGATCATCCTCGCCTTCAGCCTCATCGGCATCGCCGGCAGCTGCATGGTCGCGTGGTTCGGCATCCGCGTGAACACGTTCGCCAACTCGCGCACGGCGTTCGGCGCCCTCAAGGGCAAGCCGTTCCCGGCCTACGCCATCCCGCTCAAGGCGGGCATGAGCATCGGCATGCTGCTCATCTCGGTCGAGCTGCTCATCATGCTCGCCATCCTCCTCTTCGTGCCCGGCAACTACGCCGGCCCGTGCTTCATCGGGTTCGCGATCGGCGAGTCGCTCGGCGCCTCGGCGCTGCGCATCGCCGGCGGCATCTTCACCAAGATCGCCGACATCGGCTCCGACCTCATGAAGATCGTCTTCAAGATCAAGGAAGACGACGCGCGTAACCCGGGCGTCATCGCCGACTGCACGGGCGACAACGCCGGCGACTCGGTCGGCCCCTCGGCCGACGGCTTCGAGACCTACGGCGTCACCGGCGTCGCGCTCATCTCCTTCATCCTCCTCGCGGTGAAGGATCCCTCGGTCCAGGTCCAGCTCCTCGTCTGGATCTTCGTGATGCGCATCGTGATGGTCGTCGCCTCGGCGATCTCGTACTTCATCAACGACGCCATCGCGAAGGGCAAGTACCAGAACTCGGACCAGTTCAACTACGAGCACCCGCTCACGATGCTGGTCTGGATCACCTCGGTGGTCTCGATCATCTTCACCTTCATCGTCTCGAAGGAGCTCATCCCGAACCTCGGCGACGGCACCCTCTGGTGGAAGCTTTCGCTCATCATCACGTGCGGCACCCTCGCCGGCGCCATCATCCCCGAGCTCATCAAGGTCTTCACCTCGACCGAGTCGGGTCACGTGCGTGAGGTCGTCACCTCGTCGCGCGAGGGCGGTCCGTCGCTCAACATCCTCTCCGGTCTCACGGCGGGGAACTTCAGCTCCTTCTGGATGGGCGTCATCCTCGTGGTCCTCATGGGCGCCGCGTGGATCGTCAGCATGCAGGGCCTCGGCGCCCTCATGACCGTCGGTCACGTCGACGCTTCGCCGGTCTTCGCCTTCGGCCTCGTGGCCTTCGGCTTCCTCGGCATGGGCCCGGTGACCATCGCGGTCGACTCCTACGGCCCGGTGACCGACAACGCGCAGTCCGTCTACGAGCTCTCCGTCATCGAGACCATCCCGGGCATCGAGAAGGAGATCAAGAAGGACTTCGGCTTCGACGTCCAGTTCGAGAAGGCCAAGCACTTCCTCGAGGAGAACGACGGCGCCGGCAACACCTTCAAGGCCACCGCCAAGCCCGTGCTCATCGGCACCGCCGTCGTCGGCGCCACCACCATGATCTTCTCGATCATCGTGACCCTCACCGACGGCTTCGCGCGCAACACCGACAAGCTGTCGCTGCTCTACCCGCCGTTCCTCCTCGGCCTCCTGGCCGGCGGCTCGATGATCTACTGGTTCACCGGCGCGTCCACGCAGGCGGTCTCCACCGGCGCGTACCGCGCCGTCGAGTTCATCAAGGCGAACATCAAGCTCGAGGGCGTCGAGAAGGCCTCGATCGAGGACAGCAAGAAGGTCGTCGAGATCTGCACGATCTACGCGCAGAAGGGGATGTTCAACATCTTCCTCACCATCTTCTTCGGCACCCTGGCGTTCGCGTTCTTCGACGCGTTCTTCTTCATCGGGTACCTCATCTCGATCGCCCTCTTCGGCCTGTTCCAGGCGCTCTTCATGGCCAACGCCGGCGGAGCCTGGGACAACGCCAAGAAGATCGTCGAGGTCGAGCTCAAGGCCAAGGGCACGCCGCTCCACGACGCGAGCGTCGTCGGCGACACCGTGGGCGATCCATTCAAGGACACCTCCAGCGTGGCCCTCAACCCGGTCATCAAGTTCACGACCCTCTTCGGCCTCCTCGCCGTCGAGCTCGCGGAGCAGATGAAGGCCGGCGGCGACGCCAACCTGCCCAAGGCGCTCGCGGGGGTCTTCCTCGCGATCTCGGTGGTGTTCGTCTACCGCTCGTTCTACGGCATGCGCATCGAGAGCGGTGAGGGTGAGGTCAAGAAGACCGAGCCTTCGCCCGCCGAGTGAGCGCGCGCGTCTGAGAGGCCCACGCCGACGCGTGGGCCGCACGAGCCGGAATCACCCGATTCCGGCTTCGTGCTTTTGTGGTCGTGCGCCGGACCCGCTGAACATGCGAGCGGTTGCCTGCCCAGCCCGTCCAGGGCAAAAGGCAGCCTTCCATGGACAAGCTGGCCGTGGCCGTGGGCCTTCTCGGGCTCGCCGCGACCCTTGCGGTCCTCGTGCTGCACGCCGAGCGCACGGCGTTCGAGCAGCGTCCCGTGGTGTTCCGCCGCCTCCGCGCCTCCACGTGGCGCGCGGCGGTGGCGCTCGGGCTCGCCACTGCGGGCTTCGTCGCGACCCGCCTGGCCCGGCACCCCGGCCCCCGGGCGCGGGTGCTGGCCCTCTTCGGCGCCATGGCCTTCGGGGTCGCGAGCGCGACGCTGGCCGATCTCGTCCGGGGCGAGCCCACGACCGCGTCGCGCGCCACCCGAGCGCGCCTCGGCGTCG